>JADHMR010000050.1 GCA_016779945.1 Bacteroidia bacterium | reverse complement strand
ATGACCATGGTAATTGGGATTATTACACAACCCATAGAATGACTCATTTTTTTCATCACTCCAATCTGGATTATGCAATCTATGTGCTGCATTAAATCGTTCGACTCTACTTGCTGAAGCTATCATAACTAACAAACATAGGATAGATTCATTTTGTTTAACCTATTTTGTGTATTACATAAACAAAAAGTCACAAAATTGTCATATTAATGTAAATTAAAACCTATATAATGTTGATTATCAACGAATTGCAAAATTGCTCAACTTTTTATAAAAAAAACTAAACAAAATTTAGTTTTTCTACGATTCTGTTTTACTTTTGCGTCATAAAGTTAAACAAAATGAAAAATCATAAAGATTTCGAAAAGAAGCTTGAAGAATTGCAACCAACACTAAAAAACTATGCTCTCCAACTTTCGCAAAATATGGATGATGCAAACGATTTAGTACAAGAAACGCTAATGAAAGCTATTATATACTCTTCTAAATTTAAAGAAGGTACCAATTTGAAGGGATGGCTTTTCACGATCATGAGAAATAGTTTCATCAATAACTATAGAAGGATTACAAAAAGAAATACTTTTATGGATACACAAGATGAACAGTTCATTATAGATAACGCCAAAACATTCAATGCACATAATAATGGTGAGTCAAAGTTCATCAAACAAGATTTATCAAATGCCATTGATAGTTTACCTGATGATTTACGTATCACTTTTGAAATGAATACACTTGGATACAAATACCATGAAATTGCTGAAAAAATTGGTATTCCAATTGGTACAATTAAAACAAGAATATTTGTTGCAAGAAGAAGATTAAGATCTCAACTCTCTGAATACGAGAAACTTTATAATCTTTCTGCTAGTTAATATTTAAAGTATTTCAAAGCGGCTATTGGGTTGTCAATCTGCACCCCATAAACATCTTTGTAATGCACACTTTTGTAATCCATAGTGGACTTTTGTCCATAGATAACTACCTTTTTTGAACTATCAATTAGTTGATGCTTGAAATCTAAGTTTATATCATCAAATTTAGACACTATACCATCTAAATCAAACCTGATAACATCCCTTGCTCCTATACTATCTAGGCCTGAAACTAGCATGCACTGGTAATTATTTCTAGCCTTTAATGCGTATAGTAAATTGGCATCATTGCACTCAATGAAGATATTTTTGGTAGAATTAAGTTTCTGAAGCTTTTGATTAAGAAATCCTCCTAATGAGTCTATTTTAAAAGGGACGTTAAAGTTATTCTTAATGTTCAAACTAAATAACTTTTGATTCCAATTGGTATTTATCAATGTAATTAAGCTATCGAATGAAATAATCGTCTCAGTATATTGATTTGAAAATTGCTTTCTATAATAACATTCACCGATTTCACTGAAATTCAAGCTATTTACTAACCCCATGCACTGTGTGGAATTTTCCAAATAATCATCATGAAACACAATCAGATTTCCATCTTTTGTAAACTGAATATCAACTTCTACTCCATCTAAATCGTAAAAATCAAGGGCTTTTGATATACTAGCCACAGAATTAGGTGCGAACTGACCATTAAGATTATCAAACCCCATACCTCCATGACCAAAAATCAAAACCGAATTTTTCTTTATTTCGTACTTATTGCAACTCAGAATTGCAATACAACTAAGAATTAAAATTGATATACGCATGATATTGATAAGCTTCCTGTTAGATTATTAAACTGATCAAAGCTACCGGCAGAGGCAGATCGTTCGGTTGCAACACCATAGCCTATTCTTGAGAGTAATGACCATTGTTCATTGTATTTATAGGTTATTGAAGTCGAGTAACACCAAGTTTGAATGTTCACAATTTTAAGTGGTTTTTGTCGTCTATACTCTGCTCCTAACGCAGTTTTCCATTTTTCAGTGCTCATAATCTGATAGCCATAATATGCTCCAATACCCAAAACGGGATTATCCGAAAAACCATCCGAAAAATTATAATTAATCCCCGTTTCTATTATGTGTTTATTTTTAATTAATCGACCATGAACAAAACCATTTTTACCAAAATAATTAATTTCATATCCTGTCATTAATTGATAGCTTAAATCTTCATTTTGTGCATCTACAAATGAGGTCACAAAACATAAAATAGTAATAAATAATATTCTAAATTTCATGACCAAAATCGTATTTTAAACGCTTATATAACATACTTGTAGGCAATCCCATTACATTGTAATAGCAGCCTTTGATTGATTTTACGTGGGATAATCCGATCCAATCTTGAATTCCATATCCTCCAGCTTTATCCATTACTGAAAAATTATCTACATAGAATTTTCTATCGTTCGAATCAATAGCATTAAAGGTAACATCTGTTGTGCTTGAAAATGAAATCTTTTTAGAGTTAGTCCGCATTGTTACCCCGGTAATTACCTGATGAGTCCTGTCGCTAATCAAGTCTAACATTTGTAAGGCTTCTTCTTTATTAACGGGTTTAACTAATAATGAATTATCAACCAAAACCATGGTATCAGCAGTTATTAGTAGATCTGAATCTGGCAGGGCCTTGTAGGCATTTGATTTTTTTTCAGATAAATATTCAGCTACATGAATAGGTGGAATATCCTCAGGAAAATTTTCGTCACAATCAATTGAAACAACCTCGAAGCTTATCTCTAACATGCTTAGAAGTTCTTTTCTTCTAGGTGATTTAGACCCCAGTAATACTCTCATTTAAACAGCGAAATTAAAAAAATAATATGGAAAAAATTCCTGTGAAAATGATATACTTCATCAATAAACTTAAATGTGTGTAATCCGATTTTTTTTGGGCATGTCTTAGGTCAATAGCTACCTTATACAAGGGCAATACAATAAAAATTAAACAATATGCATAAAATAAATATTGATGAACCCCTTGAAAATATTGTGACTGATAAGAATAAGAGAATATTAGCATAGAAATTAAAAATAGTAAAATGAGATAAGCGATGTTATTTGCTATTTTAATTCCAAATACGATGGGCAAAGTCTTACTACCATAATTTTTATCTCCCTCCATATCCTCAATATCTTTTATGATTTCTCTACAAAAAGTGACTAATCCAGAAAAGACACTAAAATGAAGAATTAAAAAGCCATCAACCGAAGATGTTAGCATTATGATACTGTAAATGCTATAAAAACTTAATAAAGATATTATCACATTTCCAATTACAGGAATGTCTTTTAACCGCCAACTATACATGAATAGCATTAAAACTGAGAATATAAAAAGAATCAGAAACCAACTACCCATGAAATAACCTGAAAGTAATGCGGCAAATACAAATATGATTAAATGAATATAGACTGTAATTGGAGCTAATTTAGCTATGTAAGACGGTCTTTTTTTATTCTGAATATCTCTTTCTTGATCATAGTAATCATTAATCCAGTAGCCAAATAAGGCACACGAAATAGTTCCTATGACCAACCAAAATAAACCACTACTGATAACTGAATTTAAGGTAGCGAATCGATCTAAATAGTAAGCACAAAAAAATTGAGCTAAACCCATGAAAAATAGATTTAATGGACGATAAATTTTTAAGTAATCAAGCATTAACTTCTTTTAGGAAATTTCATACGATAACGTACATTAACCTTTCCGCGACTGATGTTACTTAATCTTCCTTTGAGGAGCTGGCGTTTGAAAGCAGAGATATGGTCAATGAATAATACCCCTTCAATATGATCATATTCATGTTGAATTACACGGGCATTCATGCCATCAAAAGTTTCTTCCAGCATATCCCCTTTTTGATTTTGATATCGGATTTTAAGCGATGATTTTCTAATAACATCCTCTCTAACATCAGGAATACTTAAACAACCTTCTTCGAAAGCCCATTCATCACCTTTTTCTTCAATAATTTGTGGATTTATAAAAACCTGACGCGTCCCCTTTTCTTTGTAATCATTAAAATGAGTTGAATCAATCATGAATAATCGCAAAGGTTTTCCTATTTGAGGTGCAGCTAGTCCTACTCCGTCACTGGCATCCATGGTTTTATACATACTTTCGATTAAGTCATCTAATTCTTTATCAAAATCTTTGATTTCTTCGCATTTTGCCCTCAATACCGGGTCTCCATATGCACGTATGGGATATATCATTACTTATATAAAAACTCTTGCAAAAGTATGGTAGCAGCTGTGCTATCCAATAATTTCTTATCCTTCCTTTTTTTCTTCTTAACACCACTATCAATCAACGCCTTCATCGCATCTTTAGAACTGAACATTTCATTTATTCGATGAACAATTATATCTGGGTGCTTTTTTTTAAACTTATCTATGAACAACAAAATATCTTTCTCAATTGGTGAAAAACTTCCATCATGACGCGTTGGTTGACCAACAACTAGAGTACTGACATCCTCTTCCTTAAAATAGTTGGTTAAGAAATCCATCAAATCAGGTGTATCTACAGTTGTCAGAGGTGATGCAATCATCTGAAGCGGATCTGTGGTCGCAATTCCTGTGCGTTTACCCCCGAAATCTAAAGCTAATACCCTTGACAAGTTTGATTAAATATTTATTCAAAAATAGTCAATTAAGCTGCTTGATATGTATACTATTGGTTAAACAATGGACATATCGTGGGTAAATATTTTGATGTTTAGTGAATTTCTATGACTGCAAGCACCAAATTCGTATTAAACATGATATCGCAAAAAGATCTCATTTCGGCCTTTTGTCATTTGTCCTCAATACTTGAAGATAAAAATCAAGATTTGATCAATGTTATAAATCAGTCCTATGCGAATAATAATTGGTTAACATCCGATAATTATTGGAAAAGTATAAACCATTGGAAAGCCTCATTAACTCAAGATAAAATCCAAGAATTTATTAGTGACTATCCAATAGCACCAAAACCCCAAACTATTGGTATTATAATGGCAGGCAATATTCCTATGGTTGGATTTCATGATTTACTCTGCGTTTTATTGATGGGTCATACTGCTCAGGTCAAATATTCGAGTGACGATCCCTATGTCATTGAGTATTTAATTAACTGTTTAAAATCATACAACCCAAAACTTAACGATCGAATCGTTATAACTGAACGACTTCAATCTATTGATGCAGTAATAGCGACTGGCAGTAATAATTCTTTTCGATATTTTGAGTCCTATTTCAAACATTTACCCCGATTACTACGAAAAAATAGAAAATCTATCGCAATATTAGACGGGTCAGAAACCGAAAAAGAATATGAATTACTAGCCCATGATATACTCACCTATTTTGGATTAGGTTGTAGGAATGTAAGTCTACTCTTTATTCCTAATGGGCGACCAATTGAGAAAATCCTCGATTGCATAATGGATTATAGCCATCTAATTAACCATAATAAGTTCGCAAACAACTACACATATCACAAAGCACTCTTATTAATGAATAGCGAACAACACCTGGACACCGGTTTTCTTCTACCCAAAAGAAGACGAGACCTACTATCTCCGCTCGCATGTATTCATTATGACTATTATGAATCAATTGATGAAATTGATGACTTCATTTCAAAAAATAAAGAGGACATTCAGTGTATTGTTGGAAATTATTCTTCCACAGATGTTATTCCCTTCGGAAAGGCTCAATATCCTGATTTAAAAGATTTTGCGGATAATAAAAATACGCTAGAATTTTTATCAACATTAAATACTAACTAAGTAAGTACTCCAAACTGGTACAAATTTTTACATTTGAATAAATCAAAACAATGAACAAACTAGACCAAGACACACTATTATCAACTAACTTCTTCTTTAAAGACCAGGTTTCTTTTAATAGAGGTAAAGTACGTGATATTTATACGATTGGTGACAAACACCTAGTAATGATAGCAAGTGATCGAATTTCCGCATTTGATCATGTTTTAACTAATCCTGTTCCATTTAAAGGGCAAGTGTTAAATCAAATTGCATCAAAATTTTTAGATGACACACAACATATTGTCCCTAATTGGAAAATAGAAGAATTAGATCCACACGTAACCATTGGTTATAAATGTGAACCATACCCTGTTGAGTTTGTCGTTAGAGGTTATCTAGCAGGGCATGCTTGGAGAGAATATAGTTCTGGAAAACGAGAAATTTGTGGAGTAAGCCTACCCAATGGTCTCAAAGAAAACGACAAGCTTCCTACACCCATATTAACTCCATCTACAAAAGCAGAAAGTGGTCATGACTTAGATATAACCAAAGCAGATATTATTGCTCAACGTCTGATCAAAAAGAAAGACTTAGATAAACTCGAAAAATATGCTCTAGAACTGTATGAATATGGTTCAAAACACGCTGAAAAACAAGGCCTTATACTTGTTGATACTAAATATGAATTTGGCAAAAAAGGGGATACAATCATGCTCATTGACGAAATTCATACACCTGATTCATCGAGGTACTTTTACAAAAATGACTACGAAGAAATCCAGAAAAAAGACCAACAACAAAAGCAGCTCTCCAAAGAATTTGTAAGACAATGGTTAATTGCCCACGATTTTCAGGGTCTAGAAGGTCAAATTATGCCAACTATGCCCAATGAATTTATCCAACAAATATCACAACGATACATCGAACTTTATGAAAACATAACAGGTGATAAATTCAAGAAAAGAAATTACAATAATGTTTCTCAAACCATTGAGGAAAGAGTCAATGAATTTATAAACACGCTACAAGAATAATAAGATATGAGAAATACATTCACACTGATATTTACGATAGGACTAACTACCTCAATATTTGCTCAAAATGTGGTCACTTATGCAGGTAAAGCAAGCGATGACTATGAGAATAAATATGAATCAGCCTCAAATTTAAACCCCCTCGAATCATACTTTAGTTCACCTGAAGGAATATGCTTAGACCCGTCGGGTAATGTTTACATTTCAGAAAAAAATAAAATTCGATTAGTTACAGATAAAGTACATATTCGGGCAGGAAGTCCTCAACGCCCTTCTTTTTCTGAGGGATATAAAAATGGTTCAGGTATACAAACTACATTTAGAAACCCATGCGGTATGGTTTCTGATGCAAACGGAAATATATTCATAGCAGATGTTGATAACCATTGTATTCGTAAAATCGAAAAATATGTAAACCTTGGAAATGGTCAAGTTGTATCCACATTTGCTGGAGCAATGCCTACACCCGGTCTTCCAGGATATGGTACTTCTGGCAGTGTTGACGGCGTTTCAACTGCTGCACGATTTAATAAACCAACAGATATAGCCATTGATAAATATGGTAATTTTTACGTTACTGATTATGATAATATGACTATCCGAAAAATCTCATCCACCGGAAGAGTCACAACGCTTGCAGGTCAAGCTTTGACTGAGGGATTTAGTGACGGTACTTCTGGTACTTCTGCACGATTTGGAACTCCATGGGGTGTTGCTATATACAACGATAACTCTATAGTAGTATCAGACCCTTGGAATACAAATATTCGTAAGATTAATATCTATTCTGGTGAAACATCTACACTTGCCGGGCCAACAACTATGGCAGATCCAATACAAGTAGATGGCACCCTTACAGATGCTCGTTTTAAGTCACCTAAGGGAATAACTGTCGTAGATGGTATCATCTATGTCGCTGACCAGAATACAATCAGAGCAATCGACGAAAAAAATAATACGGTAACCACTTTTGCGGGTGATGTAAACAAATTTGAAATAATTGATGGATCGGGTAAATCAGCTGCATTCACAGAGTTAAGTGGTCTTACCACGGATAATCAAGGTAATTTGTATGCTACCGAGAATAGCTTACTTGTAGCAAGTCATGTAATTCGAAAAATCACCATTAATAATCTTGCACCCCTAGCAAATTTCAAGGCAAGTAAAACAAATGCTTTGGTTAATGAAACCATAACTTTTGAGGACATATCATCTGGTCAAGAACCAACCAGCAGAAATTGGTCGTTTAAACCAACCACATTTAACATAACTAATGGTGATATAAATTCTGAAAAAATGAGTGTTACATTTTCAGAAGCTGGATTCTATGAGGTTTCGTTACAAATAGCCAATGATTTTGGAACAAATACCAAAACAACCAAAGACTATATTGCAGTATCAACTACTGGTAATGTTGAGCGGTATAATTATTCCAATCTTATATCCGTATATCCAAATCCTGCCCAGAATTACGTAACTGTTCAAATAGACCCATCTATTGCACAAGAAAAACCTTTGGTAAAGTTATTTAACAGCAACGGTGTATTAATACAAAAAGTAAATGATTACCAATTCATTGATGTATCCAATATGTCTCCTGGTGTTTATTTTCTTACCGTAGAATGTAATTCTATACATACAGCCAAAAAAATTAGTATTGGCTACAAATAGTTTTTGAATAATTGATCAGCTAACAAAACTGAATTCTGGAATTCTTCAAGATTCAGTTGAAGTACGTCATTACTGAAAAAATCAAGTAGTCGTTCAGTCGGCATATTTCCTACTAAATCATCTTTTGCCATTGGGCATCCACCAAAGCCCCTGATTGCACCGTCAAATTTTTTACAACCTTGTGCGTATGCCGATTTTATCTTACCCTCCCAAGCATCTTGGGTCGTATGAAAATGTGCACCTATATCAAGTGTTTGATCGTTATTTTTAAATTTACTAAAAACAGCTTCAATACTTTGTTCATTAGAAACACCAACTGTATCTGATATCGAAAATTGTTTCACTCCGAGATCGGCTAATTTACCAATCCAATCACTCACAATACCAGCATTCCACTCGTCTCCATATGGATTTCCAAATCCCATTGAAATATAAACAACCATTTGCTTATCATTAGCAGAGCAAACATCTAAGATATATTTAACTGTATCAATAGATTCTATGATGGATTTGTTGGTATTCCTCTTTTGAAAAGTTTCTGATATGCTAAACGGAAAACCTAGATTTTGAACCTGTTTGTATTTTACAGCTTCATCAGCTCCTCTTCCATTGGCAATGATCACGGACAATAAAGTTGAGGAATTAGAAAGATCAATGGAGTCCAAAACCTCTTCAGTATCCCTCATTTGAGGAATAATTTTTGGCGACACAAAACTGCCACAATCTAGGGTATGAAACCCCACCTTTAATAGTGCATTGATATAACTAACCTTTTCATTGGTTGGTATGAAATCAAGAATACCCTGCATAGCATCTCTAGGACACTCCACAATCTTGATTTCACTTATATCAGGTATTGTTGTCATTTTGCGTCAAATGTACCATTTTTGAACTCTTTTTTTAAAATATATGAGTGAAGAAAATCCAACCAATGTGAATGAAACAATGGTAAATGATAGTCCTAATGATACGACTACTGACAAAATTAATCCTGTTCAAAAAACAACGACTGTGAATGACGAAATCCCAACGGATAATTTTGATCCTTCGACTATAGATAAGAAATCCTTAGACGAACTATTAGATGTAGCAAAGACTTTACTCGTAAAAACTCCTAAAATGGCTTTTGATCATTTTGGTATAATTAGAAAAAAATTCTACGATAAATACAATACAGAAAAAGATCAGGAGCATGCTATTTTCAAAAAAGAAAACAGTGATTCTGAAACAGAATTTAATTTTTCTAAACAACACCTTATTGATGAAATACGTGCTATTGAAGAACAAATAAAACAAGCGTTAAAGGAAGAGAAAGAACGAATTGAACTAGAAAAGAAGAAAAATTTAGCTCTTAAGAAAAAATTACTCGTCAAATTAGAAGAAATTGTTAGTCAGGATGAAACGCTTGAAACTATAAATCAAGTAAAAGAAATTCAAAAGGAATGGAAATCCATTCGAATACTTCCCAAAGAATCAGTCAACGAATTGTGGGACAAATACAATTTCTTACAAAACAAGTTTTATGATAATCACAGTATTAATATAGAGCTAAAAGAACTTGATCGTCAGAAAAATCTCGCTTACAAAATTGAGCTAACAAAAAAAGTAGAAAGTCTTATGGATGAAAAATCCATAAAAAGATGCTTTATTATGCTTAATAAATACCACGAGGAGTTCAAAAACACTGGCCCTGTGCCCAAAGAAAGTAATGAACCTCTTTGGCAAGCATTCAAAAAAGCATCAGATGCTGTTCATGAAGCTAAACAAAAAACTATAGAAGAACTCGAAAACCATAAAATTGAGAATTTAAAAAAGAAGGAAATACTCCTTGAAAAAGCTATACTTATCAATGCAGTTACGGCACGAAGTCCGAATGAATGGTCTGAAAAAACAAAACAATTTGATGATTTATTCGCAGAATGGAAAAAAATTGGGCCTGTTCCAAAATCAAATAAAGATGCTGTTTGGATCAATTTTAATGGTAATCGTAATGACTTTTTTAGCCAGAAAAAGATATTTTTTGGTGAGTTAAATGAAGAAAGAAATAAAAACTTAAAACTCAAGGAGTCGCTTTGCAAGCAAGTTGAAGAACTTAAAACAAGTACCGATTGGGCAACTACTTCCAAAAAAATAATACAGATACAAACTGAATGGAAAAAAATCGGACCTGTGCCTGATAAATTCAATCAAAAAATTTGGAAAAAATTCAGAGGAGCTTGTGATTTTTTCTTTGATGCAAAAAATAAAGCCAATGCTGGTAAACGGGAAGTCGAAAACGAAAATCTTAAGCAAAAAGAAGAACTAATTGCTCAACTTCAAGAACTTGCCTCAAGTAAAACTGAAAATAAAACAGCCTTCCAATCCTTGAAAAAAATAAATGCTTCATGGAGAAACATTGGATTTATCCCTCATAAACACGTCAATCGAATAAATAAGGCATATGATAACGCCAGCAAAGCAGTCTATGACAAATACAGCCAACAAATAGAAGAACAAAAAGCAGCTAACCTATCTTCACACTATTCTGAAATCTTCCAGTCCAATAATGGAAATCAAACTCTTGAAAAAGAGGAGCGAAATATCCAACGTAAAATATCAAGCTTGAACGAAGAAATAGCAAGTATTGAGACTAATATGTCATTTTTTGCTGCTTCTAAAACCGCAGATAAAATGCTAAAAGATTTTGAACAAAAAATCAGTAAAACCAAAAAACAAATAGATCGTCTCAAAAAAGAAATCAGTACCATCAAGCAAGTAAAAAGAGACGCTACTAAAGAGCCTCAATCTGAGGGTAAAGAAGATTAAGTGATTGACGAAAAACCATATAGTAGACTAACAATTCTCTTAAAGTATCTCCGATACTATTTTTCCTCCAAAGGTAAGCATAGTGTTCACTCACCACTGGTGTTTGATTTTATTAATCAGGTCGTAAATGTTGCTCATAATGCAATAAATCCATCTGCTGAATATGAACGAAAAAGACTAGAATCCAGTCAAAAGACCATCGATTTTATTGATTTTGGAAAATCAGGCAAGACCTATCAAAAAAAAATAAAGAGCATTGCTAAAAACTCGCTAAAATCAAGAAAATACGCTCAACTATTAGGAAAGATTGTCCAGCATTTAAAGCCTAAAAGAATAATAGAATTGGGTACTTCTCTTGGAGTTACAACATCCTATCTTGCCTATGATAAATCAGTAAGCGTGACAACATTGGAAGGTTCTGAACAAGTAGCCCAAGAAGCCCAACAGGTATGGAAAAACCTTAAATTATCGCAGATTAAATGCATCACGGGAGACTTTAATCATACCCTTAATGAGGTTGCTAAAGAATCATTTGATCTCGTATATATAGATGGCAATCACCGCTGTGAGCCTACTCTAGCCTACTTTGATACTTTAACGAAAAATAGCCATAAAAAGACCATTTTTATTTTCGACGATATTCACTATTCGCCTTCTATGGAAAAAGCATGGAAACAAATAAAAAATCGACCTGAAGTTTCCATTACCATTGATTTATTCTTTATTGGTATCGTATGGATTGATCCAAGTTTGTCCAAAGAAAATTTTGTATTGAGGTATTAGTGCATATAAAAATAATTTTAACACTAAAACCAATTTTGTAGCGTTAAAAGAGTAAATTACAAATCAAACAATATGGTAAAAGACCCTACTCAAGACAAATTACTTCAACTCATCTACAACGAACTTCCTCCCAAGGAGACCATTCAATTGCTCGAGGAATTATCGCACAACAGACCGCTTTATGAAGTGTATCAGCAAATGAAAGAAGACATATCTTCTTTTAATTCATATCAAGAATCACCAAACAATACGTCTATTAAGATAATATTGGAAGAGTCCTGCTCATCGTCTCCTATGGAGATGATTTGATTGCTCAACAAATCTAGAATGAATAACTCACTGACAAGCTAGGCAATAAAGGAAGTTGATTTTCGCGTTTGTAGTTGATTCGATCAAAATAGAAAATATTTTGACGATTATATACATTAGTTACTGAAGCGATGATTTCTGCTTTCCTTTTTGAGTTCTTATCGAGTTGCTTAAACTGGATTCTTCGTTTAATTGAAGCATCCAACCGATGATAATACGGTAATCTACCTTTATTCAAATCGTCGTATAAAATACCCAATTCGCCATTTGTAGAGGTATAGTCTGTGCTTGCTCCTCCATTAAAATTAAGTTGTTCATAGAAATTTTGGGTGAGCGTGAATGGAAAACCTGAACCAAAATTCCATCGGACATTGGCATTCCAAACCAAATCTTTACCAAAATCATAAGAACCTACGATATTAATGTTATGTCTACGATCAAAATGAGGTTGATATTCTCTCCTGCCATCATATCGATTTACGATATTAAAAGAATAAACATTCCATAGATACCATTGCTTGTTCTCTAATTTGTATGTAACATCAAAACCATAAGCTTCCCCATTTTCAACAATGTAATTCTCATAGAGATAATAGGGTCTTGTTTCTTGGTTTTCTCTGGTGTTGTCAAATATCTTATCCCGATTAATATTAGTTATTTGAGTAAAATCTTTGATGTATCCCTCCACGTTCACCTCAGAAATCGAATTAATATCAAACTCAAATCCGGCAACAGCATGTCTAGATTTTTGTAGTTTGGTGGTTACCTCCTCACCCATGAATGTCTCTGGCAAATCGGTAGGTCCACTTAAAAATCCATAAAATAGGTTTACGACGTCTCGATCACTTACAGCACTCATCAGATTTTGAGAATAAAGCCCTGTACTGGCTTTAAAACGAACTCTTTTAGTGATGTTGTATTTCATTCTTAAGCGAGGCTCTAGGGTTGTTTCTTGAAGACTGGCATACCGTTGCATTCTCAAACCGGTCTCTAAAAGTAATCGCTTGTTAAAATTCTTCAGATAATTGACAAAAGCATTAATCTCGCTGGTGTTTTCATTCTGGGATATTTTCCGATTTAGTGAGTTATAAAACTCAAAATCAGTTCTAAACCCATTCATTTCAAGTCCGTATTTTACCTTATCAGACTCATTGACAAATCGAGAAAAATTAAGATTTACATTATATCCATTGATGCCCGATTTTCTTGGCCGACTGTCTAACTCTATTTGTTGGATGAGATAATTACTAAATGTCACACTCCCATCAATAATGGTTTTACTCCCTTCTGGGATTAACAGAAACTTAGTTCCGAGACCTCGAGATTTCCAATTGTACGATGTAGAGTTTGGAAAATCTACCGCATCTGAGTAATTAAAACCAAAAACACTCAAACCACTTCCTTTGGCAGAGTTAAAAGACAATTTTGAATACAAATCACTAAACGAATAGGGGAAAATACCGTCGTTCACGTTTGGATAAAATATAGGAGCAGACTTATTGAGGTACGAATTTTTGTATGAAACAATATAACTGCTGCTGCTCTCCCCTGCTTTGTACTTTTTTAATGGACCTTCCAGTAAGATTTTAGAATTGAAAGGACTTGAATTTACTTTGCCCGAAAACTTATTTTTATTCCCATCGCGAGTTTTCACATCCACAATTGCAGAAATCCTACCTCCAAATTCTGAGCTAAAACCCGCTGAATAGACATCTACCGATTTGAGGATATCACTATCAAAAACAGAAAAAAGACCAATACTATGAAATGGATTATAAACCGTAAGACCATCCAGTAAAACTTTATTCATTACCGGTGAACCTCCTCTAATGTATAACTGTCCACCCTGATCACCAGAAAAAACAACACCCGGTAGCACTTGTAAATATTGTACCAAATCTGGCTCACCACCTACTGAGGGTATTCGTGTTAATTGAACTGGTTTGATAGTAGTTTTGGAAATATTAATTTCTTTAGTCTTTCTGATTTTATCAGCACTTACATACACCTGATTTAACTGCTTACTTTTTGAGGTGATGTAGAAATTATGAGAGATTACCTTGTCGGGCTTTGCATCTATGGAAAAAAATACCGTGTCATAGCCCACATTGGTTGCATAAGAAACATACTTGCCAGGTTTTAATTCTGCAATGGCAAATAATCCTTGTTCGTTGGTATAAGCACCTTGATTAGACGATTGAAAAGTTACAATAGCCGATACCAAAGGTATCCCCGTTTCTTTGTCATATACAAATCCTCTAAAAGTGCAACTTTGAGCAAATACAGCAAATTGAAGTATTGATAAATTTAAGAGAATAAATAATCTGATATTCATATGAAACGGCCGCAAGCTACAATTAATTTTCAATAACTAATAACTGATAACAACTGAACATCGATTATTATTTGAGAATGGTTGTGGTACTGGTTTGAGTAGCTAAAATACCTAAACCATTTTTGATGTTGGTATGAACTACCACCGCGTTATTATATCCCCCTTGAAAAGAAATTTCTTTGGAATCTTGTGCACGCTGGAGCGATCTGTAATACTCAAAGAAATCATTGGAAATATGAGAAAATTCAACTTTGTATTTATCTCCAGTATTGGAGGAAACGATCCCACTTGGAGCAACAGTACTAATGACTTTATTGGAACCATTAAATAACTCATCCGAAAAAATCACACTGGCATCGTTTAAAATATAGGAGTTATATCCTGTTAATGACGGATCTGATTTTGTGAAAGCTAGAGGAATCCAAATTCCCGTGGTTTGGCTCAAATAATAGATTTTTAGTCGATAATAATTGGATTGATTGCTCGGATCGTTGAATGCTATTTGAATCAAATCTCCTGGTAGTCCAGAAGTATCCATACCACCTTCAACTGTTAGATTAGCAGTTGCACCAACCGAAACCGGAAAAGCTACTGTAGATGAAACACTTAAATTAAAATCGGAGTGTTTTATTTTGATGCTTAGACTTTCACCTGCATTACCTATGACATTAGATACATAATTCGTGTCACCAGGGACATTCGTCATTATTTGCTTAGGTACAGATGATGTTTCAATTTCAATATTAGCATTTTGAATGCTTCTATAGCTATTAGTGTCAATTGCTGAAAGACTAATGGTAAGTATGAGATTTGCGGGCTTACCAGAGGTAAGAATTGAGGTAACAACCATTTTGTTCCGATATTCTTGAAGTAGATCTGGACGAATCGTGTCTTGGTAACATCCTGCTATAAATATGGTTAAAACTATTGATAA
>JADHMR010000049.1 GCA_016779945.1 Bacteroidia bacterium | reverse complement strand
ATAAAATTGAAGTTGATCCTTTAGTTTATTTTATTGATAAGTATTGGAATGATGAAAAGTATGATAGTGCATTGGCATTAATTACGGATGGCAGAAAATTACATGGAAATGATGCTAAACTAAACTTTTACCTGAGGAAGATAACCAGTGATATAATTAAAGATATGCCCCCTAGCAAACTTATGTTAGATTATGTGCAAGAGGTACTATTTTATGTTCCAACAGCAGAAGAGTTTTTGCAAAAGGAAAATTCAATATACATCTATTTGATAAAAAATAGTGTTACAAATAATCAGTTAGTTGAGACGGATACGCTAATCAGTCAGTTTACCCGTGAAAAAATACAGAAGAATAGACTCAAGCAATCAAGTACTATAAAAGAAACGGATATTTTTATTGAGAAGAAAGAAGAAAATGTTTTGTGGAAACTAGCAGAGTATTTTGAGCATTATTCACATTACTCAAGTGCATCATATGTACTTAATAAATATATAAATATGACTACTGAGGGTAGTTTGAGTTCAGATACATTGTCAAGATGGCAAATTATAGCAGACTATACCTATCAAACAAAATCGTTACCATTTGCTTGTTTTATTTTACGAGAAGCAATTCAGCTTTACCCAGAAAATCAAGACCTTCAAGTTCTTCGCTCCAAGATAATAGCAGAAAAAGAGGTGGTTAGAACAAATGTTGATGAACAAGGAGCCATATATAGGTTGGTGAAAGATGAATTTGCGTTTAATCCATCCAGTGAAGTATTGGATAAATTAGAAGGGATTAATTCTAAGTATTTAGGGCTTTTAGTTTCTGAGAACCAGTTCAGTACTGCGAGAAGAGTGGTTGCTGAATTAATGGAGTATTTTCCGAATAAAGATCATGGTGATCAACTTGAGTTGATTGCCCGAGAGGATTTTTTCCAAAATTATTTTAATACCAGAACAAAAGGTAAGGATATTAATGGTAAGGATATCAAACCTTATGTTTGGAATGGAAGAGTTGGTGGATGTGATCAAGGAACGATTGATAGTGAAATTCAAAATAAGGTAGTAGACCGAATAAATTATTTCAGAAGAAATGCAGGTGTACCAGAGGTATTATTTGATGAAGCCACTAATGAGTATTGCCAGAAAGCAGCTCTAATGATGACAGCGAATAATGCTTTGAGTCATGAGCCTCCAAAAACATGGCGATGCTGGAGTAGTGAGGGAGCTTATGCGGCAAAACATTCGTTGTTGATTAAAGAAGCTAACACATCTATGGCTGTAACTTATATCATGGATGATAAGAATCCGAGTGCTGGAAACAGACGTTGGCTATTATACCCTAATGGTCGTGTTTATGGTCATGGAAGCACTAATGATTATACGGTAATTTGGGCGTTAGACGATAGTGGTACTACTGATTCTGCAGATTATATGGATAAACCCATTTGTTGGCCTCCAAAGGGTTATTTGCCACAATTGATGTTGATGGAAAATTGGACATTCTCACTGTATGCAGATTTGACTGATGCCACTGTAAAAGTAATGCAAGACGGTAAGCCTTTGGATGTTAATGTAGAACCTTATTTAGAGGGTTATGGAGCACCAACTTTGGTGTTTAAACCAACATACAATAAAAATTTGTTACCTCTAAAAAGTGAATTTGATGTTCAAGTTAGTTTGTCAGACGGACGTCAATTTAACTATGTAGTTAGCACATTTGCGTATAATCCAGTAAGGTAAACCATTTTTGTACCACGATTTTATTAAATTGCATAATAAGCACTATGTGTGCAAACTCAATATGAGGATTACTAAATTATTCATAGCTATCTTATTACTCTTCTCCGGCAGTGTTCAGGCAGATGGTATAATAGAAAATAAAGGACAATTTGATGAATCCGTGATTTCAAGAGTTGATTTCAGCACGCATTCGATATTTATGGAGAGTGATGGTTTTAAAGTCCTTCTTCACGATCAAGAAAAATGGGCAAAAATGATAATGCATTATCACGACAATTTGATGCATAATCACAGCTCTACCATTGATGATTTTGTAGACACACTCCATTTTCAAATGTTGAAATATTCATTTGAGGGGGCAAATTTCAGTGAGTCAAAATATGAAGAACCTAGCGAAGCTTACTACAATTATTACACAGGTAACGATACGTCAAAATGGGTAGGAGGTGTACGTAAATATAATAAGTTGACTTTCCTGTCAATATATCCTCATATAGACTTAGAATATGAGGTTATTGGAGAACGGTTTAAATATAATTTCATTCTTAACCCAGGGGCAAAGTTGTCAGATATCCGTTTTAAAATAGATGGTCATGATGGGGTGTCTGTTCAATCGGATAGAATTGTGATGAAGACTAGATTTGGAGAATTTAGCGAGGTGATGCCCTTGTCATTTGAGGTTAACGATGGGCAAAAGAAGCTCATTCAGATGAAATATATTGATCAAGGTGATTACATTGGTTTCGAGTCAATTTTTTTTAAGTCTAAAGTTAAGACTATTATAGATCCAGAATTAATATTTTCTACTTACTCAGGGAGTACGGTAGATAATTTTGGTTTTACGGCCAGTTATGATGATGAGGGCAATTTGTACTCTGGAGGTATTGCTACAAGTCCAACAAAATTTTTAAATGGTGCTTATCCCACCACGCCAGGTGCTTTTGATGTTACTTTTAACGGTGGTGAGCCCAATACCTTTGCTTGTGATATTGCCATCAGCAAATACTCAAGTAATGGACAGAATTTAATTTATGCTACCTATCTAGGAGGTAATGCGAATGATTATCCACACAGTCTAGTAGTAGATAAAAATAATCAGTTAATCGTTTTTGGAACTTCAACTTCTGCCAACTATCCTACTACATCGGGTGCAGTAGACCGATTTTATAATGGAGACGAGGATATTGTAGTTTCCAAATTTAATGCGAATGGTACTGCATTGATTGGTTCTACATTCATAGGTGGTTTTGGTAGCGATGGTATCAACGATAACGGAGATACACGTTATTTTTATGCAGATGACTATCGTGGCGAGGTTAATCTAGATAACGCCGGTAATATATTTATTGCAACCAGCTCCTCATCATTTAATTTTCCTACCACTTCTGGTGTTTTTCAACCTGGACCATCTGGAGTACAAGATGGAGTTATTATAAGTTTAAATCCAGACCTCACAGCTATTCGATGGAGTACCTATTTTGGTGGTTCGGGAGCTGATGCTATTTACAGTATAGATATCTCATCAGATGGGGATTTATACATTGCAGGAGGTACTAGTAGTAGAAATATACCTACCACACCAGGTGCATACTCTGAGAACCAATTGGGTGAAACAGATGGATTTATTGCCCAAATAAGTGCAGATGGTAGCCAAGTGAAGCAAGCCACTTATTACGGAACATCTGGTTATGATCAGATATTACAGCTAGAGTTAGGAAAATACGGTAATGTATATGTGGTAGGTCATTCTGAGCGTAATCTACCTACCAAAGGAATTGTATATTCTAACAATAATGGGAAACAGTTCGTTTCGAAATTCAAACCTGACCTTTCCGAGTTATTGATTAGCTCAGTTTATGGGAGTAGAGGTAATATTCCTGATATCACAATTAATGCTTTTTTGGTTGATGATTGCAATAAGATATATGTTAGTGGTTGGGGAAGTAATTCAGAGGATATTCCAGGGAAAACACTGTCAAATATGCCCTTAAGTGCTGACGCATTTCAAAAAACTACAGATGGTCAAGATTTTCATTTGGTTGTTTTCGAGGAAGACATGGCAGATTTGTCTTATGCAACTTATTTTGGTGGAAATCAAACAGGAGATCACGTTGATGGAGGTACCAGTAGATTTGATAAAAGAGGTATAGTTTATCAGAGTGTTTGCTCTAGCTGTCCAGAAAATCCTCTGAGTTCCAGAATTAGCGATTTTCCCACGACACCAGGAGCATATTCGGAAAGTAATCCTAGCCCAAGATGTAGTAATGCATCATTCAAAATGGCTGTGGTGCCGTTTAATTTACCCCCAAGTATATCTCCTCAAAATTTTGTAACCAATGTAATAGATACGTTGAATATTCAAATAGGAGATACGTTTTCTTTTAATTATCCTATTACAGATCCTGAAGGTGATTCATTGTATGTTTATTTTGATATTCCTTCCAGTTTAAGGTCAAGTTTGATAAGCTATGAAGATACTATGATTGGTAAGGGCTCATTGAATGCTTATTTTAGTTTCTTATTTCCATGTGGTAATGCAGGTAAATCATTTAGAATAGATGTTCGTGCAGAAGATAGGGGATGTCCCAATAATACTGATAGTCTAACTTCTATTATAATACAGATAGATTCTACTCCACTTTTGCCACCACCTGATGTATTGTGTCTGAATTTTGTGAGTGATCAAGAACTTAGAATTGATTGGGAGCAAACGCCAGCATCTGAATATTTTAATAGAATGGCGTTATATCGTATAGATCCTAGTGGAGATACCACTATTCTAACATACTCACTTAACCAGTTGGGTGGATCGTATACAGATTTGGATGTAATTGATCCAAGAAATAGAGATTATACTTACTATATTGTAGTAGAAAATATCTGTAATGAGTGGGGTGTTCGATCCTATCTTTTGAGTAGTACTCGCGAGAGTCAAATTCCAGTTGAAGAAACGTATTTGAAAACCGCAACCGTAAATGGTAAATCCATAGAAGTTATTTTTCTAAAATCAAAGGAAGACGATTTTGGGTATTACGAAATATACAAAGGAACCCGTGAAAAAGGGAACTATAAGTTTTTAACCAAAATATCAAATATTGATGATACCATATTTGTAGATAATAATGTAAATGTAAATACGACTTCTTATTGTTATCAAATTCGGGTTGTGGATGATTGCGGACACTTAAGTGCTTTTAGTAACAATGGCTGTACAATTGTGATTAGGGGAGAGGCATTAAATAAAAAATCTGAAGTACCTCGATTTAAATTTGATTTACGTTGGGATGATTACATTACATGGGATGGAGGAGTGATGGATTATGAGCTTCTTCGATCAGTAGACACAGGTTCTTTACGACCAATTGTTCGATTGGCTGACCCTTTGGTTGAATACAGAGATTCTGATCTAGATTTTGATTGGGGAGGATATTGGTATAGTGTTCTAGCCTATGAAGGTCCTGGTAGTCAAGATGCAACTAGTCGAAGTAACGATATTTATTTGATACAACCTCCACTAGTATTTATCCCCAATGCTGTAACTGCCAACGGAGATAATTTGAATGAGGTATTCGGATGGAGTGATGTATTTGTCCGTGAGTTTGAAATTAAGATATATAATCGATGGGGGGAGAAGGTTTTTCAGTCCACTGATAAAAATGCAAATTGGGATGGAGAATATAAACAAGGGGACTTAACCTTTAGCAACGTTTACTTTTGGATAGTGCGATACAGAGGTTGGGATAATAATGTTTACATTGATAAGGGTACTCTAACTATAGTCAATTAAGTTTGCTAAATAGCTTATGATTCTGTCATGGCAGCAATGACACCTTTGGCCCACTGAAGAGAAATTTTAGCTTGTTCATTTTTAGTCATTGAAGAGTTGTCAAGAGTTATTGCATCCTCAGCTTTCTTTAGAGGGCTTTCTTTTCTTGTGCTGTCCATCTGGTCTCTTTCTCTGATATTATGTAGGACTTCTTGATAATTGATATGTATCCCTTTTTTGGATAACTCTTCATATCTTCTTTTTGCTCGGACTTCCGAGCTAGCAGTCATAAATATTTTTAACTCAGCATCTGGAAAAACAACGGTGCCGATGTCTCTTCCATCCATTACCACACCTTTATTTTTTCCCATTTCCTGCTGTTTTTTTACCAAATAATCTCGGACAACTTTGATTGTACTAACTGGACTTACAAACCTTGAAACCCGCATATTTCTAATCTCATCCTCAACATTCACATCGTTAAGATAGGTTTCATAGAATTTTTTCTCAGAATTATATTTAAATTCAATTTTTATATTTCCAAGAATTGCTGGATCTTCTTGAAGTTCTTCGAGTGTGATACTCTCATTAAGTAAATAAAGCGTCACAGCTCGATACATTGCACCGCTATCTATGAACAAATAGCCAAGTTCTTTGGCTATATTTTTTGCAAGGGTTCCCTTGCCACAACTCGAATGTCCATCAATTGCTATGTTAATTTTTGAGTTCAATATTGCTCAAACATAAACCTATTTTTTGATTTATTAAATAAGTGGTAGATTTTAATAATTTATTGAGAATTAGGTTGATTATTTTACCTTTTGCTTAAAACTAGATAAATCTCTAGACACTGAAAAATAATTGGAAGCTATCCCAGGGAAATAACCTGCACTTCCATAACCAATCATTAGTTTTTTTACACCAATAGAAAAACCCCAACTAAATCCAGTAGATGCTTTCCTATTTTCAGGTCCTAATTCAGCTCTTCTTTGATGATTGTAACCAGCTCTAATTTGAAAATTATCAGAGAAAATAAATTCAGTATTGAAGATGACATGTCGCATGGCCTTATCACCAAAAGATAAATTCTGATTTTTTATGATACCTGTTTCTAAGTCAATTTCTTTGTTTCTTGCATTTGTATTTACATATGAGTTATTCCATCGATGTAGGTTATGAAGAGTGAGTGTAAATCTTAAAGGATTATGAGCAAGTTTTTTACTAATACTAGCTTGTATGTCAAAAGGGATGGACTCTCTAGGGCTATCTTCAGAATATCGAATAAATTGATAACCTATATTTTTGATTAGAAATCCTACATTCATCAGTTGGTCGTTGTCAGCATACTGTCCTCCCAAATCGATGCCACCAGCTGTACTGACGTATGCTTCGTAAACACTATACAAGAATTTACCGTTTGCACCAATAGTTATTTTGTCGGTTATTTTTCTGCTCAAACCAACTTGAAAAGTATAGTCAGTAGCGTCAAATTCGCCAATAATATCACCAGCATTATTTGTTCGAATAAAATTTCCATAATCATAAAAACCAATATTGAACGTCATGGCATGAATGCTATCAATTTTTTTACCATAACTTCCAAAACCATAATTTATATCTGCTACATGGTTAGCATAAGATAGTGATACATTATTGTGCATCTGATGATTTATAAGAGCTGGATTTTGGAAACCTGCAGCAGGATCGTGATCTGTGTTTGCTATTGAAACTCCACCAAGAGCAGTGTGTCTAGCATTATTTTCAATAAGTGCGAAAGCAAATGCACTACTTCCTCCAATTTGAGCAATAGACACTATGCTTGTTAGCATGATTAAAAATAGTTGAATAATCCTCATGTGAATTATAACGTCAAATTTATGAAATATTGATGTGAAGAAGTCTTTTTATTTTTTTAGACTATTCTACTGAGACGTATCACTGATTATTTTTCCATCCTCAATGGTGACAATTCGATTTGCTTTATCGATAACTCGTTGGTCATGCGTGCTAAATATGAAAGTAGTTTTTTCGTTTTTATTTAGTTTTTGCATGATACTTAGTAAATTTTCTGAGGACTTACTATCTAAGTTAGCAGTTGGTTCGTCTGCAAGAATAAAACTGGGTTTACTTGCAAGAGCTCTAGCTACAGCTACACGTTGTTGTTGACCACCACTCATTTCATTAGGTCTTTTATGAATTTGATCTTCTAAACCTACTGCTTTCAATAGCTTAAGTGTGCGTTCATTCCTGAATTCTTCTTCTCTATTTTGCAAGAGCATCAAAAATTCAACATTTTCTTTTGCTGTCAATACAGGTATCAAATTATAACTCTGAAAAATAAAACCAATATGATGAAGCCTAAAATCAATGAGCTCGTTTTCGGGAAGTTGTGTGATGTCAGTATCATTAATTTTTACAGACCCCTTTGTTGGCGAATCTAATCCACCAATAATATTAAGTAACGTCGTTTTTCCTGATCCTGATGGGCCTACAATTGCCGTAAACTCACATGGATTGATGGTCAAGTCGATGTTTTGAAGTGCTTGAACCTTAATGTCACCAGATTGGTAGGTCATATGGATATTTTTTATAGATATCATTGGTTTTTAATTTGCCGTTCTTAATGTTTCAGATGGGTTTAATTTCAATGCCTTAATGGCCGGATATATCGATGATAAAATTGCTGTTAAAATTACCAGTATACTAATAATGTAGTAAAAACTATTCTCAACGAAGGGGTAAATTGTACTTTCAATACCTACACTTTTTAATCCTGATGCAGCAAACGATAAATCAATGCCCTTTTTTGCAAATATGCTTATCGTGACATAGGAGCAGACTAGGCCTAATGGTCCAGACAATAGTGCCAAAAAAATAGACTCCCATATAATCATTCCAAAGACTTTTCTCTTGTTCATTCCAATAGACAATAACATACCTAGTTCTTTTTTTCTTTCAAGAACAGCCATTAACATGGTATTGATTATACCAAATGCAAGAGCAAGCATAATGATTATGAGGAATATGATTAAAATCAGGTTCATCATCTTGTCAGCATAACCCAATTCGGGTGCTATGCCTCTCCAACTATCAATTTGGTGATTAGGAAAATTTTCAATTAATTTTTTTCGGAATGATTCGACATTCGATTCATTCTCAAGTTTTATGGCAATTTCATGGATTCCAGACAATTGAGCATAGGACTTTAGATCTTCTGCTTTCACAAACGCATTGACCTCATCATACATTGAATTATTTGTCTGGAAAATATCAATTACCTTGAAGAGACAAACAGCAGGCTCTCCTTTTGAATTAACAAATGAGCATTGAACTGTTGTATTAATTTTAGCATTTAGTTTGGTAGATAAAATTTGGCTAAGTATGATAGGTGGTTTTCTTTTATAATCTTGAAAATAGTTACCCTTTTCTAATTTTTGGTATATACGAGTTACACTTTTTTCTTGATCGGGTTTAATACCGTTTAGGATGACACCGCTTGTTCCTCCCGCACTTTGAATAAAACTCTCAGCTTTTATTCTTGTACTGATCCCACTTACCAATTGAGATAAATTTAAGAAGGAGAGTATATCAGTTTTTTGATTAATGGTATCATTTGTTCTTGCGTATTGAAGAAAGTTGGTATCATGTATTTGTATATGGCTAATATATGTTTCTATGGCATTATTCTGCCTCATTTTACTCAATCCAGTAGCTGTACTGATGACCGCTAATCCTCCAAAAATTCCGAGTGAAATAGCAATAATAACAGTCCAACTTCTTAAACTATTTCTCCAAATATTTTTAAATGCAATCTTTATAATCATGCTCGCATTGCTTTGGTGGGTTGAATATTTTTAATTTTAATGAGTGTGTACAGATTTACAACAAGGGTGATTGCGAAAACAATTAGAGCTTGGGTAAGGCTAATCCATGGATCAAGCGATGTTGGTATGATAGCTTCAAACCCGAATTGTTCGACAACTTCTTGCATTTGACCACTTAAATTGATAGGGAAAAAATGAAAATAAGTAACCACTGGAATTACACATATCAACCCTAAAATCACTCCTGCTACTGACATGATTAGTGTTTCGTACAATGAAATGCGAGTAATTATTGATTTTCTCATCCCAATAGCCACAAGAACACCAAATTCAAAATTTCGTTCTTCAGCCAACATAAGCACAGTCCCAAACAAGCTGAATGTCAAGATGCTATATAAAATAATTAGAACAAAAGTGCCTCCAGCTCGGTCTACATCAATAAGCTGTTTAAGTTCAGGTAGCATTTGTTGCCAATTCATGACCTCAAATTTGGAACTGTCTAGTTGATTGAGAATACTTTTTTCCGTCTTTTCCCATTTTTCATTTTTCGGACCAATAACAGCACTTGTAGCCATGTGATATATCCCAAAGAAATCTTGGGCATTATCTAGACTCATGATTACAGTTCGCTTATTTAAATCAGGAGTTTTTAAATCTACTATTCCTATCACTAGATATATACCAGATGCTATCGAGCCCTGAAATCCTTGGCTTAAGAAAATAAGTGAATCTCCAATAGTAATATTCATTATTTTCTGTAATCCTTTTCCAATTAAAATTCCATTACTTTCATTAGATAAGAAAGAACCATTTATTAAACTATTTTTAATTTGAGTTTGCTCACTTTTTGCGGTTTGATTTATCCCAAGTATCACAACAGGTTTTGACTCCTTCTCATGAGAAGCAAGAGCAAACCCCTCAATTCTATGATTGATATATGCTACTGTCGGATCATTATTTAGTGAATCTAAATCTTCAATATAATAACTGTTGTCAATTGTTTTTTCTTTCCAAAAACCTTTGTAATGAATTTGAACATATCCCAAGTAGTTACCAACTATATTTTTAAGCATATTATCGTATGCACCATGTTGAAGGCTTCGCATGGTCACTGAAAAAATAACAGCAAAAATGATTGAGGAGATTGTAATTATACTCCTACGTTTATTCCTAAAAATGTTCCTCCAAGCGAGTTTGAACTCCATGTAATTGAATAACAAATTTTTAGGGTATTAGATTTAGGTTTTCAGATTTAGTTAGTTGATAGTTTGTATCCTCTCTATCATATCACCTACTTCAATCTTTTGAACAATATCCATGCCTTTAATTACTCGTCCAAAAGCGGTATATCTTCCATCCAGATGAGGCGTTGGGCAATGTGTTATAAAAAATTGAACCCCTTCTGTGTCTTTACCAGCTGAAGCAATACCAATTGTTCCAGTTTTAAAAGAGTTGTAGTGACTAAATTCACTGCGTTGAGTCCAGTTAAGACTTCCCCAGCCGTCACCTCTTGGGCATCCACCTTGTATGACAAATTGGGGTACTACACGATGAAAGTATTTATTGTTGTAATAGTTTTGGTTAATCAGTTTTATAAAATTAGATACAGTTCCAGGGGCATCATCTACAAATAGTTGAAGTGTTATTAATCCTTTATTAGTTTGAATGTTGACCTCTTGGTTTGAGGGTATCGTTTTTACAAATTCCCAATCAATGGGGTGATTGTATTTTGGTTCAAATGACTTTCTCTTTTCACCACCAAGTTTCGCAATAGCTTTATTCAAGTCAATGTAGGTCTCGGTTTGTCTTGGAAGTTCTAATTTTAAAATTGCTCCTTGACATAATTCTAAAATTTCAGTTTGCATATCTACTGACAATTGATTTTCATCAGCTATTTCTAAAATTTGATATGACGCAAGAGTCTGAAGTGCCATATTTGATTTTTTGAGTACTTGAATTACCATATCCCATTTGTTAGATGGATATAACTCACAATATTTTACAAATGCTTCATTTTTAATAGAATGATGAACAGAGTCGGTTAAAAATTGATTTCGAAGAAAATTTATAGCATCACCACCTGATATCTGCTCTATCATTTGAGATTTCGTATAATCATCTTCGGTTAGATAATTTGATAGCCATTTTGAATTGAAAGTTTGTTTTTGGGGTTGATTATTAATGCTTTTTAATTGACTTTTAACAGAATTATATGGGGTTATGTTTACCAATGAATCCAATGAACTATTTTTTTGATTTTTTGAAATCATTCTTTTTACATATGCTCCTGCAATTGTGGCAATGGTTTCGTAAGGATCATTTAGAAGTTGGATCACACGTTCATTAATCTTATCAGAATGATATCCTTTTTGACTTAGTCTTAAAACTCCATATGCCCAACCCAGACGGATAGAACTGTCTTGATACGATGTGTTTTCAAAAATTTCAAGTGTGGAAGAATCTCCACATTTTCCAATTGCTTCAATAATATATCTTCGGTTATTATTAAAGAGTTCTCCATCAAATGCTGATTTTAATAATGGAAGTGCTGATGAATGACCAATTTGACCTAATGCAAAAGCTGCTGCTCTTCTTGGCATTGGATCTTGGTCAATTTGGAGCATTTGATTTAGGTAAGGAATAGATAATGTGTCTTGAATACTAGCAAATGCTAATGCTGCTGCAATACGATGCTCTTCTTTTTTAGCTTTCAAAAAAGGAAGTAGAGCCTTGCCCTCTCTTTTATCCTGCAACTCATAAATCTGAATTAACTCATCATCAGAAAATTTATTTTTTGATATTTCGTCTGTTTTAGAGCATCCTAGTATAAATAGTATAATCAAAAAATAGTACTTCATGAACTACAAAGTTACATATTCGGTGGACTATAATACTTCTCTATATCTGAATCAATTTTCATATAGCTAAACATTGTATATGGTTTCTATCTTTGTACTATGTCAGTTATAGAATGTGTAGACAAAGATTTTAGTGATTCGCTTTCAACCAATGATAAAGTTGTTGTGAAATACTTTGCAAATTGGTGTGGAAGTTGTAAGTTATTTTCACCTAAATATAAACGTTTGTCAAATGATGATCGATTTTCAGATGTGGTATTTTTGGATGTAAATGCAGAGGATAATCCTGTAGCTCGAAAGTTAGGAGGAGTTGATAATCTTCCCTTTTTTGCAGTATTCAAAAATGGTGAGTTAGTTGAGGGCGTTGCTACGAGCAAGGAGGATAAACTTGTTGAAATGTTAAATTCAATAGCATGAAAATTGGGGTGATTAAAAAACTGGCTGAGAATTTATCTATGGATGAATTGCGAGCAGCCGAAGAGGCACTCTATAACGATTTAACTACTCCAACACCTATAGATGGTGATGATGAGGGAGAACAATTAACTCATGTGCTTGCCGCTATCTTTATCCAAGAATATGTTGAGGAAAATAATTCAGATATAAAAACAGCTTTAAGAGAATATGCAATCAAAGTAAGAACAAGCATATCCTAGGATATAATATTGCAAAAAAAAGGCAGCCCATAGGCTGCCTTTTTTTTGGTTATTGATTGATTAGTTATTAGCAAGGTAGTCAGCAACACCGTCAAAGGTTTCAGTTAATGCTTCTTTTCCTTTTTCCCAATTTGCAGGGCAAACCTCACCATGCGTTTCGTGATGGATTAAAGTATCTAACATACGAATTGCTTCATCTACATTTCTACCAAGTGGTAAATCATTGACCAATTGATGTCTTACAATTCCATCTTTGTCAATTAAGAAAAGAGCTCGGTATGCAATCATAGGACCATCTGTGATAAGTTCGTTATTCTCGTTATAGTCATAATCACCGAAAAGAACGCCATAATTAGTGGTAATCGTTTTTGTTGTATCAGCTATAATCGGATAATTTACACCTTCAATTCCACCATTTTCTTTGGCTACTTGTAACCATCCCCAGTGGCTTTCAACCGTATCAGTAGAACATGCAATTACTTTACAACCTCGTTCTTCAAATTCAGCTAATTTTTCTTGAAAAGCGTGTAATTCTGTTGGACAAACAAATGAGAAATCTTTGGGATAAAAGAAAAGGATCACGTGATTTTTTCCTTCATATTGATCTAATGAGAAATTTTCTACAAGTTCTTCTCCGTTAATTACTGCTCCGGCACTAAAATGGGGAGCTTTTTTTCCTACGAGTACTGACATATATATTTTTATAAATTTTTTGCAAAGATAAGACTAGATTTTCAGATGTTTATTTTGATTTTGAATATCTGTATAGATATTTCTAATTGAACAAGAATAGATTATTTTTTATTGTAAAAGTTTTTGTATTCTAAGGCTTTTTCAACATATACCAGAGCATTTTTTTTTATATTTTCCTCCTCCGTAATTGTTATTTTTCGAATAACTTTTGCAGGAGAACCTAAAACCAAGGACTTCGGAGGTATTTCCATTCCTGAGGTAACCAATGAGTTTGCACCAATGATTGAAAACGCTCCAATTTTAGCGTCATTTAATTTAGTTGCGTTCATTCCTATGAGAACATGATCGGATAATTGAGCACCATGAACTATTGCTCCATGTCCAATGATACAGGATTTCCCAATTATGGCAGGTTTCCCAGGGTCGCAGTGAATTACAGCATTGTCCTGAATATTAGTTTGTGAGTCAATAGTAATACGGTCACTATCTCAACGTATAACAGCTCCGAACCAAACACTTACATTGTCGTTTAATTTCACGTTACCAATAACTGTTGCAGAGGGAGCTATGAAAACATTTTTACCTTGATTAACCTGATTTAAATTCATTCAATACGAATAGCTGTTTGATAATAGTTATTGACCTCACCCAAGACAGTGTAGTAGATGTAGTATGATTCTACCCATAATTTAAAAGCTTTGAATTCGTGCACGGGAACATTAAATTCATCAAAAAATAAGATGTCACCTTTCTTTAAGTAGGGGTTTAATGTGGTTAGAACAAACAAAGTAGAACTAAATAAATCTGCATCAATATGAATAACCATTTTCCGATTTGGGGAATATTCTTTTAAAAAAAGGGGTAAGGTCGTTTGAAATAGTCCTTGATAGAATGAGTGCCGGTTTCCTGTGATCTCTGGAGGAGTATTATCATTGGACATAGCTCCTTTCTTGAAAGGTCCCCAATCTTCGGGTAGGCCAGTGAATGTATCAAAACCATAAAATAGGGCATTTTTATTTTTTATTTTATCCGTCCACCATTTGAATGAGCTACCTTGAGCAACTCCAAATTCTAAATAATCAATTTCGGCATCAAGATTTTCGCTTTTGATAACAAATTCAAATAATTCATAACGGTTATTGTAATCAAAACCTGAATACGGATAACTGCTAAATGGCACATTCTTGTTTGAATTAATCCATTGAGATGCTTTTGAAAGGTAACTTAAAGTCTCTAATGTATTAGAAGGTAAAAACCGATGAATATTGAACCGATACAAAATTCGTTTGAGGTATCTTTTGATTCGTATCTGACTTTTCATTTTCAATTAAGAGATAAATTTATGTGATATGGATAGCAATCATCTGAATGCGAATATAAACTTATGCCGCAAAATTATCTTTTGCGTTTCCATCGTTTGTGTGTCCATAACCAAAATTCAGGTTTTACATTTATTTGGTTTTCAAGCTTAGAAGTATGCATCTCTGTAATTTCTCCATCCTCAGTATCTTGAGGATTTTCTGTTAATACAGACAACTCAGCAGAATAAATCCCTCTTTTTTCCTTTTTTATAGAGCAAAAAATAACAGGTAAGTTATATTTTTTTGCAAATCGTTCAGTGCCTAATGCAACAGCAGTATCTTGATTGAGAAAATTAGTCCAATGAACATTTTTGCTATAAGTTGGGCTCTGGTCCGCACCGAATATGGTCATTCTAGGAGTTTTATTTTTTTTAATAAAATTACTAGTCACCTCTCTTGTGTTGATCATTTTTAATCCAAATTTGCTTCTTGACGATTTCATTTTGTCATCAAAAAAGGGATTACTTAATTTAGTGTAAATCCCAATGCAGTCGTGAGGCACAATTTGATTGATACCTACAGCTAACATCTCCCAATTATTATAATGACCACCAACTAAGATTACATCTCTACCTTGATCAAAATAAGTTTGTAAAATTTCAGGATTCTTTATTGAAAATCTATGATCTATCTGTTTTTGTGTGATGCTAAACAACTTGACGCTTTCGACAATGATATCACTCAGATGAGTATAAAATTTTCTAGCTATTGTATTGAGTTCTTTTTTATTTTTTTGAGGAAAAGAGTTCT
>JADHMR010000048.1 GCA_016779945.1 Bacteroidia bacterium | reverse complement strand
TCAAAACTTGGCCAGCCACAATTACTATTAAATTTTGAAGAGGATTGGTAGAGTTGCTGATTGCATTGTCTACAGATGTAAGTTCCATCTTCATAGTGTTTATTGAATTCTCCAGTATTGGGATATTCTGTCCCTTTCTGAATAATAATTCGTTCCTCAGCTTTAGTTAATTTATTGTATTCTACAGTAGTTGGTTTTTCTTGATTCATCATATCGTCAGTTTCATTTTGGGCATTGCATGAAGACACTACGAGTAACAAAATAAGATAATAAGTATACTTCATACTTATATATACGCATGAAATACCATTTTTGATTTGTTGAGTTTTATATGAATGAAATAACATTGCTAATTTGTAACGGTTAATTATATTTATTTTCAATAATAAATCACAGGGTCTCGATAGTTGACGAGTAAGAAACTTGATATGTTATAATATCCCACTATGAGTCTGAATGCAGGCCTATGTTTAAAATTTTTTGAGCTTTTCGTTTATTTTATCGACTTTGATTTTTTGCTCATTAATTTCATTTTGTAGGTTATTTTGATTTTTTAAATTTTCTTCAATGCTTTTCTCCCTTAGCTCTATTGTTTCTTTTGCATCTTTAATTTCTGCTTCATAATTATCTTTATTTTTCGTAAGGCTTTTGAGTTCTTTTTCGAGCTTACTTAACTTTTTGCTTTCTTCATTTACCTCAGCCTCTATTGCCGCTTTAGCAACACGAGTTGCAAAAGAGCTCATTAATTTTTTAGCAGATTCAACTTTTTTAGGATGCATATCTTTATTGATATATGAATTTCCAAGATCAAAGAAAACAATCATATAAACTCCTTCTGTGGTCTCTTGAAACTGAGAATAGACATTTATCAGATGCTCTCCAAGAGCGGGTATCTTTGCGTCAGGGCTTAGATAATCTGTTTCTTTTTTGATTTTCTCGTTTTTAGATTCGTAGTCCTTCATCAATTTAGACCACGCTTTTATAGCTTCCTTCAGAGAAGTTTCAGGAATTAAAACTTTCAAGCCTCGATTTGTCCCTTGACTCATACGAGCATTTACCTCTTTTACTTTATCAATTTGAGCAAATAGATTGAGGTTAAAAATTAAAATAAATAGAGCAGTAATAATATATTGAGTTTGTTTCATAAGTCATAAATTAATAAAACTCGAATATAATTGAATTTGATTCACTGTTCTATATTTGTCCTGTAATTCATTAAAAAATAAAGTGTAACATGAAATTGCATAATACAATTAATGGGGAACAATTGAAGGAAAAGATTAAAAGTAGTGATGAAACTCGAACTACCATTTCTTTTTACAAATACGCAAAAATTGGGAACCCACATCTTTTTAGAGATCATCTTTTTTTTCACTGGAATAATCTAGGTGTTTTAGGTAGAATCTATGTTGCAAATGAGGGAATTAATGCTCAGTTGAGTGTTCCATCAGCATTAATTTCAGAATTTAAGAAAGCTTTGGATTCAATTTCTTTTTTGGAGAATGTTAGATTAAATTTTGCTGTAGATGATGACGGTAAATCCTTTTTTAAACTAACAATAAAGGTTAAAAATAAAATTGTAGCTGATGGGTTGAATGATGATTTGTTTGATGTTTCATTGCCAGGAAATTATTTACAAGTAGAAGATTTCAATAAGCTAACAGATCAAGATGACACCATTCTAATTGATATGCGAAATCATTACGAAAGTGAGGTTGGTCATTTTGATGGTGCTTGGTGTCCAGATGTGGACACCTTCAGAGAGCAATTACCTCTTGTTGTCAATAAGCTATCTGATAAAAAGGATAAGCCTATCGTTATGTATTGTACTGGAGGGATTCGTTGTGAGAAGGCCAGTGCTTATTTAAAGCATAAAGGATTTAAGGATGTTTATCACCTGGAAGGAGGTATTATAAAATATGCTCGTGACGCGAAAGAACTTGGATTAAAGAACAAGTTTATTGGTAAAAACTTTGTTTTTGATGAGCGGATAAATGAGCGAATTAGTAATGATATTATCGCACAATGTCATCAATGTGGAGATTCTTTTGATCATCATACAAATTGTGCGAATAAAGCGTGTAATTTATTGTTTATTCAGTGTCCAAAGTGTTCATCAAAGTTTGAAGGGACTTGCTCTGATGAGTGTATGAAAATTAATTCATTGCCAGAGGAGGAACAAAGAAAACTTAGAAAAGGTAAGGATACCGGAATAAGAATATTTAGTAAAGGACGGTTCAAAAATAAGAACCCTTGAACCTTATCGATACATCACAGATTCAACTGCTTCGATTACACGTTTTGCGTTGGGTAACCAAGTTTCAACTAGGCTAGATGCATAAGGCAGAGGTGTATCCAAAGTAGTCACACGCTTTATAGGAGCATCAAGATGGTCAAACACCATTTGACTCATCATATAGCTTATCTCAGACGAGATAGAGGCCAAAGGCCAAGCTTCTTCAAGAACAACACATCGATTGGTCTTTTTAATACTATCTGCAATTGTTTGATAATCGATAGGTCTCACAGATTGTAGATCAATTAGTTCCACATCAATTCCTTTTTCAGCTAGTATTTTTACAGACTCTTCTGCTACTCTCATCATTTTACCAAAAGAAACAAGAGTTACATCATTACCAGATTTCTGGATATTGGCTTGACCAAGTGGGATATAATATTCTTCCTCCGGTACATCATGCTTTAGTCCATACATCTGTTCACTTTCCATAAAGATTACAGGATCTGGATCAATGATAGCAGATTTCAATAGACCTTTCGCGTTGTATGAATTTGATAGTACAGCCACTTTTAGTCCAGGACAGTTGGCATACCAATTTTCAAATGCTTGTGAGTGTTGAGCTCCAAGTTGACCAGCACTACCCGTTGGTCCTCTAAAAACCATAGGACATGTGAATTGACCACCACTCATACTATTCATTTTAGCTGCAGCATTAATAACCTGATCGATGGCAACCAAGCTAAAATTAAATGTCATGAATTCAACAATGGGTTTAAGGCCATTTGTTGCTGCTCCAGTAGCAATACCAGCAAAGCCTAATTCTGCTATTGGTGTATCAATTACTCTTTTTTCTCCAAACTCGTCAAGCATTCCCTGACTTACTTTGTAGGCTCCGTTATATTCAGCAACTTCCTCACCAATTAAAAAAATAGAGTCATCTTTTCGCATCTCTTCGTTCATTGCTTCACGAAGTGCTTCACGTATTTGCAGTTGTCTTGCCATCTTAATCTTTGTTGGGTGCAAAAATAAGATTATTCATGCAGTAAAATAATACTACTTTGAGTGATTTATTTGGTTAATAAAATCTGAAAAACAGAATAAGCAGTATTTGTAATATTAATTACAGATTTAGGAGGGATAATATCCTTTTATTTGCTACAGCATCCTTTTTTTGAAGTGCTGCACTTTTTAGCAGGTTCTTTAGGTTGGCAACACTTCTTGAGTTGGGCTTGGCTTTTACTGTTTGCAGGAATCTTTTCTGTGGAATAGCCAACATTACTAATCATTTTATGGATGTCATCTAACGATACTTTTTTATCATTAAATCTAACAGTAAGCATTTTGGTTTCTGTATTCCAATTTGCATACGATATTCCTCGAATATCGAGTGTTTCTTCAATTTTTTCTTTACACATTTCACAATTACCTCTTACTTCAAATTGTGTCGTGATATTTTTTGCAAAAAGGATAGTTGAGATTAGTAATAAGCTAAATAAAATGGTGTGTTTCATGTTTCAAATATATTATTTTTTAAAATGGGGATGAATATTTTTCATTCGTTAATAGACTTTCGTCTGTTAATGTTTTTAAGAATGCAACAAGTGCTTTTTTATGCTCTGGACTAAGATATACGGAGTCTTTTAGGGCATGTAGATTTGGTGAATTAGAGAGGTCTACTGCACTCGAAGCGTTCATATCGCTAAGGTAAAACTGTACAACTTCTTCTAGGGTCTTAAATCTTCCATCATGCATGTATGGAGCTGTTTTTTCGATATTTCTAAGTGACGTTGTTTTAAATTTATAATCATCCCTTGGGTCTCCGGTTACCCCTCCTAAACCTTTGTCTCCGTTGTCAGATAAACCATTGGCTAAAAATTCTCGACGCATAAACAAACTATTGCCGTGACAGTGGAAACAATCTGCACCAAAATTTTGAGGATTGTTTGGATCTACCTCGTTTTGAAGTGTAATTGCTTCAGAATTAAATATAACTTGACCTGTTTTTTCTTCATCAGTGAATGATTCTAATCCTAACATAACACGGTCAAATTTAGAGTCCGAGGATATAATTGAAAGCATAAACTGCTCTAATGCTTTCCCAATTATTTCTTCATTAAATGTAGTTTCTGGAAAAGCTTTCTGAAGATTCTCTTTATAAAGTGAGGAACGATTTAATTTCGTGATTACATGATCAATAGTTTCATTCATCTCTGTTTCATCAATTATTGGCTCAATAGCCTGATGTCTGAGTAAATTTGATCTACCATCCCAAAAGAACCCATCAATATGCCACATTAAATTGAATATAGCCATCGAGTTTCTTTTGCCGATTGTGCCTTCAACCCCAACACTAAACTGTTGATTATTGTCAGTAAATGCATTTTTTTGATTGTGGCACGAACTACAACTTTGCGAACTATCGGAACTTAAAATGGGGTCATAAAACAGCATCCGACCCAATTGAACACCTTCTATTGTAATCGGGTTATCGGCTGGAATTCTGGGAGGGGGTAGTAGTGATGTATTGTAATTGAAATTATAAGGTGTTGTTTGAAAGGGATTCTGAGGAATTTCATTTATCACATCCTTACATGAGATAATGGTTAAAGTTAATAATATTATGATTGAGCTTTTCTTCATTAATTTTATAAATTTCCAATATTAGAAATAGTGAATACATCGTTCATATTTCCAAATAGCTTTAATGTGACAGTATCTGATACATTGTGAGTGCTCGATCCATCGGTCTTTATATTATAGACCTCTGGGTTTTCAAATAATTCTTTAACATCATAAATTAACTCTGCATGAAGTGCATCATCACCTTTTGTAAATGGGTGTGCTAATTCAATGTCTACTCTGTTCATTGCACCAGCAAGATGGAATATGAAGCTCTCATTGTCAGCTAATGTTTTACCCTCAATTGCAGTGAAAATATAACCACCTTTCCAATTCCAATGAAGTGAGTTATTAATAGGTGATAAAGGGTGGTTTGTTGCATAGATGTTAGGATTACCATGATTTGTGTTTGAGTCAAGACCAATTGAAAATCCAATGCCTGTATATACCCCTTTTGGAATATTTGTTAGCGTTAATTGAGTTTTTGAAGTTCCGATATCTGCATAAAGATATTGATCGTTTAAAGTTATCTTGAAATTATTTTCGTCAATTAAGTAAAAGTTAGATAACAAATATGAGATTCTGCTGAACTTAACTTCTTCTTTACTAGGAAGGGTATATTCCTTGTTTAGTTCAAAATTGGAAGCGTCAAACATATAATTGATGCTGACATCCATTGTTGATACCTCATTTTTTACCGGTGTTTCAGTCGTACATCCTGTGGTTGCGGATAAAAACCAGATGCTTGTGATGATAAAAATAGTTTGTTTCATATGTAGTTTAAATAAGCATAAATAGTGCCATCATCAGCATAACCCCGTCCTCAATAATTGTAACGTAACTCATGGGAAGATTAAACACAGTCCCAAGACAAGCACATTGTATCTTAGTTTTTTGGATAACTGATCTGTAAACACCAATTAACCCTACAAACATAATGATAGCCGTTATTAAATTTGTTAAGACACTGTCATAAAAAAATAGATATGATATTCCTAAACTAAACTCAATAAATGGATAAATATATCCGTACCAATTTATTTTCGAGGCGATGATGTCATAAGATTGATATGCTTTTGCAAAAGCAGGAATGTCAAGTATCTTGAAAAAAGAAAATACAAGGAAGAATCCCGCCATGAAATTACCCATCCATGTTTTTAGTATAAAAATACCAGAATTGAATTCAATAGCTAAAGTTACGGCAAAGAGGTAAAATACAATTATAACAAGAGGTTTGTAAGGACTAGAAAACAAGTTTCTTTTTGGTGGTGTAAGACTATAGTTTCCTATCTCTGATAAAAGGTTTTGAATTTCATTATCTTGAGGGATATTTTCACCTTCAAGTAGTGTTAACCCGTTATCCTTATTAATTGTAATTTTATCTAAAGAGGTATTTGAGTAGAGTTGTTTTTCAATTTTGCTCACGCAACTCATGCAAGTAATATCTGAAATTGTTATTTCTTTCTTTTTCATTTTTTAGATGATTTAATTCTCCATCGGAATCCACCGTAAAATATTCTGCCAAAAATTGGTCCCCAAACTAGTCCAGCATCAAAATTTTCTGAATAAGGGTTAAAAGCATTTTGTATAGGATTTTGTTGTCTATAATTCAATATATTTTCAGCTCCAATGTAAACTTCAAACTCTTTTTTAATTATTTTACTTACTTGTGCATTGAGTAAAATGAAGTTTGGAGAGAATTTATCTTTAATGTCATACATGAATACTCCGTTGCTAAACGATGTATCTTTTGCTCCAGCTATTCTTTGTGGGCCATACCAAGTAAGTGTGGTATTGAACCTCCAATCGTTTCGTGTTCCTTGAGTAAAATTTATAAATGAACGGTGTTTTGATATAAAAGGTTTTTGTCTGGTTGTGAAGTTAGATAAGTTGTTCTCGTCCAGATATTTTGATTGAACATCAAACATTCGATAGGCTATTCGTATAGTTGTTCGTCGAGCTGGTTCTAAGTCTAACTGAGTTTGAATACTATTCGCAACAGTTCCGTTTTTTACGTTATAGAAGTAGGCTTTTCCGGCATTTTCACGATCCATTACAACTTCGTTTATAAATGTGGTATTGAAATAATCAACACCAATCGTTGCAGGCATGTATGTTATTTTAAATTGATGTTCGAAACTTATCCCGGAGTTTAATGCATATTCTTGTTCTAATCCATACGCAAGTTTTGGGTTACTCTTTCTAAATTCTAGCTCTCGACCAGAAGCAAATAGCATTTGGTTTTGAGCTAAAGGGTTACTTGTTCTCCTGCCCAGTCCCATTGAAGTTCTTATTGATGTTTTATCGTTATTAAAACGATACTTTCCATGGAACCTTGGAGTAAAGTAAAGGCCATAAATAGTATTATAGTCTGTTCGAATACCTCCAACTAAGCTGAATGTTTCTTTTGGTTTATAGGTGTATTCAAAGAATAATCCTGACACAGCTTCTGTTCGTTCAAAACCTTCTGTTCGCTCAAAACGAAACCCTTCATATGTTTCTTGGATTTCGTCAATTAAAAATGATATCCCTGTTTGAAATTGATGAAAACTATTTCCAATAATACTCTCATATAAAAGATTTACATATCCTTGATTAGCCTGTGCTACATACTGCTTTAGATTTTCACTGGACCCATATGTGCTGGTCATTTCGGAGTGATTCAAATTGTATTGAGAGCCAAAGCTACTGTATTCATTTTTTTTGGATGCTTTACCAAGTTTTGCAAAGAAATCGATCACCTCTGTATTTATTCCAATTTCATATGGGTTTGGATTAGCATTTAACGCGTTTGTTTGACCTGCTTTCTTGAGACTATTGTGATAGCTAACATTTGCAGTTCCTTCTAAACCATTCTCAGCAAAAAATTGCCAACGGTTCATGATTTTAAAATCTTCACTTTTAGGCATATCCAAAAACCCATCCTTGTTTCTGTCGAATTCTAATGATCGTTGACCATAGCGAACGAGCAACGAAGTGGCTATTCTATTGCTAATGTCTTTGGAATACATAAAATCTGTTTCGAATCGTCCACCTGAACTAGCAAATTGATCTAAAATCAATTTTTCTTTTCCAAACGGTTTTTTTAGTTCTACATTGATTTGCCCTGCAATACTTTCATGACCATTGACTACACTTCCAGCACCTTTGGTTATTTGAATTCCATCTACCCATGCAGCAGGTATATGAGATAATCCGTAATATGAATTTAGTGTTCGAACGGAGGGCATATATTCTCTACCGATTAGGGTATAAAATCCATCGAGCCCTAGCATTTTTATTTGCTTTGTCCCTGTAACGGCGTCACTAAAGCTTACATCTATGGCTGGTGCATTTTCAAAACTTTCTGACAAATTACAACAAGCAGCCTTTTGGAATTCTCGCTCCCCTAAAACAATTGTAGTTCTTGGACTTAATTTTGACAGTCCGTATGAAATTCGTCTAGCGACGACTACAGCTGTATTTAAATTATTTTCTTCGCTCAAAAACAACGTATAAGTTGAGTCTGGTTTTGAGATAATAATCGTATCTGAGCTATATGATGCAAAAGAGGCAATGAGCTTATTGTTACCATTATCTCGATGAATTATAAACTCACCTTTGTCATTCGTAAATATTCCAGAAGATTCTCCATTCCAATGGATAAATGCTCCTGCAAGTGGTTTTTGTAATTTTACTGTTTTAAGGATTACTTTTCCTTTTATTTTTTGATGTTCCTCCTGGGCAGATAGATTTAATCCAACCAATAGTAAGAACATAATTATTATGTTTTTCATGTGTATTTATTAAGTTTATGTTAGAATTTAAAGTTTTAGAAAACTATTGACTAACATAAAAATACCTGAAAAATACTGGGATGGTAAGAAGTATTGTAATAAGACGAATAGGTAGGCTTATGTTTACTGGTTAGACTAGGTGAAGGATATACATTAATTTTAACTAACTGCGGTAAACCTGCTGGGATATTTGGTGAATCATGTGTAGTAAAATCAATTTGATTTGGAGGGATTATGATTAGAAAAATATCGTCACAATCATCTTGATTTATAGCAGCCGGACAGGAGTTTGAGTCAAAATCTTGTGAGCAACATGTTTTATACTCCTTAACACAACAAGCATCAACTACCATACTAAAACCTACGCCTGGGAAGAGTAGTATTAATGAAAATAATATAGCGGTTAACGATTTCAATTCAACACAAATTTAAGTAATTAATATCCAAACCTTAAGATCTAAAGCTATAGATGTCAAAATTTGTATGAGAACCCAACACCAAGTAACCGTTTAAATTGTGTCCTTGGACCATATCCAACTATGTTGTTTCCTTCATATATGGGTATAGCAACATCATTATCATGAATTAAATTCGTGTAGAAACTAACACCTATATATTGGGTCAGCTTCATATTGATCATGGTTTCCCAGTTTACATCAATATTCTTTCGATTAGCTGTATTTACATCAGTGAAGTTATTAAATAGGTTTAAGGTAGAAGTAAGATTGATTTTTTTTGTTAAATCTTTTTTAAACTGGGCATTGAATAAAGCACCAAACTCAGCTCTGTATTTGTCATTATAGAATTGAACGCCATCATCATTTAATGTTGCCGGTATATATATATTTTGTGCGGCAATAGAGTCGTCATTTACAAAGGTGAACTTACCTGTTGCTGGAGATAGGTATACGGAAAAATAATCAGAAAAATTATAATTTAGTCCTAGTGACATAGTGAGGTAGGCGGGTGCTAAAAATCTAGAAATTTCTGGCCTAAGATTATCTTCAATAGTTGGGTCAGAAAAATCAAAACCTGGAGCAAATTGAGATTTAAAATTTAGTAAACTTGAATAACTCAATTTGTCGTTAATACCATAACTACCTTTAGTTAAGAAATCAATTTTATCTTCATTTTTCCGAAGTGTTTCTCCATCATTTTTAACTAAACCGTAGGCCAAATCTAAGTTGTTTTTCCATTCAACTTTTCCTTTCTTATAATTACGATAAATATTGCCAATAGCCGTAACAGAATTTGCTGACACACCACCAGCAGCCCAGTTTGAGAGGCCTAAGGAGTTAAAGTTTAATGCACCAAATCCTCCTTTTTTCCAATGTACTGGAGGAGTTAGTTGAGTAATTTCTTGCTCAATAGCTTTAATCCGTTTCTGAGTTTCAGCAAGCGACGATTTGGCATTTTCTAATTCCTGTTTTTTTATTTCTAATTTGTTGTTCTGCGAGAATAAATTAAAAGTAAACCCGCTAATGATTAATAGTGTTAATAAATGTTTCATGTCTAAAGTATGTTGTAATGTAGTTTGTAAAGTATTTAATAGAGTTTTAATAAATTATTCATAGTTGTTGCAAACTATGAGCTATTGAAATGACAAAAGTGTGTGATTTTTGTCAATTTTATCATTTTTCTTAACGTGTATTTTGTCAATGGTACCATCTTGCGGCGATTTGATAGCATTTTCCATTTTCATGGCTTCCAAGACAATTAATTCTTGTCCTTCAATAACCGCTTCACCCTCTTTTGCCATAACGTCCAAGACTAAACCAGGCATAGGAGCTTTGAGTTCCTTCAGCTTTTTCTTGTTATTGTCCATGCCCATTTTTTGAAGCAGGTCAGCAAGTTTGTTTTGAAGTTGTGTTGTAATGACTCTTCCGTTTATTTTGAGTGTAAGTTTACCAGAATGAGTATTTTTTGATAAAACTTCAATATTAAAAGATTGATTATTATAAATAAGGTGATAGGATTTGTTGGTTGTCTTTAGAAGATCATATGAAACATTAGCCTCATTTACATTTAGGTTTTCGTTAGTCTTTTCAATATTAATGGTACTGTTTTCTGTGATAATCTTAGCCATCGAATTCTATCATTTGAAATTACAAAACTATGTAAATTAAAAAATAGTACAAATTATCAGTCTATACTCATATTTGATAAGATTTTAATGTGTGTTTTAAATTGATATAAATACAGATATTACATAGTTTTATCTTTTAGATATTGACAAAAAAAATACCTTTGCTCAACTAAAAATATGTCGGTATTAGTAAATAAAAATTCTAAGATAATCGTTCAAGGGTTTACAGGTAGCGAGGGAAGTTTTCATGCTGGTCAAATGATCGAATATGGGACTCATGTAGTTGGTGGAGTTACTCCCGGAAAAGGAGGATCTACACATCTAGATAAGCCTGTATTTAATACGGTGGAAGAAGCAGTTGAACATACAGGAGCAGATACAAGTATCATTTTTGTGCCGCCACCTTTTGCAGGAGATGCAATTATGGAAGCTGCAGAAGCAGGTATCGGTGTAATTGTCTGTATCACTGAAGGTATTCCAGTAGCTGATATGGTAAAAGTAAAAGCATATTTATCAACTAAGCGTAGCAGACTAATCGGACCCAATTGTCCAGGTATCATTACGGCAGATGAGGCAAAAGTTGGCATCATGCCAGGATTTATATTTAAAAAAGGGAATATTGGTATTGTATCCAAGTCGGGTACATTGACATACGAAGCAGTTGATCAAGTTCTTAAGGCAGGAATGGGAGTAACAACCGCAATTGGAATCGGTGGAGATCCGATCATAGGAACATCTATGAAAGATGCAATTGAACTTTTAATGCAAGATGCCGACACTGAAGGCATTGTTATGATTGGTGAAATAGGAGGAAGTATGGAAGCAGAAGCAGCTCGATATATCAAAGAGTTTGGAACCAAGCCTGTAGTCGGATTTATAGCTGGAGAAACAGCCCCTGCAGGAAGAACAATGGGACACGCTGGTGCTATTGTTGGTGGAGATGAGGATACAGCTTCTGCAAAGAAAGCTATAATGCGTGAGTGCGGAATTCACGTTGTAGATTCTCCAGCAGGAATTGGATCTAAAATGTCAGATATATTAAATTAACCCTCAAATTTAATCCCTTCATTCTTGAGAGTAGGTATTGTACGTGGTTCTTCTTGACTTACTTTTTCGATAATTGCTTTGAGGTGATTTGGCGTTGTACCGCAACACCCTCCAACAATATTTAGAAACCCATCAGAAGCAAATTCGCCCACTACTTCACTCATACTTTCAGGGGTTTCGTCATATTCTCCAAATTCATTGGGTAAACCAGCATTTGGATGAGCAGAAACTCTGCACCAAGCTTTGTCACTGAGTTCTTTTAAAAATGGACGCATTTGATCTGCACCTAACGCACAATTTAATCCAACACTAAGTGGGTTTGCGTGGCTGATACTATACCAAAATGCTTCCACAGTTTGCCCGCTTAAAGTTCTACCACTAGCATCTGTGATTGTGCCACTAATCATGATTGGTAAATCCAACTGCTTCTCCTCTTTAAGCTCAAGGATAGCGTATATTGCTGCTTTACAGTTTAGCGTGTCAAACACGGTTTCAATCAAGAAAATATCGACTCCTCCCTCTGCAAGTGCGTTTGCCTGCTCTTTATAAGCGACTACCAATTCATCAAAATCGATAGCTCTATATCCTGGATTATTTACATCGGGTGACAAGGAAGTTGTTTTATTGGTAGGTCCAATACTGCCTGCAACAAATCTTGGTTTGTCTGGATTTTTTTGAGTGTATTTATCAGCACAAGCTCTTGCTAATTTTGCAGCAGCAACATTTAATTCAACCACGAGATCTTCCATGTGGTAATCTGCCATAGAAACAGTTGTACTGTTAAACGTATTTGTTTCAATTATATCTGCACCTACTTCTAAAAACTGATTGTGAATCTCAGAAATAATGGTTGGTTGTGTAATAGATAAAAGGTCATTGTTGCCCTTTAATGGATGCTCATAATCTTTAAAACGCTCGCCTCTGTATGCTGTTTCAGATAACTTGTGTTTCTGAATCATAGTACCCATGGCTCCATCTAAAAATAGAATTCGTTCTTTTAAAATTTCCTCAATTCTGTGCATTACTACAAAGGTAATTGAATATGCTTGTTTAATGCTTGCGTTTTTAATCATAAATTCATTGAGGTTATCGTATATTTTGAAAAGAAAATGGGGATAATTAGACGAGGATAAGTCATAAAATACTCAATTGAAGTTCTTTATTTGTAAGTATATGCAAGCAGATATTGCCATTGTAGGAGGAGGAATCGTTGGGTTAGCAACAGCTTATTATCTAACTCAAAAATTTGAAGATAAAAAAATTGTTGTTTTAGAGAAAGAGTCAGAATTAGCCTTCCATCAAACTGGGAATAACAGTGGTGTTATTCATTCAGGATTATATTACAAGCCTGGAAGTTTAAAGGCGAAAAATTGTATCGAAGGATATAATATGTTAATTGACTTTTGCAATGAAAACAAGATTCCTTACGATTTATGTGGGAAGCTTGTGGTTGCAACAGACAAATCAGAACTCGGCAGATTAAGAGATTTATATGATCGAGGTAGGGAGAATGGTTTGGAGGGTTTGGAGTTACTTGACAAAGAACAAATAAAGGAGATAGAGCCACATCTAGCATGCATCCAAGGGATTAGAGTCCCCCAAACTGGGATTATTGACTATAAAGTAGTTTGCAACAAACTGGCAGAAAAAATTGAGTTATCAGGTGGTGATATACATCTGAATACACTTGTTAGATCAATTGATGATAGTGGTGAAGAGGTACAGATAGTTACCAATAAAAGTTTTGTAGAATGTAAGATGGTGATTAACTGTGCGGGGTTATATTCTGACAAGGTTGCTTCCATGCATTTGGGCAATATAGACACAAAAATTATTCCTTTCAGAGGTGAATATTATGAGTTGACAACTGAGGCTGAACATTTAGTAAAACATTTAATTTATCCTGTTCCGGATCCTGCATTTCCATTTTTAGGTGTTCATTTTACTAGAATGATATCTGGAGGTATTGAGGCAGGACCAAATGCTGTTTTTGCCTTCAAAAAGGAAGGTTATAAGCGAACAGACTTTGATTTCAAAGAATTTTTTGCGAGTTTATTATGGCCAGGATTCCAAAAGGTCATGTTTAAATATTGGAAAACAGGGCTTGGCGAGATGTACCGATCTTTTAATAAAAAAGCTTTCACAAAAGCTTTACAACGTCTAATTCCTGAAATAAAAGAAGAGCACTTGGTTGAGTCACCCGCTGGCGTTAGAGCTCAAGCTTGTGACAGAACAGGTGGACTCTTGGATGACTTTAAGCTCATTACGGAGAAAAGAGCAATCCATGTAATTAATGCACCTAGTCCTGCGGCTACCTCATCATTAAGTATAGGTAAGACAATTGCAGATATGGTTAAGTTAGATTAATAATGATGTAAAATATAGTGCTATTAGCGTTACTAATACTAGCTTAATAAATGTGCCACTTATAAATCCTAGGAAAGAACCAACAGCAGATTTTAAGGCTACCTCATTAGAGTTCCCTGCGTATTTTTCTCCAAAGTAAGCTCCTAGAAATGGACCCAATATTAATAATAAAATACCCATTCCGGAGGTAAGGATTGTTAATACTACGGCAATGACTAATCCATATGTGCTTCCTCGAGTTCCAGATGATGAACCTCCAAATTTTTTTGTTCCCCAAACAGGTAAGTAAAAATCGAGAGCCGTTATCAAAACAGTAACGACACCCATACTAATTAAAATAAAATAATTATTTGTTGCTAATTGAATTCTAAATTCATCAGCAAATAAAAGAACAATTAATCCAAGGTAAGCTATTGGTGGTCCAGGTATGACAGGAATAATACTACCAATGAATCCTGAAATAATGAGCAGAATACTGACGATGATAACAACGAGTTCCATATCTTTCTATTTTTTAAATCCAACAATCAGGATTCAAAAATAGTCTAGACTAACTAAAATGAGGAAAGAAAAAAGTAGACAAAAAGTAGGTTGTTAGAACCATAATAAAAACCACTTGGAATATAGATCCGCCAAGTAGTCGTGTCATTGTAGAGGAATTATCTCCCTCTATTTTTAATCTTTTTTCTGCCATATAAGACATTACTCCAATTACAACAAGTAAAATGGGGACAGAATAAAAAATACTTGCCATATTCTCACGAGAATGAGCGTTAAATAAAGCCAAAAATAGTGCTCCTAAAGAAAGAACGGCTCCAGGTAATTTTGGTAACTGAGTTCCGCCAAGTGCTGATCCGATGATTAGAATTGAGATGACAATTAAAATATTTTCCATGATTGATGATTAAATCGTTGACTGCAAAAATCTACCTTTAGAGGAATAAGTCAAGCACGAAATGAAGTATTTTTATTTTTCTAATAAAAAAAACTTTTTTAAAATCGGAGCGGTCAGCGTAAATTGTTGATTTTCAGTAGATTAAAATCTAAATAAACAAAGTCTAAATTAATATTTTATTGTTCTGGATTTCATAGAATATAGCTTATCAACGATCAATCTATATCTTCGAAGTTGAATGAGAAAAATCACACTATTTTTTATTTTCAGCGTAGGTTTAAGTTGGGGACAAACCATTACTGATACCATCCAGTTTATGCATTACAATTTGCTTAATTACAGGAATATCACAAGCTATTGTACTTCGAGTAATAATAGTCCAAGTAAAAAAGATGATTATATGAGTACTATTGTTGGTTATCTGATGCCGGATATTATAACTGTTAATGAGATGGTAGGAGATGGAGGTACAGGAGCAAATCGTCTTTTGACCAATGCATTAAATCAAGACGGGAGGAATTATTACAAACAAGCGAACTACTCAGCAAATTCAAGTTTGTGTAATATGTTGTATTACAACAAAAATAAGTTTGGGCTGCTAAACCAAACCAAAATTGATAGAGCGTTGAATAAGACTCAATTGGTTCGACAAATAGATGTTTACACTCTATATTATTT
>JADHMR010000047.1 GCA_016779945.1 Bacteroidia bacterium | reverse complement strand
ACGCAAATGTTTGGTATACTACAACCGTAAAATTTACAGCAACTGCGAGTTCGGTAACTCTTGAACTCGGTATGGAGTTAGGTGCTAGTCAATATGCTACTGCTTTTGATCTGGCACCAACCGCAGTGAAACTCCCCGTAGATCTCATTGCTTTCACCGCAGAGCCGTTGAGCAATAAAAATGCACTTCTCCACTGGACCACCGCTAGTGAAATCAACAATAGCCATTTCGATATCGAGCGTAGCTACGACGGAAGAACGTTTGAGGCAATTGGTGAAGTTGCCGGTAATGGCAATAGCCAACACCAGATAGATTATAGCTACACGGATGCGTCTGTAAGCAAGGTACAAAACACGGTGTATTACCGATTGAAGCAAGTGGATTTTGATGGAGCGTATGAGTATTCAGATATTCGTGTAGTGCGTTTTGATGCCGTGGGTAACGACATGCAGTTGGTAGCCTATCCTAATCCGATGAATGACGAATTAAATGTCATGCTAAGTTTACCTTCCGGAGAAAAATATCAGCTTCAAGTTACCAATCTTCAAGGGGCGTTAGTGCATCAAAAAAATCATGTATTCTCCAGTGGTTTGCACACCCTTGATTTATCGCAATGGAATAGTGGAGTGTATATCGTAGAGGTAATTTCTGACCGTGGTTCAGAACATATTAAGGTTATGAAGAAGAATTAATCTAATAGTTGGGGCAACATTGCCAATGTGTGATAATAGTTCAAAATTGACTTTCGGTATTTCACATAATTTTTGATGTATTTTTCACGAGCATCTATCCATCTTAATTCCCGATTATTTACTAAAAATAAGGAGCTTTCGCCTTTCTCAAATTTAGTCTGTTCAGCCCGAACGAGTGTTCGGTAGTTTTGAACTGCTTTTTGCCAAATAATCACATTAGTTCTAAGATTTTCGGTATTTAAATAAAGTGTTCGTTGAGCATTTTCTATTTTTACCAAGGTCTCTCTCTTTTTATTGGATATTATGCTTTTTTCAAATTCAAATTGATTTGATTTAGCTCGCTGTTTTCTCAATAGAAGCGGCATCTTTAGGTTTAATCCAACATAGTGATTCGTATTGATATCAAAATCATATTCTTCAAGGTATTTTGCGTTTTCTTGTAATCGCAGCGATAAATCTAATTCTGGTTTGTAAAACTCTCGGTTCAAAGCCAGGTTAGTTTGATTAATCATAGAATCGGTATCCAGAATTAGAACCAAAGGATGTGTTCTAACCAAATCTTTCTTCAACAGACTATCTGGAAAAACAGCCATGTAATCCATGTCCACATTAGGTACAATAAACAGTTGATCTCTATTGGGCAACCAAAGAAAGTTATTAATGGCGAAGCTCATTTTTTGATACCTGATGAAGTTTGATGTATTCAGAGCAAGCCTATATTGAACATTAATTTTTGCTTCTAAGGTATCAATGGAAGCAGCATATCCCAATCGGTTTTGACTTACTATAAAATCAAACCGTTGACGAGCTATGGTGAGTGCCTCCTTGGAGACATCCATTAGTTTAATCGATTCAAATAAGTCCCAATATTGTTCTCCAGCGTCAAGAAGGTAATCGTTAATGGTTAAATTTTGAGCAGATGTAGCAACATCATTTTTCAATCGTTGTTGTTTGATGTATGTCCTGTCTTCATCCGTAAACATTCGGGCTCCTAATGGCAATTCTATTCCGGTGTAAACAAGCCCAGAACTCGGAACGGTATTTTCAGGATTTAGAAACAACCCTTGATTGTCTTGCAATCCGACTTCAAATTTAACACCGAGGGGAGTAGCGATATTAATCCCTGTTTGTTGTTTGTTGAAATACGATTGATTTTCATAGTCTTTTAAGCGATATCGTCCAATTAATTTGGGTTCGAATACACCTTTGGCCGATCGGATTTCTTGTTGTTGAATAGCTACTTTAAATGCGGCATTTTCGAGGGTAGGAGCATAGTTAAATACTTGATTTAGGAATTTAGTTTCATCCATTACAAGCGTATCGTAAAACTGAGCATGTGTGGTTATGAAAACAAATGCCGAAAAAACCGTAATTAGAAACTTTTTTTTCATCCTACTTGATTTGATTGGTATAGTAATCAGGAGGGAATCCGTTTAGCTGACGCCAAAGTTCATACCAAACAGGTACCCGCTTAAGTAGAGCAAATCCTCGAGCTCCAGAACCTATTCTGATGTCATCGGGCCATTTTTTATCATTAGATTCTTCAACAAGTATGCGATATTTACCATTTTCACTAATGTTGAAATCGATAGCTCTCACAATGCCTGGGAAGGTTCCGTAGGTTAGTTCTGGCCAACCCGAAAACACAATCGATGGCCATCCATCAAAAAGAAACATCATTTTGTCCCCCTTAGAAATAAGCGGTAGATCGATTGGATCAACGTATACCTCAACTGCTTTTTTCCAGTTTTTTGGAACGATAGTAACAATCGGTGTATTTTCTTTGATGTTTTCTCCAATACCTGCCTGTATAGCTTGGGTTACGAATCCTCTACGTGGAGCGAGTACATAATTAAATGCCTGACGAAGTTCAAAATTTGATAACTGATTTTTCATTTTAGCCATTTCACCAAGTCCTTGGTACAATTCACTACCTGCAGATCCTCGTTGGCTTTTGATGTTACTGATTTTTTCGGCAAACTCACTCACCACTTGGTCTTGCTCAATTAAGGTATTGATGTATTTATTGACGCTTAGGCCGTATTTATTTTCTTTTTCAATACTATTAGCTTTAGACTCTTGCAGTTTGAGTCGTCTGGTTTCCAAATCAGTCAGCGATATCAATCCCTGATCATACATATCTTCTTGCCTTTCCAGACGTTGAGCGGCTATTGTATAATTTATTTCGGCAGCTTTCCATGCGGCACTGTCTGTTGATACCTCAAATTTGGCCTGCTTAACTTTGTTGTCAATGGTTTTCATTTTTAGTATTTGCAGGTCATTTAGAGAATGTATTTGATTGTCTAAAGCCTTCAATTTATTTTCGAATGCATCAATCACAGAAGCCTTGGCTTGTACTTGTTCCATCGTACGTTCGATAAGATTAGGATCAAAATACTCGGTCTTAATTTCCGTAATATAAAGGATCGTATCTCCTTTGTCTACAAGGTCTCCTTCCTGCACATACCACTTTTCAATTTTACCCGGGATAATATTCTGGATGGTTTGGGGTCGTTGGTCAGGTCTGAGTGCCGTGACTAATCCAGAACTCTGAATATTTTGAGTCCAGGGAAGAAAGAGTATGATTAATAGTGAAATAAAGAAACCAATGACGAGTCTCAGAAAAATCTTTTTCGTAAGATTATTCTTAATCTCCTTAATAGACTGATACTCGAGTTCGGGTATCTTGCCTTGGAATGTATTTTTAGAGATATTTAACATAATTTTATTCGGTCAAATTGATTACAGAGTCACACCTACGGATTACTTGCTCGTTGTTGGATACGATGATAAGCGTTTTGTCTTTGCAATATTCAAACAGCGTGTCTAATAACAGCGTACTATTTTCAGGTTTCAAACTAGAGAATATATCCTCTGTTAAAACTAATTTAGGGTTTGATATCATTGTTCTAGCCAAAAATAATCGAACTCTATCCGTTCCAGAAAAAACGTGTTCAGAATTCAATATGAGGTGTTGGTAGCTATCAGGCAAGTTATCTACCAATTTAGCTAATCCTACTTTTTTTGTGACATCAACCACATTTTTGAATGGAATATCTTTTCTACCCAACGTGATATTTTCATAGATAGTTCCATAAAATATCTCTTGATTATCATCAATACAACTAATATCTTTTCTTATTTTATTGATGTCAAGACTTTTCAGCGGGATATCATTAAACAACACTGAACCCGTGTAATTATCAATGTTAGTACTTAATATTTTTAAAATACTTGATTTTCCTGACCCGGTTTCTCCGGTTATGCAAACGTGCTTGCCAGGGATCACATTAAAATTAACATGTTGATTTATGGTAGTGTCATTTCTGATACTTAGAATTTCGAGGTCTTTTGCCGTTATTCCAATTTTGTCATTTGGATCTAGCGTAATTTCTGTTTCAATATCTTTTTCAATGTTAATGTCAGTAACACTCCCAATTTTATCCATAGCTGTTAGCGTATCATAGATAGCTTCCATACTCATGATGAGTTTTTCAGAAGAATTGAGAATAAGGATAATCACAATTTCTGCTGCTACAAATTGACCAATGGTGATGCTATTGCTTATCAAAAGAATGGCACCTACTATCAACAGACCTGCAGTTACCAATGTTTTTAGTCCTATAATGCCCGAATACTGGCTCAAGAGAACTTTGAAGTGTTGCTTTCTCGAGTTGATGTATTTATTGACAATTTTATCCGTACGTTGAAGATTTAAATCAGAATTGGTATTGAGCTTAAATGTTGGTAATGATCGAGCCAGCTCTGTCAACCAAAAAGCCATTTCGTATTTGTGATTACTTTCTTCGATACTTGTTTTTAGTGCCGGTTTGTAGGTGAGGTAGATGACCAAAAATAATAGAAGCAGCAATACCAATCCAAAGGCAATAAAAATAGGGTGGTATAAAGAAAGAAGTATCAACCCAAATATGATTTGAAGAATAGAGGTACTAAAATCAATAAGGATTTTTGACAAACTCTTTTGGATACTGATCGTGTCAAAAAACCGATTGACCAGTTCGGGTAAATAAGAATTTCCCAATTCTTTGATGTTTAGTTTAGGAATTCGAAAAGCAAAGTCAAATGCAGCTCTCGCAAAAAGTCTACGTTGTAAGATCTCAACAATGTACAACTGCATAATTTGAAATAGACCAGCAACAGCTACACCCATGACAACAATTAATGTGAGTATACCCCAACTGGTGGATAATCTACCTGCAAGTACAAGGCCCATAATTGCTTGAATACCAATAGGCAACGATAAATTGATGATGCCATTGCAGATGGCATACAGATAAAGATAAATGATATCTTTTTTATCTTGGTTGAGTAGTTTGAAAAATCGTTTTAATGGACTCATAACAAATTAGAGTTTAGCTTTATTTAAATAAAACAGAAGTAATATTACATCAAACGCAACGGTATTTTTATTCAAAAATTTAATCAAATTAACGTAGTTTTTAAATTAAGTTTGGTCAGTTACCGTGACAACTATACTTCGATCAAGGGTCACATTTTTTCCAAGTTTTTCTGCTTCTATAATGAAATGATGCAAAGTCATCATAGAAACAGTTGATAGTTCAACTTCGTTTTCTGAAGTCCAATTAATTTTTGCATTTTCAAGCTCACCTTTTTTCTTCAAAACATCCAATAACAAGTTGTTTAGATTAACATCCGATAATTCTTCACTTGGTTTGTGATTAGCACTTTCATCAAATAAAGATTTAGAAATGGTAATTTTTAATAGTGTAGGATTTAGGGGGGTATTATTCTCTCTCATTTTTGATAAATAGTGCTAGGTTTTGGTAAACTATGTTTCTTACAAATTTTGCATTTATAAATCATTAATTTATATTTATACTTTTTATAACATACATAAACAAAAACTTATGAATATAACCCTGCATCAACTGAATATTTTTCTAAAAGTTTCTAAACTAAAGAGTGTAACTAAGGCCGCTGAAGAGATGCATCTTACGCAACCCGCAATTTCTTTACAGTTAAAAAAACTCCAAGAGCAATTTGATATTCCACTGACAGAAATCATTGGTCGGCAATTGCATCTAACCGACTTTGGTAATCAAATTGCTAAAAATTGCGAAAACATTTTGAATGAAATTGATGAGATCAAATTAATCACCAACGACTATAAAGGGATAATGAGTGGTCATATCCACATATCGGTGGTTTCTACCGGAAAATATATAATTCCCTATTTTATAAAACCATTTTTAGATTTATATCCCTATGTAGATATCACAATAGATGTTTCGAATAAAGAGAAAGTGATTAAGGATTTGATTAATAATGAGAGTGATTTTTCTCTGGTATCCGTTGTTCCGGAGCATTTAAAAGTATTCTCGTATGAGTTGATGGATAATAAACTTTATTTGGTGGGCAGAAGTGATAGCGAGTTGGCCGTTGAAAAAATCGAAGATTTGGAAAAAGTTCCTTTGGTATTCAGAGAAAAAGGCTCGGCAACACGATATGCCATGGAAAATTTCCTAAAAAATCAAGATATAGACGTCAAAAAATCACTAACACTGGAATCAAATGAGGCCGTAAAACAAGCCTTAAACGCAGGACTTGGTTTTTCAATTGTTCCACTCATAGGGATTACCAAATATTTGGGAAAGAATGAACTCCAAATTTATCCGATTGATGGTTTGCCAATTGTTTCTAAATGGAACTTAATTCACAGTGAGGGTAAAAAAATGACCCCTGTACAGAAAGAATTTTTATTGTTTTTAGAAAAAAATAAAAAAAGAATCATCGAAAGTAAATTCGATATTTCTTAGTTTTTTTTAGAAGTTGAGTAGGAATAGCCATACACTTTCTTAATTATGACCAATATCATACACTTTTGCGAAACATATCATAAAATCCAAGTAGGTTTTTAGGTTCGATTTTCAAAAATTTGCGGTATGTTATTGCAACAAGCAACAAGCTAAAAACTAAAAGAACGCTTCTTATTAAAATTGCCTGCATATTTTATATGACAGGTCTGTCTCAAACTTTCGCCGATACCCATAGTGGAACGATAGGTAAAGGCTTAGTTGCTTCAGGATGGACGGCAGTTCACACTCCTGATTATTCAAGTACAACTAGGAATGGATTCAGTAATACTTCTTATTGGACTCTGCCTACTTCACCCTCTGGTGCTACGACTTTTCTTATAGCACGTGTAGGAGATGTGGCAGAAGGAATCAAACAAACAATTACTAACCTAACCTCCGGAACAGGATATGAAATTGAAGTTTCGTATCTGTACCCTATAGCACAAGGAGGTTACAGCACTTGGTTTACTGGAAGCCCATCAACACAACTGGCTTACGTAGATATTGGGGGGACTAAAACTCCCCTTCCGACTGGAAGCGGAAATGTTTGGTATACCACAACCGTAAAATTTACAGCAACTTCGAGTTCGGTAACTCTTGAACTCGGCATGGAGATAGGTGGTAATGATTATGCTACTGCTTTTGATGTTGGGCCAAACGCAGTGAAGCTCCCCGTAGATCTCATCGCTTTCACCGCAGAGCAGTTGGGCAATAAGAATGCACTTCTCCACTGGACCACCGCCAGTGAAATCAACAATAGCCATTTTGATATCGAGCGTAGCTAAGATGGTAGAACGTTTGAGGCAGTGGGTGAAGTGGCAGGTAATGGCAATAGCCAACACAAGATTGAGTATAGCTATACGGATGCGTCTGTTAGCAAGGTACAAAACACGGTGTATTACCGACTCAAGCAAGTAGATTTTGACGGTGCGTATGAGTATTCAGATATTCGTGTGGTACGTTTTGATGCCGTCGGTAACGACATGCAGTTAGTAGCGTATCCTAATCCAATGAATGACGAATTGAATGTCATGCTAAGTACCTTCAGGAGAAAAATATCAGCTTCAAGTCACCAACCTTCAAGGGGCATTGGTACACCAAAAAAATCATGTGTTCTCAAGTGGTTTGCATACTCTTGATTTATCGCAATGGAATAGCGGTGTGTATATAGTTGAGGTAATTTCTGACCGTGGATCAGAACATATTAAGGTCATGAAGAACTAGTAGTCTTCGTTTTTTCACACAAAAGGGGGTTGTCTTGAAAGGCAATCCCTTTTTTTTGTGTTGGAAAATTAGGCGTGTCGTCTAAATAAGTTCTTAAAATATAGCGTGTTTACTTTTTTTATTTCACAATCCTAACCGATTGATTATTCACTTTTAGGATATAACTATTCGGGGCTAACGAAGATAAATCAATGGTATTTTGTTTAGCATTAAGTTCCCCGTGAGCAACTAATTCTCCAATCATTGAATACAATTCATACGTTGATTGCTTTGCAGATGAAAGTTCTATGGTAAGTACATCCTGCATAGGATTTGGGTACACCTTAAATTTTGGGAGTTGACCACTATTTTCTGAAATAGAAGAAGTGGAGCAACCCATCAATCCATTGATATCAAAACGTGAGACAAACTGCCAAATTTCGGTGTCAGCATTAATCGTCATATTTCCGTTAATACCCGGCCAATCGTGACCTCCACCAACGACCTTCAATTCTTCTACATAGGCACAACCCTCGGCAGTAGACCATGTATATCGCTCCACACTCGGACTTACCGATTTCATGGTTGGATCTAAAGCACAATTATTATAAAGTGCCCAATATTCATGGGTAGCTGCTGCAGAAATATAGTATTCAATTCCACCAAAAGTAATGCCATCATATGGAGAGATTAGGTCAGCTGTGCCAAGTATAGTGAGGACACCCGTAAGATGAACAGGAGCACAATAGCTTCTGGGATTAGCTTGCATTGTTCGGGCTACTGCACCTATGGCAGCAATTCTATTACTAAGTTTACACGCAAGTTCATACGCAAATTCGCCTCCAAGAGAGTATCCGCAAGCATATATTTTGTCTTGATTGATAAGATAATCAGAAGCTATAGAATCGATTAGTAAACTAACAAAGGGCACATCATCAAAAGTACCCGGTGATTTAGGAAGCCAGTTTCTGGAGTTCCCATCACTAGGGTCGGGGCGAGCTTGAGGATAAACAAGTATAAAATTAGCAGTATCAGCGATTGGTCTCATGTCAGATAAAGCCTGCCAACTTGCAACCCTATCATCACCTCCATGAAAATTGAAAAGTAATGGAAATTCAGAAGTACCGTCATAACTAGGCGGGATATAGATGCTGTATTCCCGGGTAAGACCATCAGAGTCGATGGTTTTATTGATAAAAGATTGAGCTGATGAAAGAAATGAATTCAATACAACAAGAGTCAAAACAATGGTTTTTATGTTCATAATAATTTAAGGATTTATTTACTTGCATTTCGAAAGTAATATATAAATTCGTAAAACTAAAATAATTAAACAATGAAAAAAACAATCTTATTATTAATCACAGTATTTGCTATTTCATTAGCTAATGCTCAAAACGAAACGAAAGAATTTGCAAATTATTCGGTAGGGGTATCCGTTAGTCCATTTGGTGGATCGTTGGGTTTTGGCTACAATCTATCTCCAAAAACAACATTTCAAGCCTCAATCGGAGGATTCAAAGGATCTGCACCAATTTCACCCGAATATGGGAATGATGATTACGATGTAGAAAATTCGTCTTCATGGGTTGGGATGTTTGTAAATCACAGACCATTTGAAGATTCGGATTGGTTCCGGGTAGGAACTGGATTTGGTGTAGGTAAAATTCAAAACGAACTAACCAATAAGAACAATGCAAGTGATGTTTATCATGCTAATTATGAGGGAAATATAGTTGCTTATGTTGGAGTAGGAGTAGGTAGCCGACCAGTTAAAGGGTTGCAATTTGGATTGGATGTTGGAGTGCTTTCAACAGGTGGAGCAACAGTATTTGCAGACCGAGACAATCTTGCACCCAAAAATACTATTCTTAATGAAATTGAAGATGATTCATTTTTTGGATCGCTATTACCAAATGTTCAGCTTAACATAAGCTGGGGTTTTTAAAATTTATTTTAAGTTCAAATCAGGGTGGAATCGTGAACTAAAGTTCAATGATTCCGCTTTTTTTTTATTGTTTTTGCCAATCAATTGGTCAATTCACATTACTTAAAATTAATGGAATTAAAGATGTAAATAATTCTAATCTCAATGATGAGATATTGGTTCTCTAATCAAAAAGTAGTATTATTGGGGATGAATTTTAAGCGTTTATTGTTCGGAACTCTACTATTGTCATTTAATTTATTTGTTTTTTCTCAGTCTCAAATCGGCTCAGATATCGATGGAGAAGCTGCAGATGATAGGTCTGGATATTCTGTCTCATTAAGTAGCGATGGGAGTACCATGGCTATTGGTGCAGTATTAAATGACGGCAATGGACATGTAAGAGTATATAAAAATATAAGCGGCACCTGGACCCAACAAGGGGCAGATATCGATGGAGAAGCTGCAGATGATAGGTCTGGATATTCTGTCTCATTAAGCAGTGATGGGAGTACCGTGGCTATTGGAGCAACGTTAAATGATGGCAATGGAACAAGTGCTGGACATGTCAGAGTATATAAAAATATAAGTGGTACCTGGACACAACAAGGCTCAGATATCGATGCAGAAGCAGCAGGTGATCAAGCTGGATATTCTGTCTCATTAAGTAGCGATGGGAGTACCATGGCTATTGGTGCAGTATTAAATGACGGCAATGGAGCAAGTGCTGGTCATGTGAGAATATATAAAAATATAAGCGGCACATGGATACAACAAGGGGCAGATATCGATGGAGAAGCAGCAGGTGATCAAGCTGGATGGTCTGTCTCATTAAGCACTGATGGGAGTACCGTGGCTATTGGAGCACCCTACAATGACGGCAATGGAACAAGTGCTGGACATGTCAGAGTATATAAAAATATAAGTGGTACCTGGACACAACAAGGCTCAGATATCGATGGAGAAGCTGCAGATGATAGGTCTGGATATTCTGTCTCATTAAGCAGTGATGGGAGTACCGTGGCTATTGGAGCAATATCAAATGACGGCAATGGAGCAAGTGCTGGTCATGTGAGAATATATAAAAATATAAGCGGCACATGGATACAACAAGGCTCAGATATCGATGCAGAAGCAGCAGGTGATCAAGCTGGATATTCTGTCTCATTAAGCACTGATGGGAGTACCGTGGCTATTGGAGCACCCTACAATGACGGCAATGGAACAAGTGCTGGACATGTCAGAGTATATAAAAATATAAGTGGCACATGGACACAACAAGGCTCAGATATCGATGGAGAGGCAGCAGGTGATTGGTCTGGATATTCTGTCTCATTAAGCAGCGATGGGAATACCGTGGCTATTGGAGCAATATTAAATGACGGCAAAGGAACAAGTGCTGGACATGTGAGAGTATATTCTTTATGTAACTCTTTTTCTACTGATACTATTACTTCATGTAATTCTTATACTTGGACTAATGGAACATCATATACAGCAAGTAACACCACTGCTAAAGACACTTTTGTTAATACAGCTGGTTGCGATAGTATTGTTTCTTTGAATCTCACTATTTTAAAGAGCACTTTCGATACTCTTAATCTCATTGCTTGTGATAGTGTTATTTCTCCAACTAACAAGATATATAAATCTTCAGGCACATACAATGACACACTGGTCAATGCCGCTGGATGTGATAGTATTATTACTACCTTTTTAGTTATAGGTGATACAACTTTACCTTCCGTATTGACTAAAAATGCGACTCTTTATCTAGATCAAACAGGTAATGCAACAATTTCTTCATTTAATATTGATAACGGATCTTCAGATAACTGTGGAATTTTTTCTTACAGGCTGTCAGACCCAAATTTCGATTGCTCAGATATAGGAGCTAATACAATTTACTTAATTGTGACAGATGTTAATGGCAACATAGACTCAGCCAGTGCCATCGTTACAGTTCAAGACACCTTTAAACCAATTGTTGTAACACAATCACTGACCATTAGTCTTGACTCTAATGGGAATGCTAGTATTACCTCAACGGATGTGGATAATGGTTCAACTGATAATTGTAATATAGCAACCAGAACACTCAGTAAGTCCAGTTTTGATTGTGCTGATATAGGGATAAATACGGTTTATTTAATTGTAACGGATGTAAATGGCAACGTAGATTCAGTAAGTACTGAAATTACTGTTCAAGACACACTAAAACCAATCGTTATTTCACAAACCGTTACCATCAGTATTGACTCTAATGGTAATGCTAATACAACGGTATCAGATGTAGATAATGGTTCTAATGATAACTGTAGTATAGCAACCAGAACACTAAGTAAGTCTAGTTTTGATTGCTTTGAGGTAGGATCTAATTCTATATTTTTAGTAGTAACGGATGTTAATGGGAATAAAGACTCTACAAGTGCGACCATCATCGTTCAGGATACGATTAAACCAGCAGTAGTTACTCAATCGGTTACCGTTAGCCTAGACTCTAATGGTAATGGAAGTGTTACTGTAACAGATGTTGATAGTGGTACAATTGACAATTGTGGAATTGATACAATTGAACTTAGCAAATCTAGTTTTGATTGTTCAGAGTTGGGAACTGATACAGTTTATTTAATCGCAAAGGATGTAAATGGAAACATAGATTCTGCTAGTGCCATAGTAACGGTTCAGGATACGATAAAACCTTCTGCAGTAACTCAACCATTGACTGTTAATTTAGATTCTACTGGAATTGCTATTGTCAATCCAATGGATGCAGACAATGGCTCTTATGATAACTGTAATATTGCAAATAGAACATTGAGTAAATCAGTTTTTCTTTGTTCAGATGTTGGTGTTAATTCAGTCTATTTAATTGTAACAGATGATTATGGTAATATTGACTCTGCTAGCGTTATTATTACTGTGCTTGATACAATAAAGCCAATCATACTAACACAATCAGTTACCGTTAATCTAGATGCTAGTGGCAATGGAACTATTACCCCAGCCGCTATAGATAACGGTTCAACGGATAATTGTGGTATTGCAAGCAGAACATTAACTAAATCAAATTTTGATTGCTCAAATGTAGGAGCTAATCTAATATATTTAATCGTCACGGATGTCAATGGAAATACTGATTCTGCTGTAGCTTTAATTAATGTCATTGATTTAATTAAACCAACCGTAGTTACTCAATCAGTTACCGTTAGTTTAGATGCTAATGGTAATGGAACCCTTACTTCAACTGAGGTAGATAACGGTTCTAATGATAACTGCAGTATAGCAAGTAGAACTTTGAGTAAGTCAAATTTTGATTGTTCGAATGTAGGAATCAACTCTGTAATATTAACTGTAACGGATGTTAATGGCAACATCGACGCAGCGAGTGCTCAAATCACTGTTGAAGATACACTCAAACCAATTGTAAAAACTTTGGCATATACTATTTATTTAGATGCAAGTGGTAATGCTGGAATTACGGTAAACGAAATCGATAACGGATCTTCGGATAACTGCTCAATAGCAAATAGATCTTTAAGCAAGACCAATTTTGATTGCACAGAATTAGGAGCCAATACGATTTACCTTATTGTCACCGATGTGAACGGTAATATTGACTCTGCGAGTGCTTTGATCACTGTTCTGGATACCATTAAACCAACAATTGTTACTTCACCTAGTGATATAGCACTGGGGTATTGTGATGCTGCTTATTCTTATGCTTCACCAACAGGTGACGATAATTGTAGTGTAACGGTAACACAAGTTGCAGGATTACCCTCAGGATCAACTTTCCCCGTTGGTATTACAGTTAATACCTTTGAGATTAGTGACCCATCTGGGAATACTGTATCAACAAGCTTTACAGTGGATATAAGAGATAGATATCTGCCATTTGATATACGCGATTTATCCGTGTGTAATAATTCTAACAAGATAGATTTGACAAAAGGATATGAAGATATCATTTTCATAGGTAGTGGGGTAGAGTCAAACACAACATTTTTTAATCCAAATGCATTAGATGCAGGTTCTTATACAATCACAGCAGAGTTTTTAGATAGTATGGGTTGTATTACAACAGAGCCCTTTGAAATAGTGATTAGACCATCTCCGGTTAAGCCATCAATTAATCGTGTTGCCTCAGATCAAATAGAAGCTTCAATAGCATATGATAATTACCAATGGTATCGAAATGGAGAAGAGATAGTGGGTGAAGGAAATCAATCACTTCGTGTTAATCTGCTGGGTGTCTATTCCGTATTGGTAGGAAATACCGAAAATTGCTACCAAGCCAGTGAGGGATATGAATTTGGTATACCAGTTAATGATGAGAATATAATAAATCGTGGGGTGATTCGAGTATTTCCTAACCCAACAGAGGATTTTGTATTTGTCCAGATCAATGATAACCAACCCACTCATTTACTGACATTATCAGACGGTGTCGGGAATCAACTTATCAGTCAAGAAACAAATACAAATGTTGTTAAACTCGATATTTCACCATTAGTTTCTGGCACCTATTATCTGAATGTATTTAGTTCAACTACAAACGAAACAGTTGTTATCCTTAAAAAATAAATCATGAATAAAATTATGCGACATAAAAGATATTTTTCAATTTTAATATTCGTCCTTGCGATAGAATCTACAATACATGCACAGCATATGCCACTCCCAAGAGTAGGAATAGAAACGGCACACTTATTTGATCTTTTTGAGGGAGAAACTAAACTTTCAGATGGGTATTCTGATATTGATCTGAGAGGAATGAATGGATCAAATACTCAATTTGATGTAGGCTTTGGATTCAATATGGAATTACCATTAAAATTTAGATCCAGCATATATTTAAGCTTTTTAGAGGGAAAAATGACTTCTCAACACGAAAATCAATATGCAAATACGGACCTGACAATGGTTGGGATTCATTATCGTCAATATTTTATCAATACAAAGTATGCCATAAATAGGCACAATCCAGATGTTTTCTATGCGAGACCCTTTTATCAATTTGGGGTAGGTATGACCTCTTTCAAAGGAGAACGCTATTTTGTTGAAGACAAAGGACTATTTAGTTTGACCGATGGATTTTGTGCAAATACTTCTGCTACATTGGGTTATTCCTTTGAATTTGGACGACATTTTCAAGTAGTTGCATCTACCGATTTTATTCTAAATATCAGTGATGCTATTGATGGATACGACAACGATAAAAAATCAGATATTATGCAAAAAACAGGGATTAGTTTAATGTATCGTTTTAAATAAATCGCACATTTTACTTGTAATTTGAAAGTAATTTGCATTCTTTTGGATAATGACAAAGATCTTACCACTACTTTTATTATTGACAATGTTAATTTATGTTGGGTGTTCGGAAGATGACGAATCGCCCGCACCCGAACCCGCATCTTCAGAGCAAGTATTTGTTGATTATTCTGGGGCTTACCTCGGTACTAGATACGTAAATTATTACTCTACTCAAATGAATTCACTTTTAGATTCAAGCACTTTCGTAGATACTATTTTTGTATTTAGGCATAAAATAAATAGTGATAGTTTTTTTACGTGGGGATATTCTGATGAATATCAGAAGAGTGTTAATTGGGGGAGATTAAATAGTGATGGTTCATTTAGGAATACGGCAAGTTGGTATGATGCAAATGCAAATGATTCTTTTACACAACAACATAATCATAGAATATCAAATGATACGTTTTATGAAGTTATTGAAACCTTTAGAACAAACTTCCGATGGTATGGTGAGGGAGTATTCATAAAAATGGAGTAAGTAAATAAAAATAGTATAAGAAAAGGGGACATTTTAATGTCCCCTTTTTTTATTTAATTAGTTGATTATGCTTATTTGATGAGGTATACAAAACCTTTATAATAATGTATGTTTCCTCTAAAATCGAAGGCTTTTATGTGGTACAAATAATATCCAGGTATTGCGTCTTTACCGTCCCAAGAAGTTTGGTTTTCGGTAGTTACAAAAATTTTCTCACCCCAGCGATTATAGATGGACATTTGATAACTTTTTACTCCTAATCCAGTGGGTTTAAATCCTTCGTTAAGCCCATCATTAGTTGGAGTAAAGGCATTAGGAATATACAGATTGTAAGCGTAGGAGATATATAGATT
>JADHMR010000003.1 GCA_016779945.1 Bacteroidia bacterium | reverse complement strand
TTCAGTTTCTTAAGCATAGATTTTTTATCGTTGGATTTTTTATTCATCTCTTATTCTCTTTGAATGGTCAAAATCTGCTATCAAATTATTCCGGTAATTGGGGGGATGAAGGTTTTCACTTTAATGTTGTAAATGTGGAACCTCTTGATGTTCGTAAATTGGAGTCACCAAATTATATTAGTGATTATTTAGACTTACCTAAAGGGAGTACATTAACTCCTAAGTTCAATCAAAATAAAAATTCTACAGTAGTTAGGTATATACATAGAATGAACGGGTATGCCGTACTTGGAAGTGAGGTAGTCGCTAGGTATAGTGACGAAATACTTACAGGGTTTAATGGGATTATCTATAGTCCATTGGTCAGTTCACCCAATATCGATTCGGAAGAGGCTAAAGAAATAGCTATAAATGCTTCAGGGGGTGAAATTTTTAATTGGCAAGTTGAGGAAGAGGAAGCAATGCTGAAATTGTGGACCGAGGACAGTCTGGCCACTTATGACCCTATACCAGAACTTATATACGTTCCAAAAGATTTAGATTTTTCAAACGAATTCAGTTTGTGTTATGGTCTAGAAATAAACGCCATTGAACCACTAATTAAAAAGAATATATATGTGAATGCACAAACGGGTGAATTATGGGCAACTGAAGATTTAATTCATGTAGTAGAAGTAAAAGGATCAGCAAACACCAAGTATAGAGGTGTTCGTTCAATACAAACTGATAGTACGAGCCCGACTAATTTTAGGCTACGAGAATCTGGAAGAGGCAATGGAATAGAAACCTATAATATGCAAAAGGGAACTTCATATGCTGCAGCAGTTGACTTTACCGATGCCGATAATTATTGGAATAATTATAATGCCAATCTTGACGAAGTTGCCACAGATGCTCACTTCGGTGCAGAGTCTACCTACGATTATTTTTATAATAATTTCGGTAGAAACAGCTTTGATGATAATGGTGCTAAAATTAGAAGTTACATTCATTACAGATCAAATTATGTGAATGCATTCTGGAATGGATATGTCATGACCTATGGTGATGGAAATGGTTCTTCATGGTCTCCACTAACAAGTGTAGATATTTGCGGGCACGAGGTTGCTCATGCAGTTACGACTAATAGTGCTGGACTAATATATCGATATGAGAGTGGGGCTCTGAACGAGTCTTTCAGTGATATTTTTGGAAATGCGATTGAGTTCTATGCAGATTCTACTCAGTTTGATTGGGGTATGGGAGAGGATATTACCTCTTCTGGGAGGGGAATCCGAAATATGAAAAATCCAAATGATTTTAGAGATCCTGATACCTACAAAGGAGATTATTGGCACACCGCACCTTCAGATAATGGAGGTGTTCATATTAATAGTGGAGTTCAGAACTACTGGTTTTATTTACTCACTGAAGGTGTCTCAGGAACGAACGATAATGGTGACGCATTCGATGTCGATAGTATTGGAATCAGAAAAGCTCAAAAAATAGCCTATCGTAACTTGACCTCTTATTTGACTCCATCCTCTAACTTCAAAGAGGCACGTTATTACGCCATACAATCTGCATCTGACTTATTTGGACCATGTAGCAATGAAGTAATTGCTACAACTAATGCTTGGTTCGCTGTTGGTGTTGGTTCAAAATATGATAGTTCCTCAATTACAGTAGATTTTAGTGCTGACACGTTGTTTTGTTTTTCGAGCGATGTTATACCATTTAGAAATAAGTCTTTTAATACAAAAAGTTATGCATGGTCTTTTGGTGACGGAAAAAAATCAACGTTAAAAAATCCAACAAATATCTATGGTGCTCAAGGTAAATATGACGTTAAACTCGTTGCAGAAGGGTGTTTCTTTGGAGTGAAAGATTCGATTGAAAAGGTAGCCTACATTGAGATTGATTCATTACGAGATATTTGTAAAGCATCACTTCCTATACCGGGTGAATGGACTACCTACCAAGTTTGTAAGGGTTTTGTGTATGATCATGCTGGTGAATCTGATTATTACAATCTTACTAGAGACACGATTACATTAGATTTTGGAAAAAGTGATAGTGCCTATTTGACATTTAGTGAATTTGCTTATGAAGAGGGCTTTGATTCGTTATATATTTATGATGGTCCCAATACTTCGTCTACATTTATTGGTGGGTATACGGCAGATTCTCTTCCCAATGGGGGCAAGCCTATTAAAATAACTTCAGGTGCAGTGACACTGCGACATTTCTCCGATCAACTAGCGACACTATCAGGATATAAAGCTGAATTTAAAGCATTTAGACCGAGTTTGGGTTTGACGCTAACACCAGACACAACGGTTTGTTATAATCAAGATATTTGGCTAGTCGCTGTGGGGTCGGGTGGTAGTGCTGATGATTACAGTTATACATGGAACGCTCAAGCTGGAACAGATAGTTTACTAATAAACCCAAGAAATGACACTACTATATACCTCAGATTTGGGGATGACTGTATGCAGGAGTTTATTTATGATTCTGTAGTTATAAAAGTGTTATCTCCGCTAAAAATTGATGCTTTTTCAGATACCACATTGTGTTTCTTAGAGCCTATTCAATTCAACGCGAATGCATCTGGAGGACTGTCCACGAATTATACATTTAATTGGTTGCCATTTAATGTAGATACTAATAATTGGAAAACTCAATTTAGGGATGATGAAGTTATTTCGGTGATTGTATCGGACGGATGTTCCCCAAAAAATGATACAACTGTTTTTAATGTTTCGGTTAGAGATTCGTTATCCCATACACAACAATCGCCATCGCTAATTTGTCAAGGCGAGGAAGCTACATTACAGATAAATCCTTCAGGTGGGTTATCAACCTATAGTTACTTATTTTCGGACGGAAATTCTTCGGGCAGCTCTTCTTCTGCTTCCTGGACGGTAAGTCCTATAGGTTCAGGGCAGCACTCGTATTGGATATCTTACACCGACCAGTGCACGCCAACAAATGATACCGCATTTTACACCATTAATGTTAGAGACTCATTAAGTATAAATCTCACAAAAGATACACTTATTTGCGAAGGGCAAACTCTTACTTTAAAAGCCTCTCCAAATGGTGGAACACCACTGAGCTATCAGTACGATTGGGGAAGCGGAAAAACCACAATAGATACAATGGTTGTTAGTCCTCTGGTAAATACGAGTTATAAAGTTCGATTATCCGATGGATGCAGTTCATACGAACCAGAGGCAACTGTTAATATCGAAATACGCGATCCATTGGAGGTCTCCATAGTTGGGAAGGACACAGCTTGTTATGGAGAAAATACGACCTATCAAGCTCAAGTTTTAGGTGGTGATCCATCAAATTACACGTACAAATGGAATTATGGAGCTGCTAATTCTCAAGATTACACATTACCTATCCTATTTTCAAATCAAAAAATAGTTGTTGTAGTGAACGACGGTTGCAGTCCAAGTATAGCAAGAGATTCTGTTTATGTTTCAGTTAGGCCTCAATTAGCTATTGATTTACCATCAGAAGTGGAGCTATGCATAGGAGATTCATATGATTTATTACCATCTGCAACAGGCGGAATAGTTAGTAATTATCAGTTTACTTGGAACAATAGTTTGGGTATTGGTCCTAATAAGTCAGTTGCACCAACAACTACAACGACTTATGTGGTTACGCTAACTGACAATTGCAGTCGACCTGCAATAGCTAAGACAAAACTTGTGGTTAATCCACTTCCTTCGGTTGATTTTGATATAAGCCCAAATCCAAGTTGCGTTGGTAATATGGTTGATTTTACGAATCAAACCAACACAGGTTTTGGAAGTAGTTTTAGGTGGGATTTTGGTGATGGTAATACTAGTGATCAATCGAATACGAAGCATAGTTATAGTTCAGATAAATTGTATTCTGTACAGTTGGTTGTGACCAATGAGTTTGATTGTAAGGATTCGTTGTTAAAAATAGATGAGTTAGAAATTTTACCAAACCCTTCTGCTAGCTTCAGCCATACTCCGGATCTTGCAAACTATTATCAGCCTGATTTTGTCTTTACTAATACCTCAACGGATGCGACTAATTATTCATGGGATTTTGGTGATGGATCCTCAACCAATGGTTTTGGAGCAAGCCATCGGTATACCGATACAGGGTTTTATGCAGTTACATTAATTGCAGAAAATGATATTGGTTGTTCGGATATATTCACAAAGCTGGTGCAGGTTGAAGATGCTTTTAAGTTATTTACTCCTAATGCGTTCAGTCCAAATAATGACAACACTAATGATGTGTTTTCCATTACATCAAGAGGGGTAAAAGAATTTAATATACTTATATTCAATCGATGGGGAGAGATTCTTTTTCAGTCCTCTGATATAAAAGATTCTTGGGATGGAACTTTTGACGGGGAGAACGTTCACGAAGGCATCTATTATTATTCCTTGTATGGCAAAGATTACAAGAATGACGTATTCCAAGAAAAAGGAGAAATCATGCTATTAAGATAAATTATTTTAAATCTTTTCTGAGTCGATCAATGATTTCTTCGAGGCCATTTAATTTGATTACATATACATTTTCTAGAAGCTCACCTAATTTCCCTTTTGGGAATCCACCATTTCGCTTAAACCACTCTAAGTAACTAACAGGTAAGTCTGCGATCAGTCTTCCAGAGTACTTTCCGAAAGGCATCTTTTGAGTAACAACTTGTTTCAGTATTTCAGAGTTTGGTTGCATAGATCGTGGTTTTTTATTGGGATTACTTTCCAATACAAAAACGAGTGAAAATGGATTCTAATACTTCATCGTTAGTAACTTCTCCTGTAATTAGTCCCAGTTGGTACAAGGTATTTCGGATATCAATGGCAATTAAATCACTTGGGATTTCATCATTGATTCCCGTAATAATCTTTTGAAGAAGTGTCGAACTTTTACTCAACGCATCAGCATGTCGAGCATTATTTACCAATGTCTCATTACCATATTCATATTGACTAGCTATGCGGATTAATTCATCAAGAAGGGGGTCAATATTTTTTGTTTTTGCTGCAATGAACAGGGTGTTTTCAGGCCAATCTTTGGGATTACAAGATTGTTTGTCTGTCTTATTGGCAAGTATAATCAAACGTCGAGTAGGAGGAAGATCTGCAAGTTCAGTTTCAAGTTGTTTACGATTGGTTGTTTGAGCATCAAATAGGTAAATAATCAAATCGGCTTTTTGTATGCTTTCTTTGGCTTTACTTACCCCAATCTGTTCAATATTATCCGAGCTATCCCTCAACCCAGCCGTATCAATCAATCGAAATTGAATACCCTTTAGGGTAAAAATCTCTTCTATCGTATCTCGTGTAGTTCCAGCAACATCAGAAACAATGGCTCTTTCCTCGTTGAGTAAGGCGTTTAGCAATGTACTTTTACCTGCGTTGGGTTTACCAGCAATTACAGTATTAATCCCATTTTTGAGCACATTCCCTGCCGAAAATGATGTCCTTAATTTTTCAATTTGATGAAGTAGTGACTCGATTAAACTTTTAAGTTTTGGACGGTTAGCAAACTCAACATCTTCTTCGCCAAAATCATTTTCAAGTTCGATTAGTGCTGCAAAGTCGATCAATTCTTGTCTTAGTTTTGCAATGTCATTGCTAAAACCTCCTCGCATTTGATGGATAGCCATTTGTAAACTAGCTTCACTGTTGCTGCTAATCATATCTGCGACGGCTTCTGCTTGTGTGAGGTCTAATTTTTTATTTAAAAATGCACGTAGGGTAAACTCTCCAGGTTCTGCCATTCGTGCACCGTTTCTTAAAATGGTTTCGGTAATTCGCTGAACAATGTATGGAGATCCATGACCGGATATTTCTACGGAGTCTTCTCCTGTGTAAGACTTAGGATTTCTGAAAATACTTAATAGAACTTCATCCACTTTTTTGGTTCCATCGAGAATGTGTCCATAGTGAATGGTGTACCCATCTGCTTTTTTAATGTCTTTCGAAAAACAAGAGTTGACAATTGATATCGCATCGTTGCCCGATACACGAATTACAGCAAGAGCCGAAACCCCAGAGGGTGTGGCTGGTGCAATAATGGTATCTTCAAAATTAGTCATGGATATGATTAGAAGTTCAGACTTAAGCTATACTTACTGTAGAAGTCGAATATCTCGTTGACCGCTTCATCAGCCGTATCTACAATTTTAAATAGATCCAAATCTTCGGCACTTATATTCCCTTCTTCTTCCAACATAGTATTTTTTATCCAATCTATAAGGCCTTTCCAGTAAGAAGACCCGACAAGAATAATGGGGAACATCGCTGTCTTTTGAGTTTGAATGAGTGTCAGGGCTTCAAATAATTCATCTAATGTTCCAAAGCCACCCGGTAGAACAATAAACCCTTGAGCATACTTCATAAACATAACTTTTCGTACAAAGAAAAAGTTGAAGTTAATTAACTTATCTCTATCAATATATGGATTTGAACTTTGCTCAAAAGGGAGTTCAATATTTAGTCCCACAGATGCTCCTTTTTCTTTGTGAGCACCCAAGTTTCCGGCTTCCATGATACCTGGTCCACCACCTGTAATAACTCCAAGTCCAACAGATGCAAGTTTTTGTCCAATTTCGGTAGCCATTTCGTAATATTTGGTGCCAGGTTTAGTTCTAGCAGACCCAAAAACAGACACACACGGTCCGATTTTAGATAAAGTCTCGTATCCATCAACAAATTCGGCCATTACTTTGAATATATTCCAGCTGTCTGAGCTTTTAATCTCTGGCCAATTTTTGTTTTTAAATGCTTTTTTTATTCGTTCGTTTTCTTGATTTTCCATGTTTAATAATTTTATGACTTTTTACGATGTAAATAGCTGTTTAAATGCAGCAAAATATAGGTAAAAAATCCGTTAATGATGATTAATTCGAACCCTGCTTCGAATCCTTCAACTAACATAGGCATTCCGTAAAAATAGATTCCGGTTAGGAGAATGGATATAAGGGTTATGACTACAACGTATTTATCGTTGATTTTATTTTTAGTGAGTATCCCAAAAGAAAACAATCCAAGTAAAGGCCCATAAGTAAACCCAGCTGCACGAAAAAGTTCTTTAATAACAGCTTCATTATTAATTGCATTGAAAATTAGAATAGTGATAAAAAGAATAAAGGCAAAGCCGATATGAACCCATCTCCTTTTTTTAATATCGGTTGGTTTAGATCGTTCATAACCTAAAAAATCTACACAAAAGCTAGTGGTTAACGCAGTAAGAGCACTGTCTGCACTGCTGTATGCGGCGGCAACCAGACCGATGATAAATGCCACGCTTACAATTGGAGTTGCGTGTTGCATGGCAACAAAACTGAAAAGCTCGTCTGACTTACCAACAAAATCCAATCCTTTTACATCTACATAATTGTACAAAAGGGCACCAAGACTTAAGAAAATTACATTTATGACAATAAATAACGCCATTTGGATATAGATGTTTTTTTGGGCATTTCGTATCGAATTGATACTCAAATTCTTTTGCATCATGTCTTGGTCTAAACCTGTCATAGCCAATGCTATAAACACTCCCCCTAAAAATTGTTTCCAAAAGACATTGCTGCTATTTCCGTCCCAATGAAAAATTTGTGTATTTGGATCATTAACTAAATTAGAAACGGTATCTCCTAAAGACCAATTCAAATCATTAATCATAAATATTAATGTCAGAATAACAGCAGCAATTAAAAATGTTGTTTGTAAAGTATCGGTGTAAACTACAGTTTTAATACCACTTTTTGAGGTGTATAAAAATATTAAAATGATGGTGATTGCTACTGCACCCCAAAAGGGTATACCGAAAGGATCAAAGACAAAAGTATGCAATACACCGGCTACCAAAAATAAGCGAAAAGAAGCACCAATTATTCGACTTAAAATAAAATAAGCAGCCCCAGTTTTGTAGGAGTTTTCACCAAATCGATTCTCAAGATAGGTGTAAATTGATGTCAAGTTTTGTCGATAATATAAGGGTATTAAGATTTGAGCAATGATGAGATAACCGACCATGTAGCCTAGTACGGTTTGTAAATATCCAAAATGACTATTGGCAACCCAACCTGGAACGGATAAAAAAGTAACGCCAGATAATGAAGCACCAATCATACCAAAGGCTACTAGAAACCAAGGTGATTTTCGGTTGCCAGTGTAAAAAGAAGTTTCATCATTATTTTTTGATGTAATCCACGAAATGGTAATTAATATCAAAAAGTAGCCAATGAGAGCAAAAAGTATTTGTGACGGGGTCATTTATGGAGATACAATTAGCTTTTGTCCAATTTGAATAGTGATGTTTTCTAAATTATTCCATTCCTTCAGTTGATCAACCGTTACATCATAACGTTTACAAATATTATACAAGGTATCTCCTTTGACAACAAGGTGAGTCATTGTTCCATCAACGGCTATATCTTTTTGCATTTCCTCAGTATCCATTTTTTTAAGATCTCTAGCTGAATTTTCAATAGGTTGATTTTTCACTTTCTCTTCACCAAGATTATTTAAATCAACTAGTTCTTCTTTTAAAATGATTTTTTGTCCAATTTGCATTGCATTTGGATTTAGTCCGGGATTCCATTTTAGAATATCTTCCTCAAATACATGGTATTTTTCTGCTATTCTATAAATGTTATCACCCTTTGAGATTACATGAAAATCAGGCACATCAATGGACACCTTATTGATTGCTCCAGGGTTGTTAAATTTTGTAGAATCGATAATACTTTGGTTGACCGCACTTGGGTTTATAAATTTTTTTTCTTCTTCCCAATTAGGTTTTTGAATTTGAGTTTTGACGGGGTCGTCAGTAGCTCTTTTTTTCTGCATATAAAGAACCTCACCTTCCTTAGGCTCGGTTCCTGTTTCCATCCGATTTTTTTTGTATAAGTGTTTTAGTTTGATTCCATAGGCTTGAGAAATACCTCGCATATTATCAGTACTCGTAACAATATGCTTTTCTTCTGCACCTCTTCGTCTTTTGGGTTTTAAATAAATAATTTCACCAGGTTTAATTTCTTCGTCTTTGGGTAAGTCGTTCCATTTTCGAATATGTTTATCTTTTAAATAATTTTCCTCGGCAATGGTTCGAACTGTCTCATCTTTGGAAGCAATTTTTACCGGAATTCCGTTGATTTTTTCACCCTCTTTTGAAGCTTCTTTTTGTGGTAATTTTTGTGTGTCGTATTGATTTAATTCATATCGCTCAATGAGATTAATTAATATTTTTCCATACTGAGGGTTGGTTGCATAACCCGCTTTTCTGAGTCCATGACACCACCCTTTATAATCTGTTATTTTTAGTTCAAATAATTCATGATACCTCCAGTTTTTTCGTAAAAAGTCAGAATGGTCTTTGTATGATTCTAGCACCGATGGGTATGCTCTAAAGCATTCATCAGGAGCGTCATCATTGGCATAAATGGTTTTGCCAGTCCAGCTTCCTTTGCATTTGATACCAAAATGATTATTTGCATATTTTGCTAGTCTGCTATTTCCACTACTACTTTCTAATACTCCTTGTGATAGAGTAATACTAGCAGGCACCCCACTGCGATGCATTTCTATTACAGCTAACTCTTTATAGCGTTCGATATATTGAGTTGGGGTTTGCTTTTGGGCTTGAAGTATGAGGATTACAAAGCATAAAAGTATCGTTAAAGATGATCTCATTTCTAGTGAAATTATAGGATTCAAATTTAGATTGTGTACGTTCATTATCATTACAACTTTATACACTTATCTACATTTATTATAATGAATTGTATCAGAAAGCGTTTAATTTGAAGTTATATTTGAATTATTATGAGAAACTATTTATTTCAATTAGGATTATTATTGGTTGCTACATCTGTTTTTGGTCAAAAGGTGCCATCAGCTAATTGGAGCTATACTATCGACAAAACTGAAGCTAAGGTTGGGGACAAAATAGAGGTGACTTTTACTACACCTATACCTGAGGGATATCATATTTATTCAAATGATTATGGAGATTGTCCTCCTTTAAAAGCAGTATTTAATTATACTCAGAATTCTTCATTTGAACTTTTAGGTGAAGCAAAGGCAGTTGGCTCGCATCACTATATTGATGATATTTTTGAATGTGAGGTTGCAGATTTTGAGAAAAAGGCAGAGTTTAGACAACAAATAAAATTACGTTCTTCAAACCCGGATATCGTGGGTGTTTTGGAATATCAAATGTGTACGTCTGACGGGATGTGTGTTTTATTTGAATACGAATTTAAAATTGAAGGTCTGAGGGTGTCAGGTAAGTCTGTTGAAGAAGCTAAGCCCACTGAACCTGAGATTGCTCCCGAAACAGTTGAGGAAGTTATTGAAAATTTAGACACTGAAATTGAAGTTGATCAAAAGATAAATTTAGCAGCTCAAAACACGGCACAAAGTTCTGAGGGCTATACTTCATTTGCTGGGCTTATATCTAAAGATAGCGTCAATTATTCAAGTTATCAAGCCACGTCAAAAGAGGATACAAGTTCTTGTGAAATAAAGACTTTTGAAGGAAGTTCAAATCAAAATACAACCTCACATTGGGGCTTATTTATTTTAGCATTTTTATCAGGGCTAGCTGCTCTTCTTACACCATGTGTTTTCCCAATGATACCTATGACGGTATCCTTCTTTATGAAAGATGGGAGCAAGGCAAAGGCCATTCGTAATGGATTAATTTACGGAGTAAGCATTGTTGCGATATATGTATTTATTGGAACTTTAGTTGCAGTTGTTGCAGGTCCCGCAGCGGCAAATTGGTTGTCAACCCATTGGTTGCCAAATATTTTCTTCTTTTTAATTTTTGTTGTTTTCGCAGCCTCCTTTTTTGGGGCTTTTGAAATTGTTTTGCCAAGTTGGCTAGTCAATAAAGCTGATCAACAAGCAGATAAAGGAGGGTTAATTGGTATCTTCTTTATGGCATTTACCATTGTCTTAGTTTCTTTTTCTTGTACAGGACCAATTGTTGGAAGTATTCTTGTTCAGTCTGCTGGAGGAGCTTTTGTAAAACCATTGATAGGTATGCTTGGTTTCTCATTGGCATTTGCAATTCCATTTTCATTGTTTGCTATCTTCCCCAATTGGTTAAATAGCTTGCCAGCATCAGGGGGGTGGTTGAATTCAGTGAAAGTAGTTTTAGGGTTTCTTGAACTAGCTTTTGGATTGAAGTTTTTGAGTGTAGCCGATCAAACCTATCACTGGGGAATATTAGATCGTGAGATATATATTGGGCTATGGATTGTTATATTTATAATGATGGGTTTTTACCTCTTGGGTAAAATTAAATTTTCTCATGATAGTGATATGCCATTCCTAAAAGTGCCTCGATTGTTATTTGCAATTGCTACATTTTCGTTTGTTTCATATTTGGTACCGGGTCTTTTTGGAGCACCACTTAAAGCATTGGCTGGCTATTTACCACCTATGAGTACGCATGATTTTAATTTATTAGATTCCAATGATGAGCATCAACCCTACTATGCCGGCGAAAAACCCTTGCATGAGGAGAAACTCCATTTACCAGACGGTCTTCGCGGTTATTTTGATTATGAACAAGGCATGGAAGTAGCTCGAAAAATTGGGCGACCCGTATTTTTAGATTTTACTGGTCATGGTTGTGTGAATTGTCGAGAAATGGAAGCACGAGTTTGGTCTGATCCAAGAGTGCATAAATTATTAGATGAAGAATATTTAGTTATCTCACTCTATGTCGATGAGAAAACAGTGGAGCTACCCAAAGATGATTGGTTTTACAATAAAAAAGGGAAATTAATCAAGACATTAGCCAAGAAAAATAGTACAATCCAAGAATGTTATTTTGATGCTAATGCACAACCTCAATATGCATTGCTGGACAATGAGGGTAACCTTCTTCAACCAACAAAAACCTATGATTTAGATATTGAGGGATATATTAATTTTTTACAAATAGGTCTTGCTGAATATAAAGCAAGAATGACCAACTAATAACCAAAACATAAATGAGTATTCAAGAACATTTTATTGAAGCAAGGGAAGTCCTAGACGCGTTTATCTCAGACACAAAAAATTTTGAAGCTATTGATCAAGCTGGGCAGCTATTAGTTAGCAGTATTCAATCTGAAGGGAAAATCATTAGTTGTGGAAATGGCGGTAGTTTATGTGATGCCATGCATTTTGCTGAAGAGCTTACAGGCAGATATCGTAACAATAGGCCAGCTATTGGTGCTATTGCGATCAGTGATCCTAGTCATATGGCTTGTGTGGGGAATGACTACGGTTATGAATACGTGTTTTCGAGATATCTTGAGGGTGTTGGACGAAAAGGGGATGTGTTATTAGCTATCAGCACGAGCGGGAATAGCCAGAACGTGATTCATGCAATCAATACTGCGAAAGAAAAGGGGATGAAAGTAATTGGTCTTACAGGTAAAGACGGTGGTAAAATGGCTAGTTTATGCGATGTTGAAATCAGAGCTCCAAAGAGTGAATATGCCGACCGGGCACAAGAAATACATATTAAGGTTATTCATTCATTAATTGATTACGTTGAAAATAATTTGACGTATTGATTTTAAAAGTGTAACCCTAATCAAAGTCTATATTTCAAGTACTTGATTTTTTTGCCTTCGCTAAGCCACATTTTTTCGTAGAAGGTTTGAATATTAGCTAGTGATTCAGGTATTTCGTCCCAATTATAAATATCATTACTATCAGAAATAACCTTCAAATTCTGTTCACTAATCACCTCTTTTGTATACTCGTAAAATCGTGTAGAGTCACTTTTTAAATTCATGATTGGTTGAGGCTTTGAAATATTCCTATACCTGTCAAGAAACATCGGGTTTGTTAATCTTTTTCTTTTTTTTGCGTGCTGTGGGTCTGGAAAAGTAATCCAGAATTCATCGATTTCATTTGGGGCAAAATAATCTTCAATATTGCCAATCATAATCCGATGAAATGCAACATTAGTCAAGTCATTATCAAGAGCATATTTAGCACCTTTCCATATTCGATTCCCTTTAATATCAACTCCTATAAAGTTTCTGTTGGGAAATATTTCAGCTAAACCCGTAGTGTATTCTCCTTTTCCGCAAGCAAGTTCAAGAGTGATTGGGTTTGAGTTTTTAAATACATGTGTTGCCCATTTGCCTCTCAGTTCTGATGCTCTCTCGTAGCAATTGCTGAATGCAGTAACCTCTGCAAATTTTTGAAGTTTACCTTTCTTTCCCACGGCACAAATTTAATAGGCTTCTCGAATTACCTTTCCTGTATCTGTACTCAAAATTTTTGGAGTAAAATAAATTTTTTTCGGGGCATGATAGTCGGGTAATTGCTGGGTTAGGATTTGAGTAAATCCCCCTTGGTTAAAATCAGGGTTACCCTCAATGGTAAGTACGGGTACTTCTCCGTATTTATCGTGTTTTTCTTTAGAAATATAAAATCTCTTTTTTAAATTCATTTTCTCAAAAACCTCTTCAATAGTAGTTTCAAGTTGTTGTGGATGAATTTTTATACCACCACTATTGATGACATCATCAGATCTACCCAATACAACAAAACCACCATTTTCAAATTTGACAATATCATTTGTTTTAAAATGCAGGTTGACTTCTGGAATATGAATTTCGAGGGTTTTATTTTGACGAATATTTACTCCAGGTAGTACTTTTAGTGAAGCCTCATTTCTAGATAAATTTTGCATTGCAACGTGACTAGCTGTTTCGGTCATCCCATAAGTATACCAAATTAGTGGATGTTTGAGTCTTTCAATGAAGATTGATGGATTATTAAAAGCAGCTCCACCGATTAAAATATGTTGGAATTTATTGAGTTTTTTGAAAGAATCTTCAAAACTCGATTTAAACTGAGTAGGAGTAAGAGATATAGTAGTGAAACTATGATTATTGATTTTGATAAAAGGTTGATTAGAGGGTTTGAAGAAGTGAATTTCACAATCCCAAACTAAGGCACGAATTAATTGCATAAATCCTCCTGTTTTATCTACAGGTAGGCAACACATGATTTTGTGCGATGTAGTATCGAGTTTGTTTTGGGTGGTTCTTGCACTCCACACAAGAAGTTCTCTAGAAAGCGTTATCTTTTTTGGTTTATTCGTAGTTCCAGAAGTATAAATATGAAATTCTTGGTCACCTTGATTCCATTTCCTTATGACTTCTTCAACATACAATTTTTGGTCAAAATCGTCAGAATAATGTACATTGAAAACAGGCATTTGAATAATTAAACAATTTCAAATGTAGGATAGTTTATTACGACACGATTTATATTGTAGTGATTATTTCAATTTCAAGGGGTTAAGGACATTATAAAATATTAAATTCGCGTTCTATTTAAATAATTTAAAAATCACTATGACAAGAGTTATTCATTTATTCACTTTAATTTTTATCTTAAATATCAACGCTGTTTTAGGACAAAATGCTAAAATAAGTCCTGTAAAAAATGGCATCGGGTCTTCGGAAATATTTCCAGTCTTTAGTTATGGAGACAAGGTTGTTTACAATGATGAGTTTATGCGAGTTTTTAACAAAAATAAGCAGGGAGATTCTTCTCCAACCAAACAAGAGATAGAAGAATATTTAGATTTATATGTGAAGTTTAAACTTAAGGTAGAGCAAGCATATGGGTTACGAATGGATACCCTACCAAGTTTTATTAAAGAATTAGCCGGCTACAGAAAACAATTAGCTCAACCTTATTTGACCGATAAAACAGTTACAGAACGATTAATTAAAGAAGCATTTGATAGAAGTAAGTTTGAGGTTAATGCAAGTCATTTGTTAATTAATTGTCCCGCAGATGCTAAACCTGCAGACACATTAGCAGCCTATCAAAAAATAGTGGGTTTAAGATCCAGAATCAAAAAGGGAGAGAAATTTGAGGACATAGCAAAAGCATTTTCTGAGGATCCCTCTGCAAAAAATAATAATGGAGTCCTTGGTTTCTTTACAAGTTTTCAGATGATTTATTCGTTTGAAAATGCTGCTTACAACACACCGGTTGGTGAGGTAAGTATGCCTATTCGAACCAAATATGGCTATCATTTAGTGTATGTTACAGAAAAACGCAAGTCAATGGGAGACATGAAAGTAGCTCATATTATGATTAAATACTACAATCCGTCTCAAATTGATAGTACTAAAGAACGCATTGATGCAGTATATAATAAATTAAAAGATGGTGGAGATTGGGCCAGTATCGTAGAAGAGTTTTCAGAGGATTTTAATACAAATTCCAAAGGAGGTGAATTGAGCTGGATAAACCGAACAACACCAAATATCCCTGTAGAGTTTAAAGATGTCGCATATACCTTAAAAAAAGATGGAGAAATTAGTGAGCCCATAAAAACAAGGTTCGGGTGGCACATTGTTAAACGTATTGAATCAAAACCAATGCCCACTTATGCAGATAGCAAAGAAATAATTCGTAGAAAAGTTGAGAGAGATAGTCGCAGTGAGTTAAATAAAGAAGTGGTTGTCGCAAGATTGAAAAAAGAAAATAATTTCAGAGAAATTGCAGGCCTTCAAGCTGTTCAGGATTCATTCTCGTCAGACTTATTGCAGGCTAAATACAAAAAACAAGAAGGGAACGGAATTGTATTGTGTAAAATTGGAGAGCGTGATTATACCGATAGCTATTTCTTTGGTTACGTTGCAACAAATCAAACAAGATCAAACAAAACTCTTTCGAATGCAGTGAAAGATATTTATGAAGCATTTATAGAGCAAATCAATTTGGACTATGAAGAAGGACTTCTTGAAGAAAAATATGAAGCATTTAAAAATATCATGCAAGAATACAAGGATGGTATTTTATTATTTGAGCTTACAGATAAAAAGGTATGGACTAGAGCGGTTAAAGATACATTAGGACTTAAGTCTTTTTATGAAAGCAACAAATCGAAATACATGTGGAATGAGCGAGCAGATGTTGATGTTTTTAGTTGTTCTAGTGCAAAGACTAGAAAGCTAGCCATGAAATTAGCTAAGAAGGGAAAGTCAACAAAAGAAATCTTGAATCGTTGTAATGCAAAAGATCCGATTGCGGTATCAATAGAGTCTAAGAAACTCGAGAAATCAAAAGATTCTCTTTTGGATCAAATTAATATGGAAAAGGGAGTATTTAAGATAGAAGAAGGGGAACAACAACATAAGTTTGTTAGAGTAAATGAAATATTGGCTCCATCGCAGAAATTATTAGATGATAATAGAGGAGTTATAACCTCAGATTATCAAAATTATTTAGAGGAAAGTTGGATTAAAGGCTTAAAAAATACGTATCTAGTACAGATATATGATGACAATGTAGCTCGGCTATACAATGATCAATAGTTGAAAAACATTCTATCCATACTAACTATCTGCTCCATTATAGCATGTGATTCTAACACCTCTGGAAAAGTCATTGCTAGAGCTTTTGGGAACGAACTATATGATACAGATATAGCCGATTTAATTTCTGATGACGCCTCGTATGAAGATAGTGTATTTTTTACAAAAGAGTTTATAAATATTTGGGTATCAAAACAGGTTCTGTTGAATGAGGCAGAGCGTATATTGGATGCACAAGAGAAGGACAAGTCCAAGGAGTTAGAGGCCTACAAACACGATTTATTATCTTACGAACTCATCAATAAACTGGTAAGGCAAGAAATAGATACTACATTTAGCGATGAGGAGCTGGAGCTCTATTATGAAGACAATAAAAACGAGTTTGAACTAACACAAAATATTATCAAGCTAATATTTTACAAAGTTCCGTTGAATTCAAAAAACCTTGATTTACTGTGGTCAAGTTTTAGGGCAAATGATCAATCTATTTATCCTACATTGTTATCACTCTCTAAACGTGGAGGCAACTATTATGAAAATGGTAATTCATGGGTGTTTTTTGATGACATACTAAAAGAAATACCAATAAATACTTACAATCAAGAGCATTACTTAAATAACCATAAGTATATTCGAATCATCGAAGGCGATTTTATTTATTTCATTAAAATAAATGATTTTAAAACACGGAATATGTTATCTCCGTTTGTACTTGAGAAGCGACGTATTAAAGAAATTCTTTTAAATAAACGTCAACAAGAGCTTCAAAGAAGTATTGAATCAAATTTGTTAGAAAAAGCATATAGTAATAATCACATACAACTATTTTGAAAAAAACAATATTCATATTATTCCTATTTTTAGGTGTTAGCAGCTACGCTCAAAAAAAGCCTGTGATTGACGAAATCGTTGCAGTAGTTGGGGATCATATCATTTTACGTTCTGATTTAGAGGCAGAGTATATGCAGGCAAAAAAGGATATGTCTTTTTATTCAGGAGATTTAAAATGTGAAATCTTGAATCAATTGATTATTCAGAAATTATACCTTCACAAAGGAAAGCGAGATAGCATCTATTCAACTCCTGAAATGGTTGAGTCTGAGCTTGACAGAAGAGTCAGCTATTATGCATCCCAGATAGGTGGTGAAGCAAGACTTGTTCAATATTTAGGGATGTCTATCGAGGAGTATAAGAATCGTAGAAGACCTGAAATTGAAAATCAACAAATTTCTCAAAAAGTTCAGGGTTCAATAGTTGCAGATATTAAAGCTTCTCCAACAGATGTTCGTAAATTTTTTGCAAGCATACCAAAAGACAGTCTCCCAAAATTTGGCGACGAAGTTGAGTTAGGTTTGATAACAATGAAACCAGAACCAAGCAATTATGCAAAAGAATATGCATTAGAAAAAATCACTAAAATTCGCCAAGATTTACTCAAAGGAATGTATTCATTTGATTTTGCTGCAAAAAGTAATAGCGATGACAAAGCAACAGCTGTAAATGGTGGTGAATTAGGCTATTTTTCTAGAGGTCAAATGGTTGGACCATTTGAACGAGTAGCATTTAAATTAAAGGGTGATTCAATTTCTGAAATTATCGAAACCAAGTATGGATATCATATTATTCAACTAATCGATCGTAAAGGTGAAAAAGTGAATGCACGTCATATTTTGATTAAACCGTTGATTGTTAGAAGTGATCTATCTGCATTGCGTGATCAGATGTCACTAATTATCGAGGGGTTAAAATCGGATAGCTTATCCATGTGTAAGGTGGCATCAGAATTCAGTACAGATGTGTATACGAAAGATAACTGTGGATTTTATGCAGATCAAACTACAGGATCACAACAAATCTCTATTGATATTTTGGATCCAATTATAGCGGCAAAAGCTAGCGTGTTAAGAGACGGTCAATATAGCAAACCAGAAAAATTTCAAGATGTAGACGGTACTTCGGGGTATAGATTCTTATATCTCAGAAAATTAATCCCCGCTCACACAGCCAATTTAAAAGAAGATTATCAGAAAATTCAGGCACTTGCACTTGAAAGAAAGAAAGAAAATACCATTAATGAATGGGTGAGTGAGTATAAAAAGAATGTTTATGTTAAAATAGACAAGAAGTATGCTTTGTGCAAAGAGCTATCACAATGGAAAGGATTAGAGAATTAAATGATTGATTTTACCAACGATAAAATAGCAGCAGACAATTTAGTTCTAAAAGTAAAAGAGCTAAAAAAAGAGATAAGTAAGGTAATCATTGGACAAGACGAGGTTGTCAATGGACTGATAATTAGCATTTTAAGTAATGGGCATGCCTTATTAATTGGCGTTCCTGGACTTGCTAAAACATTACTTATTAAGACAATAAGTGAAGCGTTAGATTTAAGTTTTAATCGTGTTCAGTTCACGCCTGATTTAATGCCAAGTGATATAATTGGCTCTGAAATTTTAGATGAAGCTAAAAATTTTAAATTCAACAAAGGGCCTGTTTTTGCAAATATTGTTCTGGCAGACGAAATCAACAGAACCCCTCCAAAAACTCAAGCTGCTCTTTTGGAGGCAATGCAAGAAAAAAATGTGACCCTCTCTGGAACTAAATATCCATTGGATTTACCATTTTTTGTTTTGGCTACCCAAAACCCAATCGAACAAGAGGGTACTTATCCGCTACCGGAAGCTCAGCTTGACCGTTTTATGTTTAACATGATTCTTGATTATCCATCTAAGGAGGAAGAAATAAGTATCGTCAAGGCAACAACCTCAGAACAGTCAGTTATAATAAATCCAATTTTGAATCAAGAAGAAATCATAGGATTTCAGGAATTAGTTAAAAGAGTACCTGTGTCTGACCACGTATTTGAATATGCAGTAGGCTTGGTGGGTAAAACACGAGCTAATCGAGAATCTGCTACTCCATTTATTAACGAATATTTAGAGTATGGTGCAGGTCCAAGAGCCTCCCAGTATTTGATTATTGGTGCAAAAACTAATGCACTTGTTAATGGGAAATATTCCCCGGATATTGAAGATGTGCAAGCAGTAGCAAAAATGGTTTTAAGACATCGTATCGTTAGGAATTACAAAGCAGAATCTCAAGGAATATCTGCTGACCAAATCATTGAAAGTATTTTTTAATATTGGTTTTTTCTATTGTAGATATTGAAACTACCGGAGGCTCGCACGGTAATCGAATTACAGAAATAGCTGCAGTGAAAACCGATGGAATAAAGATACTTGAATCATATGAAACCTTAATAAATCCACATATTTTTATTCCTAAATCAATTACACTTTTAACTGGAATTACGAATAGTATGGTGAGTGGAGCTCCAGATTTTGAGGAGGTGTCGCATGATTTTTTAAAATTTTTAGAAGGTTCCATATTTGTTGCTCATAATGTTAGTTTTGATTACAGTATTATTAAAAATCATTTTGAAGATTTATCAATTTCCTTCAATAGTAAAAAGCTTTGTACCGTAAGACTGTCTCGATCTATATTGCCCAACCACCCTTCTTATTCCCTCGGCAAATTATGCAGAGAATTAGGTATTAAAAATCATAAAAGGCATCGTGCAATGGGAGATGCTATGGCTACAACTGAGTTATTTCACTTGCTTTATAAGAATGACTTAGATTTTATTACCCATTCTTTAAATCAACTAAGTAGGGAGTCAACATTACCTCCAAATCTTCCAAAGAGTGAGTTTGAATCGATGCCCAATACTGTTGGCGTTTATTATTTACTTGGAGAAAAAATGGAAATTTTATACGTTGGTAAAGCCAAGGATATGAAAAAGCGGATTGTTTCTCATTTTACGGAAACTACTCGGAAAAAAAGTGAACTTTTAAGAAAAATCCATCATGTAAGTTATGTTGAAACTGGAAATGAACTCATTGCACTTTTGTTAGAAAGTGATGAGATTAAAAAGCATTATCCACCCTACAACAAACAACAAAAACAAAAAAGTAATGATTACAGCATTTGTCATTATGAAGGTCAAGACGGTATTGTGAGAATTGATGTTTTTTTAAAAAAATACGAAAGGAACACAGTAAAACGATTTAGTTCTATGACTATGGCCAAGGATTTTTTGTACATGTTGGTAGAAAAAAATAATTTATGTCCTAAATACACCGGATTAGAACGAACCAAAGGAAGTTGTTATTTAGGAACAAATTGTGAATTGTGCTCGGGTACTATTTCGGCGGAAGAATATAATCAAAGGGTGATGAAATCATGGGAATATGAGCAGCCAAGTAAGTGGATTGTCGGACCGGGGAGAACAGTTGACGAAAAAGGGGTTGTTGCACTAAAAGGGGGTGAGTATTGTGGTTTTGGATTTATTACGACAGATCAACAAATTAAGGACGAAGATCTAGATAGTTGTATAGTAAGGTATAAGTCTAATTCAGACATTCGAAGAATTATTGACGGATTTTTGAGTGTACCAACTCCAAGGGCATTTCAATTAATCTCCGAATAGGCTAAATAGCCATCAAGCTGCATCCCCTGATATCACATTGGTCTAGTCTGCCAATTACTTCAAAACGACCATCTTCATATACCTTACCCAAATCGTCCGTTGCAATAAAACAACAACTATTTATATTGGCAAGATCGATTATATTGAGAGCAGCTGTGTGACCTTTCATACTGTGTTTGCTCAAAGGGTCATTGTCAGCTCTTGGCAGGACTTTCATCCAAGAGGGACAAGTATAGATACCATTTTCGTCTGAGTATGCTTGACTTAATAATTCTGTCATGCCATATTCTGAAATTATAGTTGATCCTTCGAATGATTTTTGAAGAATTTGGTAAAGATCAGGTTTAGTGATTTCCTGCTTTCGTCCTTTCATTCCTCCAGTTTCGATGACTGTTAAGTCACTTAAACTTTGAGGATAATCTTTTGCAAAATCCATCAGGGCAAAACTTACACCAAATAAGAGTTTCTTCTTGGATGTTTCCTTCATTTTTTGATCTAATTCTTCGAAATTATATAGATAAAAATTTAAAGGTTGCTTGTTTTTTTGCATTAAAAACTCAACCATAGAGACTAAAGAAGAATTTTTTCTTTCAAGGTAGTTTGGGAGTAAACCAAAAATCTCATATTCTGATAATGGTCCAATTCTATTTTCTAAAATTTTAAGACAGTTTTCATGGTAGTCATTTATGCGATTAATATGGTGTTTGGAGGGTATAGACCCAGTTGTTGTACTACTTTCAAAAACATGATTAGTTCTAAAGTTTCCAGTTTTCACGAGATGTGTTTTGAATAATGATATTGGAAGAAATGGAATTTCGCTAAAATGAGTAATTGAGTCTACGGATTTCTCAATAAGATTTAGGTATTGAGCATACACTTCATTATTTTTCGCTTGATATTGTAATATATTTAAAGCAAGGGCGTTAAAATTGCGATTATTGACAGACCATATATCCATCATGTCGTTCAACAACATACTAACTTCAAAAATAATAACTCTTGTTGTTATTATGGTTTATTCTTGTTCTCCAAAAGAGAATGAATTCACAATAGAGCCAAAAATTCAGTTGGAATCAGTTGTTCAGCATAAAAATATTTTGGGTAAAGACAGCATTATACAATTAACCATCTCCTATTCTGACTCAGATGGAGATATTGGGCTTTCCGATTCAGATACATTGCCTCCTTTTAATTTTTCAAGTGATTTCTATCATAATTTACCGATTAAATTTCTTGTAATGGATTCTTTGGGAAGCTTCAATGAGTTAATTAATCCAACTTCAAACCAACCATATGGAAACCAACACGAACGTGTACCATACTTGACTCCACCCGGAAAACATAAATCAATCTCAGGTTTTTTAATAATAAATTTAGCCGCAAATCCATTGTTTTTGGATCCTGAAACTGTAAAATTTGAAATCTCCTTAATGGATAGAGCATTGAATATGAGCAATACAGTATACACTGAAGTATTAAATTTAACCCACTGAAAAACTATGAGTAGATTATCATCTCTTCAAAAAAATACCAAAGTCATCTGTGGGTGCTAAAATTTCCTATGTTTGCACAACAAAAAATTAAGAATTATATAAAGTAGCATAATTTTGGCGTTACCATTTTATAATATGAAATCATGTTCCAGACTAGTTCTTGTATTTACGCTGGTATTTTTTGCAATCCAGAGTAATGCTCAAAAATTTGCATATGTTGATTCTGAGTATGTACTTTCTCAAATACCAAAATATAAGTCTGCTCAACTTCAATTAAATGAACTCAGTGCTCAATGGCAACAAGAGGTTGAGGTAAAGTTTCTAGAAATAGAAAAACTAAGAAAAGCTTTGCAAGTAGAAAAGGTGTTGCTTACAAGAGATATGCAAATTTCAAGGGAGAAAGAGATTGCTAAAAAAGAAGATGAAGCCAAGAAATTTCAGCAAGATAAATTTGGTGCTGAAGGAGAACTGTTTCAGAAAAAATCAGAATTGATCAGACCTATTCAGGACAAAGTTTATGATGCTATAAACAAAGTAGCTAAAAATAATGGATTAGATTTTATATTTGACAAAAGCGGAGAGTTACTGATGTTAGTGTCAAATTCAAAATACGATCGAAGTGATGAAGTATTAGAAGAATTAGGAGTCGTATCGACCTCTTTAGAAAAGGGTAATAATTTACCTCCCCAATAAACGTAAAAAATAAGTAAACTATATATGAAAAAAGTATTTTCAATTTTAATAATCTTGTGTGCAACCTTTATTTCACAAGCACAAACCAAAGTAGCACATATTAACAGTAGTGAGTTAATAGAGTTAATGCCCGAAACTGACACTATTTCTATGAAATTAGAGAAAATAAGACAAACTTGGGAGACACTTCTTACTGAAAAACAAAAAGAAACACAGGCCAAATATCAGGCTTTGATGGAAATCGTCGATGATGAATCTGTCCCAACGAGTGTTAAAGAGGTTAAATCGCAGGAAATTGATAACTTACAAAAACAGTATCAAGAGATGCAGAAAACAGGTACAGAAGCGATGCAAAAAGAGCAAGAATCATTGTTGACTCCACTCTATGCTCGTGTAAAAGAAACCATTGCAGCTGTTGCCAAAGCCAATGGCTATGCATATGTAATGGACAGTTCAGAGGGTGGTGGTTTGATTTACAGCGATTCCTCATATGACTTGATGCCACTTGTCAAGGCAAAACTTGGACTTAAATAAAACCATCATTAATCGTCTCTCCAATCAACCCATTGGTGTTTTTGATTCGGGTTTAGGTGGTTTATCCATATTAAAGGCCCTCAAAAACAAGCTACCCAATGAGCAGTTTGTTTATTTTGGAGATACGGCTCACTTACCATATGGTGATAAAAGTGAAGCTACGCTAAAAGCATATGTCTCTTCCATCGTTTCGTTTTTAGAACAACAAAACTGTAAAATGATAGTAGTAGCTTGCAATAGTGCTACTACGGTTATCCAAAAAATTAATGATTTACCGTTCAGAGATCATCAAATTGTTGAAGTGATTACACCAATTGTTGAGTTGGTAGCTGCACAAAAAAAATATCAAAAAATTGGGGTAATTGGAACACGAAAAACCATTGGTTCGGGAATGTTCGATCGCGAGTTGAATCGCATAAACCCAAGTCTTGATATTGTTGCAAAAGCAACCCCGTTACTAGCTCCAATGGTTGAAGACGGATTTGTAGATAAAAATGTTTTGTTTCCCATTTTTGAAAAATATTTTGAGGGTTTTGAAGACCGTGAATTAATCATTCCAGCATGCACGCATTATCCGATTATCTATCATCAAATCGAGGAGTACTTCAATAACAGTTTAAAAGTTTTACATACCCCTAAAATTATTGCTGAAAAAGTAGATCAAGTACTTTTAAATCAAAATTTAAACAACCCTGACAAAACAGAAAAAAGTGATTTGTTTTACTTGTCTGACATTACAGAAGATTTTTTAAGAGAAGCTGTTTTATTTTTGGATAGAGATGTTGATTTCAAGCAGGTTTCTCTATGAAAGAGCAGTTTAATCATACAATTTTAATTATAGACGAAGTCCATGAAATTTTCTTAGAAAAACTCAAGGGTCACAAAATTATTTACGCTCCTAATATTACTCTTGAGGAACTCCCCGAACAATTGGAATTTGCGACCATACTAGTGCTGCGGAGTAAGTTGATATTGGATAAGTCGTGGATTGATCGGGCCCCTAAATTAAAACTGGTCGGTAGATTAGGATCTGGAATGGATAATATTAACCAAGACTATGCTAAGAAAAAAGGGATAATTTGCTTGAATGCACCTGAAGGTAATCGAAATGCAGTTGCAGAACAGACTATTGCCATCTTGTTGAGTCTTTTAACCAATGTTGTTAAATCAAATAACGAGATTAAAGATCGCAAGTGGTTGAGAAAAGATAATGAGGGAATTGAATTAAAGAATCTTACTGTAGGTATAATTGGATATGGAAATGTTGGACAAACTTTAGCAGCCAAGTTGAATGTATTTGGTTGTAAGATTTTAGCATACGATAGGTTTCTAAATAATTTTGGTGATGAGTTTGCTCAAGAAGTTACCTTGGAAGAATTACAACATGAGTCAGATATTATATCCCTTCATATTCCTTTAAATGAATTTTCAGATAACATGGTGGATTTAGAATTTATGAATCGTGTATCTAAACCTTTCTACCTGTTAAATCTATCGAGAGGTAAAGTAGTCAACACTGCAGACTTGATTTTAAAATTAAAAGAAGGCAAAGTGTTAGGTGCGGGTTTGGATGTTTTACCAAATGAAAATTTGAATTCATACAATGAAAATGAAAATGAAGAATTCAGTTTTCTTACCAGAAGTGAGAATGTAATTCTGACGCCTCACACAGGTGGGTTAACCAAAGACTCCTTTAAACTAATAGCTGAGGTCTTAGCTGACAAGGTATCAAGAGCCATAATTATTAAATAATTTGGGACCAATCTTAATTAAGTTTTATTTGAATAATAACTTTTTTTTGGCGAGATTCGTGTTCCTAATAAGGCTTAAAAAGACAACTATCATATGAAAAAAATACTTGTACTATTTCTATCTTGTATACTAACCACATCAGTTTTGGCACAGTCCAACTTTGGTAAGTTGCAGGGTAAGGTTAATGATTCCAAAACCAAAGTGCCTATTGCATATGCAACAATCATCTTGGAAAAAGACGGGATTAGAAAGGGAGGAGCTTACACAGACGAGGATGGTAAGTATGTAATTAATGCCCTTGATCCTGGGAATTATTCTGTGACAGTAAAGTACCTTGATTACTCGGATAAAAAAGTGACCGACGTAGATATTTTTGCCAACGGTACAAAGTATTTAAACATTGAAATGTCTCAAATCTCTGCTGAGCAAGGTGGAGGGCAAGAACTTAAGCAGGTTGTTGTTCGTGCAGGTAAGCCAATGATTGAGAAAGATAATAACTCCAAAACAATTGGTTCTAAAGATATTACTAAACTTCCAACGCGAAGTTTAAATGCTATTGCGGGTACTACTTCTGGTGCTAACCAGACAAGTGGGGGTGGAATTTCATTTCTAGGTAGTAGAACAGATGCAACTGCTTATTTTGTAGATGGTGTTCGAGTTATAGGAAGCAGCTCAGTGCCTCAATCTGCTCAAGGACAGATAGAAATTATCCAGTCGGGTGTGCCAGCTCAGTATGGAGATTTTACTGGAGGTGCTATTGTTATCACAACAAAAGGTCCTTCACGGTTCGTGAATCGTAGTTTTGAATTAATTTCCTCTTCACTTTTAGATCCTTACAGTTATAACCAAGCTGAATTTTCTGCAGTTGGTCCACTTTGGGTTAAAAATAAAGGGGGAGGTAAAAAAGAATATGTTGCATTAGGTTATCAAGTTGCAGCCAACTTTAATTACACCATGGATGCGAGTCCAGGCTACGGTGGATTTTATAGCGTTAAAGATGAGGTGTTAGCTGACCTAGAAAAGAATCCAATTATAGAAAATCCAAATGGTCCACTTAATGTGTATCGATCACTACTTCTGACTGAAGATGATTTGGAAGTTACAAAAGCGAGAAAGAATGTAGGGGTATATGTTGGAAATATTCAAGGAAAACTTGAATATCAACCCAATAAAAATTCAACGCTTACTTTATTTGGCTCTTTTAATCAAAGTCAAGGTAATAACTTTAATTATGATCAGAGTTTAATGAATTATAATCGATACAGTAATTCTACAAGTCAAAATCTAAGAACTTACGTTAAATTCACCCAAAGATTAGGTACTACGAGCGAAGAGGATAAAGAAAAGAAAAAGGCATTATTCTCTGATGCATTCTACAATATTCGATTTGACTACCAAAGTAGTTGGTCAGAAACTCAGAATTTAGATCATGGAACAAATTTCTTTGATTACGGATATATTGGTAAATTCACTGAATATAGGGCACCATTTTACCAGTTTCAAAGAACACCAACGTTGCATATTGACCAAAATGGCGATACATCAACCCGTCAAAATTACTTTGATTTAATTGGTGATTTTAATACAAAAATCACTTTTGAACCTAGCGATAAAAACCCAATTAGAGCAAATTACACAAATCAATTATTTAATGAGGTTGAGGCGTCAGGTAATCAATTTACATCAACAAATCAAATACAACAAGGACTAGGTTTATTAAATGGTTTCTCCCCGGGGTATTCCTATTCATTATGGGCTAATCCAGGGTTAGGGAATAATGGATATTCTAAGTCACAAGTTGAGCGAATAGCAGCATACGCTCAAGGTGAAGCAATTCTAAATTTAGAGAACACGCATGATCTCCAGTTCGGTATTTACTATGAGCAAACTTTATTTAGTAATTGGCAGCTTTCTGCAGGTAACCTATGGACCTTGATGCCATTGTTAGCTAATAGCCATATATCCAATCTCGATCAGGTCACTGAAAATGGTTATGTCATCGGCGGGGTTCATACTTATGATGAAAATGGTTTTTTTACAGATACTGTTAACTATAATATTCGTATAGATAAAGACCAACAGAAAACCTTTGATAGAAACTTGAGAGCTAAGTTAATAGCGGATGGTGCTACGGATGTTTATGGAAATCCTTACACAGAGTCCTCTTATATTGATATTAATAGTCTTAGTCCAAGTACATTTGGTTTGGATATGTTTAGTGCTGGGGACTTATGGAATAATGGAAATTCATTTGTTGGATATTACGGATATGATTATTTGGGTAATCGAACTCGAAAAGCATTTTCGTTTACAGACTTTACAAATAATGATGATACTAAGGGAATAGGTTCATTCTCGCCAATATCTAATGCAATTTGGTTACAAGACAAATTCCAATTCAAAGATTTAGTTCTTCGTTTAGGTGTTCGTGTTGAGCGATATGATGGGAACCAATTAGGATTAAAAGACCAGTATTCTCTTTTCCCAACCTACAGTGCTGGGGAATTGGCAAGCATCGAATCTGGTGAACGAGGGAGTAACCTTCTTGCAAACTACAATGTACCACAGAATATCGGAGATGATTATGTTGTTTATGTAAACGATATTGAAAGTCCTAGTGAAATTGTTGGTTTTAGAAATGGAAATAAATGGTATGATGACCAAGGAGGTGAATTGTCAAGTCCAGATCAACTTGCACAAGTAACTAAAAGTGGGCGAATTCAACCGTTCTTACAATCAACAGATGAAGAATTAGTTCCAGAAGCTTTCCAAGATTACACACCATCAATTAATGTACTTCCACGTGTGATGTTCTCTTTTCCTATTAACTCTGAAGCATTGTTTTTTGCGAGTTATGATAAGTTAGCACAACGACCACAGAATGGTGCCATTTTTGCACCAATTAATCGATATGATTATCTAGAGGAGAATCAAGGAGGGACGTTGCCCAACGCAAATCTTCAGCCACGAGTAACTACAAGTTACGAACTTGGTTTCAAACAAACACTTACTCAAAATTCAGCGTTAAGTTTAATCGCAGCTTATCGTTCTACAATTGGCGACTATGCACTAGTACAAATTACGCAAGCCTATCCAATAACATATAATAGTTATCAGAATTTAGATTTTGAAACGATTAAAAACTTCAGAGCAGAATACGAGTTAAGAGGTCAAGGGAGGACATCACTTGGTTTAAATTACTCAATCTTATTTGCGGATGGTACAGGATCAAATATTAACTCTGCAGCAGCTCTTATTCAAGCAGGTCAACCTAACTTAAGGTCACTTTATCCAACTCAACGTGATATAAGACATCAATTAACAGCTAGATTGGATTACCGATTTAAAGGAGGAAACGACTACACTGGACCTATTTGGTTTGACAAACGAGTGCTTCAAAATTTCGGAGGAAATTTTATAATTTCAGCGAAGTCTGGAGAGCCGTATTCAGCGTATATAAATCCAGTAGCAAGTGCTGCTTCAGGGACTGCACAAAGACAATCACTTGACGGAAACCCATTTGGCTCAAGATTGCCATGGCAGTTTAGGATTGATGGTAATTTTAGCAAGGATTTTGAAGTCAAAAAGAAAAATCCGAAAGACAACTTTAGAAGACAAACAATGCAGATTCAAGCATTTTTATGGATTCAGAACCTATTGAATACCCGAAACATCCAACGTGTATATGGGTTCAGTCGTTTATCAAATAGCGATGGTTGGTTGAGTTCACCACAAGGTATTCAGGAAGCAAATAATGCAGTAAATACCCAATCATACATGGCATTGTATAACGCCAAAGTAGAGAGCCCATATTTTTATGAAATACCGAGATCAGTTAGATTAGGCTTAAGAGTATACTTCTAATTAGTTTTATTAACAACAAAAAGAATCAATAAGATCAATGAATAAATCGATGAGAAAATATATAATAGCTATCACAATTGCATGTACATTTAGTGCATTTGCTAAAGAAAATATTGAGGTAGAAGAACCCAATACTACTAGAACAAACAATTCTAGCATGAAAATGAAATTCGGTTCAGATTGTGATCCTGCTACTCAGAGTGCAGATTTAGATATAAATAATGTTCGAACCAAGATTTTAAATGGTGGTGACATGTGGTGGGATTTAAATGCAGCACGATATGAGATACCTAAATTAGTGGATGTAAATGCAGTGAGAAAAAATAGTCTTTTTTCAGGAGCAATTTGGATAGGTGGTCAGGATCAAGCTGAAAATTTACGTTTAGCTGCGATGACTTATCGTCAGCGTGGTTCGGATTTTTGGCCAGGGCCATTAGATCCAGCAACTGGTAATACATCCAAAGCACAATGTGATGAATGGGATAAAATATACAAAGTAGACGGTAAAAATATCATTGACCACGCCACTAATTTTACAGGTGTAGTAAATGAACAAATAGAAAATTGGCCTGGTGAATATGCTCCTTTTTATGATGGAGATGGAGATGGAATTTACAACCCGCAAAATGGGTTAGACTATCCGGTATTGCAGAATTTTTGTAGGGGTCAGAAAATAGACAATGAAGCAGAAGATCAGCCCGATCAAATGCTTTGGTGGATATATAATGACAAAGGGAATATCCATACCGAAACTCAAGGCGATCCAATCGGTGTAGAGATGCAAACTACTGCATTTGCTTTTGCAACTAATGACGAAATCAATGATATGACTTTTTATACTACATTGATTACGAACCGTGGGGCAACAGAATTAAATAACACATATTTTGGTCAATGGGTTGATGCCGATTTGGGTAATTACGCCGACGATTATGTTGGATGTGATGTTGGGCTTTCTTTAGGTTTTTGTTATAATGGTGACGATAATGATGAAGGTATACTTGGATACGGTTTAAATCCACCTTCAGTAGGAGTAGATTTCTTTGAGGGACCTAAAGTTAAACAAATTGGTCCAACTGGATTAGAAGAAGAGGTTGAACTTGGAATGAGCAAGTTTGTTTACTATAATAATGATGCGAACCAAATCAATGGTAACCCTTTTATTGCAACTGACTTTTACAATTATCTCCAAGGGAAATGGAGAACTGGTACAGATATTCAGTATGGGGGAAATGGCATAACTGGAACGGATGGTACCAAAGCAGATTGGATGTTCCCATTTGATACGGATACTACTCATCCTGGTGATAACTGGAATGAGAATACAGCGGGTAATCAACCTGCTGATAGACGTTTTATTCAGTCGTCCGGACCATTCGTATTAGAGCCAGGAGCTGTTCAAAAGTTAACAGTTGGCGTAGTTTGGGCAAGAGCACCTTTTGGTGGAGCTACTGGATCCTTAGAATTATTAAAATTAGCGAGTAGTCGAGCACAAGAATTATTTAACTCATGTTTTGATTTAGTTGATGGACCAGATGCTCCTGAAGTAGAGGTACATGAGCAAGACCAACAAATTGTGTTATCACTAGGCTTAACAAATACAGACCGGGTTGAAAGGTACAGAGATACTCTTTTAGATGGAGCAAATCGAGAAGAATATTTTGGTTTTCAAGGTTATCGCGTATTTCAATTAAAAAATGGTGGTGTAAGTTTATCAGAATTAGATGATTTGAGCAAGGCCAGAGAAATCTTCCAGTGTGATTTGAAAGATGATTTTGATGTATTAATTAATCAAGAATTTCAGTTTGATGTAGGAGCACCAATACCTGTATTGAAAGTAAGAGGTGACAATCAAGGATTGACACATACTGTTCGAATAACCGAAGATCAGTTTGCTACAGGGTCTAATAAAACGCTAGTGAATTTCCAAACCTACCATTTTATCGTATTATCATACGCAGCAGCGGAGAGTAATACTCGACCATACTTGCCAGGTCGAAAAATTAAAAAATTTAGTGCATCTCCTCACAAACTAGAGCCAAAATTTGGTGGTTCTAGTGTGCCATCATTTTATGGTGACGGTCCAGAATTACAACGTATTTCAGGAAAAGGGAATGGGATGAATGAATTGGAACTTAAACCAGAAGTTATTGAAGAAATTCTAAAAAATAATTCAGTTGCAAACCCAATCTATGAAAATGGTTTTGGACCAGTTGATATCAAAGTTATCGATCCATTAAAAATACCTCTTGGAGAATTTGAATTATTACTTGTTCCGAAAGGTGTTACACAAAATACGGGTAATGACGACGATAGTTTATGGGCTGATAGTACAGCTTGGATTCTGACTAATCTAACTACTGGTGAGTCAGTAACCTCGGATACAAGTTTAGCCTATGAAAATGAGCAAATTATTTTAGCCTCAACTACTGGTAAAAGTATTTTGGATTGGGGTATGGCAGTTACGATAAGTCAAGTTGCTGCACCAGGAGTAGATCCTGTTCGAAATTTAGAAAACGGATTTATTGATTGGTCAGTTACTTTCTCAGATCCAAGTAATGAATGGCTATCAGCAGTTAGAGACAACGACGTAGGAAATGCTAATCAATTTGGAGCTTTTGATTGGATACGATCTGGAGTAAATGGAAGATTAGAAGGGTTCAATGATCCGTCCTTTCATGATTATGCTTCAGGTGGGAATGCACTTGATCCAGATGCAAAATTTGAGTCGATTTGGGAGGGAAGGATTGCCCCCAACCGATTAGTTTCGAATACTTCTGAAGCAGTTGCTCCAGGCAGACAACAGATACTTGTACAACCTATGACTTTTGGTTACCAGGCAATGCAAGGTATAGGCCTAGATAAATTGAGTAGTGTTGATATTGTTTTGACGCCTGATGAATCTAAATGGAGTGAATGTGTAATGCTGGAGATGGGAGAAGATCCAGGACTGAACCAAGATCAGAAAGAGAAGTTCTCAATGAGAACAGGGACACTATCTTACAGAGGTAATAACTTAAAGCCCGGAAAAACTATTTTCCCAGGATACGCAATCAATGTCAATACTGGTGAAAGATTGAATATTATGGTAGGAGAGGATTCTTATCAACGAAGTGAAAACGGTAGAGATATGAAGTGGAATCCAACGGATAGAAATGACGTATTCAACGGAAGTTATGCCTCTTTTGGAGGAAGACACTTTATCTACGTTATGGGTTCTCATCAAGGGATAGCAAGTTCTATTCATCCTAAACTTCCAATATATGACAGAGGTGAAGAATATTATAATATGCTGTCTTCAATGACAACTGCTAATCGTACATCTACCCTTACCAAAATATTCCAAAATTGTGACTGGGTAATACCAGCTATTATGGCACCTGGTAAGTCTTTGGTCGAAAATGAAGACGGAATTCCTGTCCCTCCAAATGAGGTCAAAATTAGACTACGTGTAGGAATGCCATATGGAGTTACACCAGAAACTTCTAATGAAAATGAAGGTCGTCCTAAATATAAATTTAGTACCGAAGATATTTATAATGATATCAATGATGAAAATGGTAAAAAGGCATTAGATCTAGCAAACATTGTCCCTAATCCTTATTATGCTTTTTCTGGGTATGAGGGAAGTGCAATTGACAATAGAGTTAAGTTAACCAACTTGCCAGAAAAATGTGAGATATCTATCTACACATTAGATGGTGCTTTGGTTAGAAGAATCAAAAAAGATGATATAACTACTGAATTAGATTGGAATCTTAAGAATAACGCAAATGTTCCAATTGCCAGTGGATTATATATCATTCATATTGATGCTGGAGATTTAGGAGAGAAAATTTTGAAATGGATGGGAGTTATGAGAGAGTTAGACTTAGATTCATTCTAGGACCACCAATTAAAAAGAAAATAAATTAATGAAAAAAACAATCATATTAGCAATCATTTTGTCTGCATCTACAGCTATTTTAGCTGGGAATCCAGATAGAATTGGACAAGCAGGAGCTACTCAATTAAATATTAATGGTTGGGGTAGAAGTTCTGGCTGGGGCTGGGCTTCAGTAAGCAGTGTCAAAGGATTGGAGTCAGTTTACAATAACATTGGTGGATTAGCTCATACAGATAATACCGAAATTATCTTTTCTAGAACCTCATGGTTAATGGGAAGTGATATTAACATCAATACATTTGGCTTTGCTCAAAATATTGGTGGATCTAGTGGTCTTGGAGTTAGTATTATGAGTTATGATATGGGAGAGATACCTATCACAACTTACGCACAGCCAGACGGTGGAATAGGAACTTATAAACCAAGATTCACAAATATCACGGCTGCATATTCTAAGCGTTTTACGCAAGAAATTTCCGGAGGTATTGGTTTCAAGGTTTTTTCAGAATCAATCACAAACGCTAAAGCTCAAGGGGTAGCTCTTGACGCAGGAATTCAATATATTACTACACTCCGTAAGACAAGTAAAGCCAAAAAGAACGATGTTAAATTTGGTGTTTCATTGAAAAATATTGGTCCTGATGCAAGATATGCTGGAGACGGTCTATCAACTAAACTACAAAACCCCTCAAAAGAAGTGGAATACACCGTTAATCAACGAGCTGCAAAGTTTAATCTTCCGACTTTAATGAATATTAGTGCTTCTTATGACCTAAGGTTAGACAAAAACGACGAGACTTATTTTCATCGATTTACTCCTGCCTTTACATTTACCAATAACGCTTTTGCTAATAACCAGTTCACACTAGGTGCTGAATATGCTTACAAAAGCATGTTTCAAGTTAGAGCAGGATATGCATACGAAGATGGAATAACAAGTTATGAAACTCGAGTAAACGCTTTTACGGGTGTTATGGGAGGGTTTACCTTTGAGGTTCCACTTAAAAAAGAATCTGCCAATACTTTTGGCCTAGATTATTCATATAGACATTCAAATCCATTTGGAGGATCACACTCATTTGGTGTTCGATTGAGTCTAGGAGAATAATCATCTTTAATTATTAAGAATTTAACTCATGTCCCCACACATTGCTGTGGGGCTTACTTTTTATAAAAAATGTCAATAAATTACGTCTCACAAGAAGGATTTGATTCGCTAAAAAATCAGATAGCCCATCTCGAAAAAGTAGAGCGAAAAAAAATAAGTAACCAGATTGCAGAAGCTCGCGATAAAGGTGATCTCTCCGAGAACGCTGAGTATGATGCAGCTAAAGAAGCTCAAGGTCTCCTTGAAATGAAAATTTCAAAGCTTAAAAACACCCTAGCCAGCTCTCGAGTTATTAATCCACAGGATTTAGACTTGAGTAAGGTGAATATCCAAACTAAAGTCAGATTAATGAATAAGAAATTCAACAAAGAAGTTACTTATTTTATTGTTGCCGAGAGTGAGTCTAACTTAAAAGAACATAAAATTTCAGTAAAATCTCCTATTGGAGAAGGTTTAATGGGTCGTAAAGTAGGGGACATTGTTGACATTCAAGTTCCTGCAGGTGTGATTCAATTTGAAATTTTAGAAGTTAGTTTGTAGTGACCATTTTTGAAAAAATTATAGCTGGTGATATTCCCTCTTATAAGGTAGCTGAAAGTGAAAAATGTCTGGCATTTTTAGATGCATTCCCACTAAAAGAAGGTCATGTCCTAGTCATACCCAAATTGCCAACTGATTATATATTCGACTTAGATAATCAAGATTTATCGGATCTTCATTTATTCTCAAAAAAAGTTGCCAAAGCTATGAAATCTGTTATACCATGTAATCGTATTGGAATGGCAGTTATTGGATTAGAAGTTCCTCATGCTCACATACACCTCGTTCCTATTGATTCAGTTGAAGACATTAATTTTTCAAAACCTAAGATTGAAGTAGATTCCAACCGAATGCTTGAAGTATCGTCGGCTATTAGTCAAGCTTTTCAAAAATTAGATTAAAACTAGTTGATTTTGTCTGGATTTTTTGAAACAAAACTACTCCAGCTATCAAATTTTTTACCATCATTACCTTGTCCTGGTTTGTATGAGAAATAGTGGCAAATAGCAATAGCTAAAGCATCAGTTGCATCAAATTTTGAATGCAGTGTTTCTAAGTTCAATAGTGATTTAACCATTCCTGCTACCTGATCCTTAGTAGCTGTCCCTCTTCCAGTAACACTTTGTTTGATTCTCCTTGGAGCATATTCAAATATTGGGATGTTACGGTTAAGTGCAGCTGCCATACTTACTCCTTGAGCACGACCTAATTTAAGCATACTTTGAGCATTTTTACCATAAAATGGGGCCTCTATAGCAAACTCATCTGGAAGATAGGTGTCTATTAGTTTTGAGCATTGATCAAAAATAGATTGGAGTTTCATAGCGTGGTTAATTTCCGAACGTAAATCAAAAATCCCCATACTGATATAGTGAAGCTGATTTTTTTTAATTCCTATCACTCCATAACCAGCAATGTTGGTGCCGGGATCTATGCCCAAGATTATTTTATCGTAAGTGTTATCTTTCGCCACGATTAAATACAAAGTTAACCCTAACCCATCTATCGATTACTAACAAGCTATTCGAAAATGAAATATAACGCATACAATACTGTATATCCCTTATTAAAGTGGGTTTTAAGTGTTTTATCATTTATTTTTTTTTATAGATCTATCAAGGATATAGACTGGACGAACGAATTTTTACCCAGATTCACGTCTGCATTTGAAAATTATCCATTCATTTTTACGGGGGTATTTTTATTAGTCATCTTGAATTGGAATTTTGAAGCACTGAAATTCAAATTACTTTTACAAAATAGCAGTTTAACTCAGGTGAAATCATTTTTTACGGTATTGGGTGGTATGGCAATTAGTAATTTTACTCCCGCAAGATCAGGAGAATATATTGGCCGTAGCCTTCTCCTTAAAGGTATTCATCCATTAAAAATTACAATTGCGACGGTTGCTGGCAATCTTGCTCAAGTTTTGATGACTTATGGATTGGGATTAATTAGCATTTGTGTTGTTTATTTTTTCTATGATTTTTATGAAGATTGGCTTGATCATTTTTCGTTTATCTTGAGTGTTCTTCTATGTTTCATTTTATTTACATTTATAGTTCTTTCTAAAAAAATAGTTAGATTCATTAGTAATTACTTACCATCCAAAATACAATCGTTTTTTAAGTTAGTTCAACACTATAATTTTTCAGTGTATGGTCGAGTAATCATTTATTCATTTTTAAGGTATATTGTATTTACAATTCAACTATTTATTTTACTGCAATTGTTTTCAGATTTTTCATTACCTACTTATTATTTATGGTTAGTTCCCATTGCATTTCTTATGCAAAGTATTGTTCCAGTGCCCGCTATTTCAGATATAGGTATCAGAGTTGGTGTTTGTAGTTTATTATTTGGGGGATATATGTCAAATGTGGCATTAGTTCAATCTGTAACATGTTTGTGGGCAATTAATCTGATATTACCTGGAATTATTGGAGCAATTTTTCTGGTTTCATCAAATTTTATAGAAGAATGATAACAGTTTATATCGTATTCACTTTTTTACTAGCCGTTTTCTATAACCTTCTACTTACAAAGTATGGTAAATTATGGAAAAACATTCCTGAAATTGAGGGAATCATATCATCAAAAAAATCAACTTCTTTTATTTCTATTTTAATACCTTTTAGGAATGAAGCAAATTCATTGCCTAGATTGATAGAGTCATTAAATCAGCTTGAGGTAAGTGGTATTGAATTAGAGGTCATATTTATTAATGACCATTCTACAGATTCTAGTTGCGATTTGTTAAATTTATGTAAGTTACCTTTTTCTGTTCTTCATTTGGAAGACAAAAAGGGTAAAAAGGCAGCAATTGAGTTAGGTTGGGAAAAATCTGGAGGAGACATTATATTTCAGACAGACGCAGACTGCGTATTGCCTCAACAGTGGGTTTCTTCAATGTTGCAGTCGTTTGATCATCCTCTAATAAATTTTGTGAGTGGTCCCGTAATTTATTTTGAACCAAAAAATTTCTGGCAAAAAATAGTAGCCTTGGATTTTTCATCACTAATAGCAATTGGAGCTGCACACATAAATTGGCAAAAGCCTCTTATGTGCAATGGAGCTAATATGGCATATAGACGTAGTTTAGTTGCTAACGCAAATATTCATTTAAATAAGGCAAGTGGCGATGACGTTTTCCTTTTGCAAAGTGCCTTTAACTTAAAGCAAAATAGCATTCGATTTTGTAAAAATAAACAAGCTATAGTAAAGACAGAAGGTCCCAAAAGTTTATCATTTTTTTGGAATCAGCGTCTTCGTTGGGCAAGTAAAAACAGTGATTATGATTCTAGATTTAACACCGTTTTAATGATTTGCATCTGGCTGTACAATTTTACTATTGTCGGTTCTGTATTATCATTTTCAAAACTGGGTATTTTGGTTGCGTTTTTTTTGTTACTAATTAAAACAATATCAGAGTTAAATTTTTATAATAACTATATGCAATTTATGGGTGTGAAAAAAGGCTATTTTTTGATTTTATTTGGCCAGTTATTCCATGTAGCATATATGGCTATATTGCCGATTTTCTCTCAATTATTGAGTTACAAATGGAAAGCAAGAGTTGTTAAATGATAGAACTACCTGATTTAGAATCCGAATTACTGCGATCGTGTTTATTCCCAGAGACATTTGAAACGCTAGTAGATGAATGTAATTTAGAAACCAAGCAAAGTGTGATAGCTGATGCAATTAAAAATTTAATTCATCACAAGCTTCTGGTCGCATCAAATTCTTATGTCAGTCTTTCTTGGATTTATGATAGTGATAAAATGAAAGAAAGTTCATTCAAAGCTACTGCAAAAGGAGTAGAGTGGATGGAATTGAATCCGATTAGTTAGTCTTTTTTAAAGCCTAATCTTTTTCCCGTGACAAACCCCCTTGGATTGTTAAAATAATCTTTCTCCTGAACAGTTATTTCTTTCATGGTATCCATAGGAGGGATATATAGATCAAAATCAAGGGCGTATAGCATGGTTTGTTCAATTACTTTAATGATGGATTCATTATCGATTTTTTGTTTGTTAAAATCTTTGAATAAAAAATCCAGTTGTCGTTGACCATCCACGTAAAAATTACCTTCACAGTTAATAAAAATTCGAGCAAGTAGATAGCCAATGTCGCCTAATCGTCGGTATTTTAATGAGTCTGACAAAAAATTATAGGCTTGAATCATCCCACAGTATCCTCGATCAGGAGCTTCATTGACATAGGATGATTTACTGACTTCATGTTCGGGAGGAAACGAAAAAACATTGGTATGCATAATGAAAGCAATAGTGTCACCACTAAATTTTAAGTGAAATTCGAACTCGCCAATTTCGGATAGACCAACTTCCAAACTTTTATCTTGAGAGATTATCTCAGGGGTAAGCTTATCTGCAATCTCTGATGCACACTTTTTAAATTGTTCGAATACTGTTATTGTATTCCTGTAAATATGCTGTTTTAGAGCAGCCTTATTATTTAATCCGTCAATGATTTCAATTAGTTTTTCAGACATATTTTGTAGTCATAATAAAGAACAAAACTAAACTAATAATAACAGAAATAATTAACTGTCTTACTTTTAAAATAGGGGGTAAAAACGTAAATTTGCAACATCATACAATTTATAATTAAACCTTATTAACCCATGTCTGAAACAGCAAAAATAAATATACAAGGAAAAGAAGCAGAATTACCTATAGTCGTTGGATCAGAAAATGAAATAGGTTTAGACATTAGTAAATTAAGAGCTGAGACAGGTGCAGTAACCTTAGATTTTGGGTATAAGAATACGGGAAGTACTTCCAGTAACATCACTTATCTGGATGGAGAGGCAGGAATTCTAAGACATCGAGGATACTCAATCGAGGAATTAGCAGATAAAGCAGAGTTTTTAGAAGTTGCTTATTTACTAATAAACGGTGAGTTGCCCAATAAGGAACAATACGAGAAATGGGATACTGAAATCACAAGACATACGCTAGTAAATGGTGATTTAAAAAATATTTTTGATGCTTGGCCTACTGGTTCACACCCAATGGGACAATTAATTGCGATGATATCATCACTATCTTCGTTTTATCCAGATAGCTTAAATTCAAACTCAGGTGATGAGGCTAGAATGAGAACGATTACTCGATTACTCGCAAAAATGCCAACTATTTGTGCTATGATTTCTAAAAAAAGAATCGGGCATCCGTTAATCTATCCTCAAAATAACCTTGGCTATGTTGAGAATTATTTGAATATGACGTTTAAGCACGTTACTGAAGATTATCATATTGATCCTGTACTTGTTAGTGCGATGAACAAGCTTATGATTTTACATGCTGATCACGAACAAAATTGCTCTGCATCAACCGTAAGATTAGTGGGCTCGTCACATGCAAACTTATATGCATCTATTAGTGCCGGTATTGCATCATTATGGGGTCCATTGCATGGTGGAGCCAATCAAAAAGTAATAGAAATGCTTGAGGCTATTCACGCAGACGGTGGTGATGCACAGAAATTTATTGACAAAGCAAAAGATAAAAGCGATCCATTTAGACTAATGGGATTTGGTCACCGCGTATACAAAAACTTTGATCCTCGAGCCAAAATTATAAAAAAATCTGCTGATGAGGTGTTATCTAAACTCGGAGTTAATGATCCTACCCTTGAAATAGCCAAAAAATTGGAAGAGGTTGTACTTAACGATCCCTATTTTGTTGAGAGAAAATTATTTCCAAATGTTGACTTCTATTCTGGGATAATTTACAAAGCAATGGGATTCCCTATTGAGATGTTCACAGTGCTATTTGCTTTGGGAAGACTTCCAGGATGGATTGCCCAATGGAAAGAAATGATGGATGATAAACAGCCTATTGGTCGTCCTCGTCAAATCTATACTGGACCAGTTGCTCGTAACTTTGTTCCAAGAAGTGAGCGATAGTTTTTACTAGTCAGCCAATACAGTTTTTATAATTTTTGTATCAAGCATGTATCGGTCATACAAAATATCCTGATCGAGAACAACGTAGTCTGCTAGTTTACCTTCTTCAAGCGAACCAATATTTTGTTCCATTCGGTTGCTCTTTGCGGCCCATCTAGTCATGCCAAATAATGCTTCTTTGGGTGTTAGTGATTCATTTATCATAAATCCTCCAATAGGTTTATTCTTTTCATTTTGGCGATATACAGCAGCATAAAAGGTTTTTAATGGCGAGATATCCTCTACGGGGGAATCCGTGCCTAGAGGTAAATAATTATTTAGTTTCAAAAGACTACGGTATGCATAAGCACCTTTCATCCGATTTGAGCAAATTCTATCTGAGGCCCAGTTCATGTCACTTGTTGCATGAGTTGGTTGTACACTGGGTATTACCGAATAGTCTGTAAAAAGTTTTCGGTCAGATGGTGTGACAACTTGTGCGTGTTCAATCCTCCATCGATGGTCATTTTTACCTTTTAGATGCTTACCATAGATTTCGAGAATTTTCTTATTTGCACTATCACCAATACAGTGTGTGTTAGCCTGGAAATTCAGGGATAAAATTTGTTGACATAACGAGTCAATGGTTTTAGGATTCGTTACCCAAACACCGGTGAAGTTTTCTTTGTCACAGTATGGTTTTTTCAATTTAGCCCCACGTGATCCTAAAGCTCCATCAGCGTATATCTTAAATGATGATACTTGAAGTTTGGGTCTAGAAATTGCTCCATTTTTTCTAAAATATTCAAAATTTTCAGGACTGGGATTAGCCATGATATATAATCTAATTTTTAAATCGCCAGTTTGCTGTAAACTGTCAATTAAACGAATAGTGTTTAAGTCTAGTCCTGCATCGGTAACCGATGTAAGCCCTGCTTTTAAGCAGTTTTCTTGGGCTTTAAGAAGAGCTGAAATTTGACTTGATCTGCTTGGTTTAGAAATTACATTAGTAACTAAATCCATCGCATTATCTGTCAGGAGACCTGTGAGATTGCCATTTTTTTGTTCAATCACACCTCCTTCTATTTTTGTTTTAGTTGAAATCCCAGCAAGTTCAAGTGCTTTTCTATTTGCAATAGTAGCGTGACCGTCAATACGCTTTATGATGACGGGTCTGTCAGGAAAATAAATATTAAGTAAGTTATTAGAGATGCTTCCTTTTTGGGTCCAATCTGTCTGATCCCACCCTCGACCAGTTACCCAATAATCGTCATTTGATTTTGCAAATTCAACTGTTTTATTAACTACATCTTCCAAGCTGAAGGTGTTCCTTAAATCAGCTTTATTGAGTGTAATTCCATACCCATAGAAATGCGAATGAGCATCTATAAAACCGGGGTAGATATAACCATCGTATTTCGTAATCTTTTTTGAGCTAAATTTTTGATTTACGTCATCTTTGTCTCCCCAAGCTATTATTTGGTTATTTGATATAACAATTGCATCAGCCGTTGAAAATAGACTATCACATATGTATATTTTTTTGGCAATAACTATTTCATCTACTGGTATTTTCGATTTAGAACACGAGATAAGGATAATAAGTGAGATGAATACAAATAATTTTTGCATCATATTATTCATTTGATACTATTTTTTCAGCTAAACGAAGTGCGTTAGGTAGATTAACCAATCCACCAGTTCTAGAAATCTTATGAGCCCTAGTTTTTCTTTTACTCCCAGGAATTCTAATCCTGCCTTTGATCGGAACAGAGCTTTGAAGAATAATGTTTTTTAGTTGAGCAGCAGATAGACTTGGATAGTAGCTCCAAACAAAAGCGGCTACCCCAGAGACTACCGGACTAGCCATGCTAGTTCCGTCATATGCCTCATACTGATTTTCAGGGGTTGTACTGTATATATCTACACCAGGAGAAAATAAATCTACTTCAGTTTTACCATAGTTTGAGAATGTCGCCAAAGCCTTTGATCCTGATCTCCAACTACTTGCTCCCACTTCAATCCAATTCGGATAAGCATCTTCAAAGTCATGTGGAAAATTATCAGATTTATCATTGTTTTCTCCGTCATTACCCGCAGCGTGAACCAATAATACATCTTTGCTCGCGGCATATCCAATTGCTTCTTTCACAGTTAATGGAAAGTCACTGTATCCCTTACCAAAACTCATATTAACAATCTTAGCACCATTGTCAACAGCGTATCGTATGCCATTTGCAACATCTTTATCTCTCTCATCTCCCTCCGGAACATTTCGGATGCTCATAATCTTACAACTTGAACAAATTCCCTTAGCACCAAAATTATTAGTCCCGTCAGCGGCCACTATTCCAGCTAAGTGTGTACCGTGCGAAGAAAATTCTTCGCCATAGTAGACTTGATTATTCCCATAGACACGCTCGGTTAAATTATAGTATTCGTCACCTACATGTTCGATTCTCGGATTAAAACTGGTATTGTATGCGTAGTTGTATAAATAATCATATTGTTTGTATCCTTCTTCTAAGTCTTTTTTTATTGATTCTATATCAAAAGACTTTGTGGCTTTAGCGTATCGAAGAATCATTCTTTTGGCTAATTCTTCAGCCTTATTTTGACTCTTGTGGTTTTCAATGACGGATTTATCAATCTTCCTCTCGTATTTTTTTTCAATAGATTCCACTCCCTGACTAATTGTTCGGAAGAATTCAAAAAATAGTTTTGACTCACTTTTATCTTTTAAAAACTTATCTTTAATTTCTAGATATGTGGTGTACTCGTCAGGATTGTTTGCTTGAGCTTCAGGTTTTAATTCATAAATAGGATTTAATAGAGCGTATTGGCGAGTCAATTCCATGTTGTCATAAGTTGTATTCCCAATAAAATTCCAGCCATATATATCATCAATGTACCCATTATTATCATCATCAATTTTATTTCCTTCGATTTCAAGTGGATTTTTCCAAAGACTATTAATTAAATCTGGGTGATAAATATCAACTCCTGCATCAGCAATCGCAACAATAATTGATTGTGGTTTTTTATCCTTCATCATATTTACAGCTTCTTGGTAACCTATGCCCGCATTTCCTTTTTTTGAATAGGGAAGAAGGTGCCATAAAGAATCATTAGGGTTTTGTGCCATTGCCCCAATAGCTAAGCACAAGGTAATGATGTGTACGTTTATTCGTTTCATATTATGTTTGAATTACACCCACGTTGTATTTTTCAATGGGAGCATTGTTAGCCATTTCAATTCCGGTGCTGATCCATTTTCTTGTATCTAAAGGATTAATGATTTCATCAACCCAAAGTCTTGATGCAGCATACTCTGGCGTAGTTTGAGTATTGTAGCGATTGATGATATTCTCAAGTAATTCAGTTTCTTTTTCTGGACTAATCTCTTCTCCTTTTTTAGAAAGTGACGCTTTTTCTATTTGTAACAAAACTTTTGCAGCTTGCTCTCCACCCATTACAGCAATTTTTGCAGAGGGCCACGCAACTATTAAGCGAGGATCGTAGGCTTTGCCGCACATGGCATAATTCCCAGCTCCATAACTGTTACCCATGACGATGGTAAATTTTGGAACTGTACTATTACTCATTGCATTCACCATTTTAGCTCCATCTTTAATAATGCCGCCGTGCTCACTTCTACTTCCTACCATAAATCCAGTTACATCTTGCAGGAATACTAAAGGAATCTTTTTTTGATTACAATTCATGATGAATCGTGCAGCTTTATCAGCACTATCAGAATAGATAACTCCACCAAATTGCATTTCCCCTTTTTTATTTTTGATAATCTCTCTATTGTTTGCTACAATTCCTACGGCCCAACCGTCGATTCTTGCATATCCGCAAAGGATGGTTTTGCCATAATTTGCTTTGTATTGTTCAAATTCAGAATTATCTACCAAACGTTTGATTAAATCAATACTTTTATATGGTTTTGACCGTTCGCTTGGGAGAATACCGAAAATATCATTGGTTTCGTGATTAGGTTTTATGGGCTCTGTTCTGCTAAAACCGGCCTTTGTTGAATCTCCAATCTTATCCACTAAGAAGCGGATCCGATCTAAGCATGATTTGTCATCAGGAAAACGGTCATCTATAACTCCAGACAAATCAGTTTGAGATACTGACCCACCCAAAGTTTCATTATCAATTGTTTCGCCAATAGCAGCTTTTACGAGATAGCTACCGGCCAAGAATATACTCCCTGTTTTATCTACAATTAACGCCTCATCACTCATGATAGGTAGATAAGCACCACCAGCAACACAGCTTCCCATTACGGCAGCAATTTGGGGAATCCCCTTACTACTTAAAACTGCATTATTTCTAAAAATTCGACCAAAGTGTTCTTTGTCGGGGAATATTTCATCTTGTAGTGGAAGATAAACTCCTGCACTATCCACAAGATAAATGATTGGGATATGATTTTCAAGGGCAATTTCTTGAAAACGTAGGTTCTTTTTAGCAGATATAGGAAACCAAGCTCCTGCTTTAACAGTAGCATCATTTGCCACTACCAAACATAGTCTACCCGAGACGCGAGTAATACCTCCAACAACTCCACCAGCAGGACATCCTCCTTGTTCTTCATACATTTCGTGCCCTACATAGGTGCCAATCTCTAAAAAATCAGCATCATCATCCTTCAGATATTCTATTCGTTCTCGTGCTAGTAATTTTCCTTTTTTATGTTGTTTTGAAGCAGATTTTATCCCACCACCCAGATGAATCTTGTCAGCCAGGTCTTGGTAGGTTTTGAGAAGGCGTTTGTTCTCGTCTTGATATTTATTAAATGTCAAATCAGTTTTGCTCATAATTCCTAGGCTCAAACGTACTAAAATTTAAGGGAAGTTCTTATTTGCATTACACCATTTTTTAAAATTATTTACTGAATGAAGTATGATTTACTTCGAATAAAAATGAGTAAATAGATTGCCTAGATGTTACACCTGTGTATTTTTGCACCGGCTGACACGACCAGCTCCCTCCGAACTCCCCCAGGGCAGGAATGCAGCAAGGGTACGAGGTTGTAGCGGTGCGATGTCAGCCATTTTTTTTATTCTGAAAATTTATCTCACTATTTTGTCAAATTTTGAGTGACCTTTAGTTAGAAGTTTGGCTTGGTATCCTTACATTCGCTAAAAAACAAATTTTACTACATGAAATTTTTTATTGATACAGCCAACCTAGAACAAATTGAAGAAGCCCGAGATTTGGGCATACTTGATGGTGTAACCACCAATCCCTCTCTTATGGCCAAAGAGGGCATTACTGGTAAAGAAAACATCAAAAATCACTATAAAAAGATATGTGAAATGGTCGATGGTGATATTAGTGCAGAGGTCATTGCTACTGATTTTGATGACATGATTAAAGAGGGTAAAGCACTTGCGGATATACATGAAAATATCGTAGTAAAAGTCCCCATGACCAAGGATGGTATAAAAGCCATTCGTTGGTTTACTGATAACAATATCCGAACCAATTGTACGCTTGTATTCTCTGCAGGTCAAGCTATTCTTGCAGCAAAAGCAGGGGCTACTTATTTGTCACCATTCATAGGTCGTATTGATGACATGAATTGGGATGGGATAGAATTAATAGCTCAAATAGCAGATATCTATACTGTTCAAGGCTTTGCTACAGAAATTTTAGCAGCTTCTATCCGTAATCCATTACACATTGTTCGAGCTGCAGAAGCTGGAGCGGATGTTTGTACCTGTCCCCTATCTTCAATTTTAGGGTTGCTCAAACATCCTTTGACAGACATTGGTTTGGCAAAGTTTTTAGCAGACCATAAAAAAGCAAATTCATAGCTAATTAAACTTACACGATATTCTGTGAATCCAATTGTCATCATACCTACTTATAACGAAAAGGAAAACATCACAGCGATGTTGGATAAAGTCATGTCTTTGGATGTGGACTTTGACGTGTTAGTTGTAGATGACAATTCCCCAGATGGCACAGCTGATCTTGTAAAAGAAAAACAAACAGCTCATACTAGGATTTACCTTCTTGAAAATGGAGAGAAAAATGGTTTAGGGACGGCTTATATTGCTGGATTTAAATGGTGTTTAGCTCGATCTTATGCGTATATATTTGAGATGGACTGCGATTTTTCGCATAACCCAGAGGATCTCATTAGACTATACAACGAATTGAGTAAAGATAATTTTGATTTAGTAGTTGGGTCTCGCTATGTAGGTAATGTAGTTAACGTAGTCAATTGGCCTATGGGACGTGTATTGTTAAGTTATTTTGCCTCTGCCTATGTACGGTTTTTTACACGAATGAAATTGTCAGACGCAACTGCAGGGTTTGTAGGATACAGTAGCAAATTATTAAATACGATAGATTTAGATAAGATACAGTTTAGAGGTTATGCTTTTCAGATCGAAATGAAATATACTGCTTACAGATTAGGTTTTTCGATCAAAGAAATCCCGATTATCTTCACTGATCGTACCGCTGGAGAATCTAAAATGAACGGAAGTATTATTAAAGAGGCATTGTTTGGGGTGTTATGGTTAAGATTTAAACCCATTCGTTCTAGAGTGGTTTTGGAAACTTGAATTTTCTATTTTTACTTATAAAAAAAGGTCACCTAATGGCGACCTCAAATAGTAAAATTTACATCAATAATTGAACAATTAAATTCTGAGTTTTCCTTTCATTTTTTAATTGATGCTAAATAAGAGTAGTTCATAGTCAATGTTTTCAACCATAATCAATTTATATATCAATATTTTTTTGTTTTAACCGTGTTTATAATGCCATGTGTTATCTCCTTTTTTAGGGGATATAATAACATCGTGTGAATTGATATTATCAATACTAACGATTAACAACAATAAAATTAACAAACTAGAACTTCGCATAGTCAAGCGATTCAATTGTTTGTTTCTTTTCATAGTTCAAAGAACGTACGGCAGAAGTGGTTTTTACGAATTGTTTTTATGATTGTAGTCATATGACGACATGATATTAATCATATTTCAAGAGAGTGTCCTCATATTTATTGAGGTCAATACTTTCAAAAGATAGAATAAAAAAAGCCCTCTTTGTTTAAAGAGGGCTTTTTTATTGCGAGTTTTTTGTTTTTTAGGCTAATACTACAACTTTATTGTTGAGTACTTCTACGATGCCACCAGAAACTTCAAATGTTTCTTCACCACTAGCGGTGCGAACAACGATGCTTCCTTTTTCCAAGCTAGAGAGTAGGGGTGCGTGATTGGATAGTGCTTCAAAAGAACCACTAGTGCCTGGTAATTTAACCGAAATGGCTTCACCACTGAATAGCACCTCATCGGGTGTAATTACTTCTACTATCATTATTCTGCTGCTTCTTCTATCATTTTCTTACCTTTAGCAATAGCTTCTTCGATACCACCTACAAGGTTGAAAGCTGCTTCAGGATATTGGTCTACTTCACCATCCATGATCATATTAAATCCTTTAATGGTGTCCTGGATGTCTACTAAACATCCTTTAAGACCAGTAAATTGCTCTGCTACGTGGAAAGGTTGGGATAGGAAACGCTGAACTCTTCGAGCTCTAGATACAACTAGTTTATCTTCTTCAGAGAGTTCGTCCATACCCAAGATGGCAATAATGTCTTGAAGTTCTTTATATCGTTGCAATAATTCTTTTACTCGTTGAGCACAGTTATAATGCTCTGCACCTACTACATCAACTGTTAAAATTCGAGAAGTAGAATCTAATGGATCCACCGCGGGGTAGATTCCAAGAGATGCGATGTTTCTTGAAAGAACTGTCGTAGCGTCAAGGTGAGCAAACGTTGTAGCTGGTGCTGGATCTGTTAAGTCATCCGCTGGTACATATACGGCTTGTACAGAAGTTATCGATCCTCTATTGGTAGAGGTAATTCGTTCTTGCATGACACCCATTTCTGATGCTAGGGTAGGCTGGTAACCCACTGCAGAAGGCATACGACCTAAAAGTGCAGATACTTCAGAACCTGCTTGCGTAAATCTAAATATATTATCGACGAAGAATAGGATATCTCTACCTCCAGACTCTTCATCTCCATCTCTAAAGTATTCTGCAATAGAAAGACCAGTTAGAGCAACACGAGCTCTTGCTCCTGGAGGCTCATTCATTTGACCGAATACGAGAGTAGCTTGAGATTCTTCAAGTTCTTTGGTATCAACTTTTGATAAATCCCATCCACCTTCTTCCATGGACTTTTCAAATTCTTTTCCGTATTTAATTACTCCAGATTCAATCATCTCTCGGAGCAAATCATTTCCTTCTCGTGTTCTTTCACCAACACCAGCAAATACAGAAAGTCCTGAATAAGCTTTTGCTATGTTATTAATCAACTCTTGGATAAGTACTGTTTTACCAACACCTGCACCACCGAATAAACCAATTTTACCTCCTTTTGCATATGGCTCGATGAGGTCAATAACTTTAATACCTGTGAAAAGAGGCTCCGCTGAAGTACTTAAATTTTCGTATGCGGGAGCTTCTTGGTGTATAGATCTACCTTTGGAGTTATCTAAAGCACCAATACCATCAATGGCATCACCTACAACATTTAATAACCTTCCTTTAAGTCCGTCTCCTGTTGGTACTAAAATAGCATCGCCAGTATCAGTAACTACAGCACCTCTAACTAGTCCTTCAGTCGAATCCATAGAAATAGCTCGAACGGTATTTTGTCCGAGATGAGATTGTACTTCAAGCACTACCTTAGAACCATCGTCTTTGGTTACGTGTAAAGAGTTGTAAATTTTGGGTAAAGAAGAACCTTCTTGGTCGAACGCTACGTCCACTACTGGTCCAATTATTTGTGATATTTTTCCTGTATTTGCCATCGTATTCGGCTGTAATTTTTTTGTTGGTTGCAAATGTAAGATTTCCTCCTATGTGGAGCTATTCTAAATAGAATTTATTTTTGATTTATACATTTGGACTGCATTACTCAATCCATAGTATAATGCGTCACTTATTAGGGCATGACCAATGGATACCTCCAATGTGTTTGGAATTTCCTGTGTGAAGTAGGCGAGGTTGTCTAGATTAAGATCGTGGCCTGCGTTTATTCCCAAGCCTAATTCAGTGGCTTTTTTTGCAGCTAATTTATAGGGTTGTATTGCCTTTTCTTTGTCTAATTTGTAATTAGAAGCATAGGCTTCTGTGTAGAGTTCAATTCGGTCTGTATTACATGCAAAAGCGGCCTCCACTTGGGCGGGGTCAGGATCTACGAATAAGGATACTCGAATCCCCGCATTTTTGAATTTTTGAATGATTGGAACGAGAAAATCTTTATTTTTTAGACAATCCCAACCGGCATTGCTTGTGATTACATCTGGTCCATCTGGAACTAGCGTAACCTGCTCTGGTAAAATATTTAATACCATTTTGATAAATGAATCACTGGGGTATCCCTCTATGTTAAACTCAGTTTTTACAATACTTTTTAGATGTTTTACATCTTCTCGGGTAATGTGTCTTTCGTCGGGTCTTGGGTGGATAGTGATACCTTCTGCTCCAAAGTTTTCAATGGCTTTGGCTGCATCAGTAACGCTAGGTGTGTTGCCTCCTCGTGCATTTCTTATGGTTGCAATTTTGTTAATGTTTACGCTAAGTTTGGTCATATTAATTAAAAACGTGTTTCAATTGAAGGGTAAAAGTATACTTTTTATTTCCAGCTACTTCATTTAAACCAGAACCAATAGCATATTGTTCGTTAAATGATTCAATGGGTGTGTCATGTTGTGTATATCCATATTTAAACCATAGTTGTGTGTTTGATAATGTAGTGTATCTAAACAAGATATAATATCGAATGCCCGAATAGGAATGATTAAACATAGGATAGTCATATAGAGGCGATTTTTCGAATGAATAGATACGGTTTTTGTAATCTTCAACTCTGCTTAAAGCTATGCGGGTGCTCCATTGATATGCCTTGTTTTTGGGTTTGAGAATGAGGTCTTGATAGATTAAACTTCCTCGTGTTGTAGGTTGGTTAGATTTTATTAAAGTTGTTTCGATACGATTTCTTAGTTCAATTGATTTTGATAATTTATATGAGCTATGAACTCGGTGTCTTGTTATCTGATTATTTTCATGATTATAAATGGGTTGGTTTGGACTATTAATTTGTTTTTTTTCTTTTCTGAATCGATAATAGGCGTTAAAAATTTTGGAGGGCTTGTAGCGAAGTTCTGTCCATAGGTCGAAACCTCTACTTGGAGCAATCGATTTGAATTGGCTATTCAAATTCTGAAATAAGTCATAATATCCCACAATTGAAAAGTATTTTTTGAGTTTGATTTGGTATCCAAGGTAAAGTCCTTTTTCATTTTTTGCGTTACTATTTTCCCCAAATCCATTGGTTTGGTATGTAATAAAACCGGGGTTATAGTTTCGGTATAAAATACTGAGGTCAAGTTTTCTATGTATACTAATTAAAGCTCCGTGATTTTGAGCCAGGGTTAGGTTTGAAAAGCAATAACTCCATTCTCCGAATAAATTGATATTTCGAAATACGGCATCGTAGTAAATCCCATTTTTTAGGTAATTATCTCCTTGAAATGAAAAAAAAGAGTAGGGCTCTGTTGATTGTCTGATAGGGATGCTTAGTTTTCGATATTGGAGAACGCCCCCAACTTTTACCGTGTTATTTTCATATTCAATATAACCCCCTGTTTGTAGGTCAGCTAATTTGTTTATTTGTTGTTGTTCATTGATAGTCCGATGATATCCGCCGTCTTCTGTAATAGTTTCAACGAAGGGAGTAGATCTCTCATTATTAGAGTCGGGTGCTAAGTAATGGATTACACCGTCTAACTTTTTGTATGAAATGAAAGAGCCCAATGTAATATTTTTGTTATTGACCGATAAAGCCAAACCTCTCATGTATGCATTTTCACGTAAAGAACGATATGAGCTAAATCCACTAAAATTCCTTTTGGTATTTGTGATTAAGCTTGATTTTCCGAATGCTAATCCTGTGCTCAGTGTGAGGCCCTGCCCTAAATTGACATGAAAATCTCCAATTTGAAGTGATTTGATTTTACCTACATCATTTAAAGATAAATAAAGGGATTGGTGATCATATCCAAGGGGTGTTTTTTGCTTATTAAAACTGAATTGTTCACCAGCATCTTTTTCAAGATTTATTCCCCATGATAGATGTTTCTTATAATCAAAACGATATCGAATATTGGAGTAAATATTGGATCCTATATAATATGTTAGCGAGTCTGAAGTGTGATTAGTTTTTCGAAGTTGCCCTATGTTTTTGGGACTTGTTGTTTCGCAAAGTGACATGAATTGATGTTTTCCTTTTCGAATGTTTTTTCGAACTGTTTTTAGGGTTATTGGATGGGTATAGACAGCAATTAAAGGTCGAACCTGGTTTAATACTTGATGATTAAAACTTGGAAGCAACTGAAATTCATAGATGGAGAGAAAGGGGCCAAATTTTTTACGATGATTACATATTTCGAGGGCTTGACTTTGGCTAAACAACGGAAAGTTAAAAATTTCTGTATTGGATGCTTTGTTAATATTTAAAGGATGGTTGATATACCTCAGAAGTTGTTCTGTTATTTCTACAATATCAACATCTTCATCAGCTATTTCAATCACATACTCGAGGTATTGGTTAATGTAGTTAGCATCTTTTTGGGCGTTTGTTGAGGACCAAGCAAATATAATTATGCATATCCTAAATAATTTACCATGCATAGCTAGTGTTTAGTGATGGTGAAATTCCTAAATGATTATGAAAACTTAAACCAACGTCTATCATGATACTCCCTTTTTGGATACCAATGCCACATCCAATTATTTGATTGGTATTATAGCCCGTTCTTATTTTATAATGATCTTTTATTATTTCGATGCCAACACAGGTATTTATGTGTTGATTGCTCGATTGAAATGCATCTATGTATAGGTTGATATTACTAGTTAATTGATGCTTTAAACCTAAACGTACCGAAGTAGGTAATTTTCCTTTTGGGAAAGCTATAATTTCACTTTGATTTGGATTTTCAATTTGAAATCCAAGTTGATTTTTTGGATTAATTTGATAGGACAGCCCAGCACTAAAAGTTATGATTTGAGTATTTTGATAGTAGCTATCCCTAGAACTGAAACGATTTAGATTAAGGGTAATTCCACATGCAAGGTTTGGTTGAATTTTTTTGGCAATTGCAGCAGATATTTTTTGGTTAAAAATAATCCCATTTTCTGCTTGATACGAAAACCCTAAGGAAGATTCTTTCAGTGAATAATTTCCAACAAATAGGATTTTAGTGTAGTCGCGAATACCATATCTATTTTGAGCATTAAATGCAATATTGGAGGGAGAATATACGAGATTTGCCGCGTTATATTGGATGCAAAAAGGTGAGGAATAAGCAGTTGTTGAACCTCCTAAACTTAGGCTAATTGCATCTGGGGGATTTGTAGCTAATAGTTTTTCACAAATAGAAAAAAGAAGGACAATAAAATAGAGTTTGTTCACTAAACAAAATTATAATTCTTGCTTGAGTTGGGATAGAAACTCCTTTATTTTTTTTAGTTTTTTTAAAATTTTTACGTTGTGATCAACTTGTTGTTTATCGACTTTAAGTTTTTCAATAGCACCTTGAATGGTGTATTTATTTTGTTTAACTAATATATGAATCCTTGCAATTTCTTCAATGTCATTTTTGTCATAAAATCGAGTTCCCTTGTCATTTCTTTTAGGATTCAGCGATGGAAATTCAGACTCCCAATATCGTAATGTGGAGGGGGCAATACTAAAATTCTCACAAACTTCGGTGAGATTGTAAAATAGTTTTTCGGGAGAAAGGCCCATTAGTCGAATGACTGATTAGGATTAGAAGAAAGTTTAATGATTTCCTCGTATTGTTCAGTTGTTAGGTCATTGTAGAAATAGCCAATAGGGTTAACTTGAATGCCATTTTTTGCGACTTCATAGTGCAAGTGTGGTCCAGTTGATTTTCCTGTACTTCCAACTAAACCAATTTGTTGACCTCTTTTGACACGTTGTCCTTGCCTCACGCTCGCTCTGCTCATGTGACCATATAATGTGGTGTATCCATAACCATGATCGATTACAACATGAGTTCCGTATCCCCAACGTTGTCGTTTAACTTTTTTGATGACTCCGTCGCCTGTAGCATATATTTTGGTACCTATTGGTGCAGAGAAATCTAAGCCTTTATGCATTTTACGAGTACGATATATGGGATCGATACGATAACCGAAGCCAGAAGCTATTCGCTTTAAATTTTTATTAGATATTGGTTGAATTGCAGGGATTGCTGCAAGCATTTTGCTTTTATTTTTTGCCAGATTAATAAGCTTTTCGTAGGATTCAATTTGGATTTTAGATTGGTTATCCATTTTGTCCAATCGTTGATGAAGTTTTTTGATTTTTTCACCATCTTTCAATTGATCTAACGAAGTATACTTGTCGATACCACCTGTTCCTGCTTTGCGTACATCGTCGCTAATGGGGTCTGCTCCAAATATTTCACGGTATACGTTGTCATCCATAGATGATAAATCATCTAATTTGGATTGCATATCTATTGATTTTTTCTCTAAAAGTTTGATTTGAACTTCATAATCGGCAAGTTGATTTTGAAGTGCTTCTGTATTCCTTCCTTTATTCACAATCAAGAAACTGATGATTCCAATTGTCACAGCAAGAGAAACAAAACCAAAAATACGAGCAATTTGTATCAAAAGCGTATTTGAAACTTTTTCATATTCAAGAGTTTCAGGATTAAATCTAAATTTCGTTTTACGCATTGTATTTTTGCCTACTTAATACATTGCAAAGATAAAAAGATCTTACATTAATTATTAACAGTTATATCCAAAAGAATGACGGCACAAGACATAAGGAACACATTTTTAACGTTTTTTGAAAAAAAAGGCCATAAAATCGTTGATTCGGCACCAATAGTAATTAAAGATGATCCTACCCTTATGTTTACTAATGCTGGGATGAATCAGTTCAAGGACATCTTTCTAGGGAACCAGTCTGCAACTGATACGAGGTTAGTCAATACCCAAAAATGCCTAAGAGTTAGTGGAAAACACAATGATTTAGAAGAGGTAGGTGTGGATACCTATCATCATACCATGTTTGAAATGTTGGGTAACTGGAGTTTTGGGGATTATTTCAAAGAAGATTCAATAAATTGGGCTTGGGAGCTTTTAACCGAAGTATATAAACTAGACAAGGACAGATTGTATGTTTCTATTTTTGAGGGGAGCAAACCCGATCAGTTGGATTTGGATATGGATGCAAAAACAATTTGGTTGAATCATGTTTTTGAAGATCGAATTATATTAGGAAACAAAAAAGATAATTTTTGGGAAATGGGAGAGACGGGTCCATGTGGTCCTTGTTCGGAGATTCATATCGACCTAAGATCGGATGATGAACGATTAAAAATTGATGGTGCTAGCCTCGTCAATGCAGATCACGAACAAGTGATTGAGATTTGGAACCTCGTTTTTATGGAATATAACAGAAAGGCTGATGGAAGTTTGGTGCCCCTACCTGCTAAACATGTCGATACTGGAATGGGACTCGAGCGATTAGTAAGAGCTGTTCATTCACAAAACTCAAATTATGACTCAGATCTATTCATGGATACCATTCACACTTTGGAGGACATCAGTGGTGTAAAATATGGTAAAGATACCAATACAGATATTGCTTTTCGTGTGGTTGCAGATCACTTAAGAGCAGTGTGTTTTGCTATTTCTGACGGTCAATTGCCCGATAATAATGGTGCAGGCTATGTTATACGTAGAATATTGAGACGAGCTGTTAGATATGGTTATAGTTTCTTGAAAATTGAATCTCCTTTTATTTATCGCTTAGTTGATGGTTTTGTGAGCAAATTTGAGGATGTTTTTACTAATCTATCGAGCCAGAAAGAATTCATTACCAAGGTGATTGAACAAGAAGAGAAATCATTCTTAAATACATTAAATAATGGTTTGAAACTTTTTGATAACTATGCATCCTCCGAAGGTAAAATGATATCTGGTATCCACGCATTTGAATTGTACGATACATTTGGTTTTCCCATTGACCTTACACAGCTTTTAGCGAAAGAAAAAAATATTCAAGTCGATATCAAAGGCTTTGAACTGGAATTAGCTAAACAAAAAGACCGAAGTAGAGCAGATGCAAAAAAGGTGGCAGGAGATTGGATTGAACTTGTAGAAGACGATCGCGAAGAATTTATCGGTTACGATTATACGGAGTCTGAGGTAATCATAACTCGATATCGAACAGTTGAAGTAAAGGGGAAGAAGCAGTTTCATTTGATTTTTAATTGTACCCCATTTTATGCGGAAAGTGGTGGTCAAGTTGGTGATAAAGGAATTATTGAGGGCCTTTCTGATAGTCAGAAAATCAAAATTACAGATACTCAAAAAGAAAACAAGTTGATAATCCACTTGGCAGAAGAACTACCCAAAAATTTAAATCAAAAATTTACTGCTGTTGTAAATTCGGAATACAGAAATTCAGTCACACTAAATCATAGTGCTACTCATTTGCTTCAAGCATCATTAAGACAAATATTAGGAGATCATGTTACTCAAAAAGGATCTTTAGTTAATTCGAAGTATTTGCGTTTTGATTTTTCTCATTATCAGAAGGTTGAAAAAGAAGAATTGGAAGCCATTGAGAAATTAGTAAACTATAAAATTCGTTCTTCTATAGCTTTGAAAGAAGATCGAAATATTCCCTTTGACAAGGCAATTCAGCAAGGTGCTATGGCTTTGTTTGGAGAAAAATATGGTGACACAGTAAGAATGGTCACTTTTGATCAAGATTTTTCGGTTGAATTATGCGGTGGAACACATGTATCAAATACTGCTCAAATTGGAAGCTTTAGAATAGTAAGCGAAGGGGCTGTAGCCGCAGGAGTAAGAAGAATTGAGGCTTTTACAGGAGCTCATGCAGACGATTATGTAAAAAATCAGTTAGAACTATTGGATTTGGTCCGGTCGGAATTAGGCAATCAAAAAGATATTTTAAAGGCGATTAAGGATATTAAAAATGAAAATTTTAGTTTTAAAGAGAAGTTAGAAGCCTTTGAACATAAACAAGTTGCGGGTTTAAAGAATAAGTTGAAATCGTCTATTCAAAACATAAATGGCATGCAAGTTATCATCGAAACAATCGAAGTTGATAAAGCGGCACAAGTCAAAGATCTTTGTTTTCAACTCAAACAAGAAACCGAAAATTTATTTTGTACGTTATTAGCTAACGTTGCAGGGAAACCAAATATTAGTATCATGATAAGTGACCAACTTGTAAAAGAAAAAAATTACCATGCAGGAAATTTAGTCAGAGAATGGTCTAAGGAGATTAAAGGCGGTGGAGGAGGTCAACCCTTCTTTGCACAAGCTGGAGGTTCTGATGTAACAGGATTAGAGAAAGTAAAAGAGATCGCATTTAATTTTACAAATGAAGGATAATCTTATGTTAAAAAACGATACACATGAAGTTGTAGTTGGTTTGGAGATTCATGCTCAATTAAAAACAAAATCTAAAGCTTTCTGCTCGGATAAGGTTGCATTTGGTGCATCACCCAACACACTTGTTAGTCCAGTAAGTCTTGGACACCCAGGTACATTGCCTGTTCACAACAAAGAAGCGATTAATATGGCAATCATGCTTGGGTTGGCTTGTGATTGTGACATACGGTCGTATAATTCTTACTCCAGAAAAAACTACTTCTATGCTGACCTACCCAAAGGGTATCAAATTACACAATTAGATACACCAATTTGTAATGGTGGTGGGGTTGATATTCTTTTATCTGACGGAACATCTAAACGTATCAACCTAACGCGAATTCACATGGAGGAAGATACTGGAAAAGGAATCCATGATTTGGATATATACAATACTTTGATGGATTATAACCGTGCTGGAACAGCCTTGGTTGAAATCGTAACAGAACCTGATTTTAGAAGTGGAGAAGAGGCCTATAATTTTCTTTCAGAAGTTAGAAAATTAGTTCGATACCTTGGTATTTGTGATGGGAACATGGAAGAGGGAAGCCTGAGGTGTGATGCTAATGTTTCAGTAAGACCTTTAGGCTCTAAAGATTTTGGGACAAAGGTTGAGGTAAAAAATATGAATTCGATGAGCAATGTAAAAAAAGCCATTGAATTTGAATTTAATCGTCAAAGTAAAATGGCACTTGCTGGCGAAGAAATCTTCTCAGAAACCCGAAGTTTTGATGCAGTCAAAGGAACAACTTTCTCGATGAGGAGTAAAGAGTTAGTCAATGATTATCGATTTTTTCCAGAACCAGATTTACCTCCATTAATCATTGATCAAGCTTGGATTGATAAATTAAAGGAAAGAATGCCAGCCTTACCCAAGGAATTAATTGCCCGTTTTACATCTGAATATTCACTGGGTGCCTATGATGCAGAAATATTAACGGAACAAAAGGATATTGCAGATTACTTTATATTGGTATGTGATTACTCAACGAATTATAAGGCTGCTGCTAACTGGGTCATGGGGCCAGTTAAAGGTTGGGTGAATAGTAATGCTTCCTCTATTGAAAAATTCCCATTAAGTCCAAAGACCATTGCTCTTATTATTGAATTTATTGATGAAGGGGTGATTAATTTTAGTGTGGCTGAACAAAAATTATTCCCTGCGTTATTATTGAATCCTAAACAAGAAGTGAGTCAATTAATTGAAAAACTAAATCTAAAACAAACAGGTGATGAGGATACACTGCATCAGCTAATTCAGGAGGTTTTGGATGAAAATCCAAATAAAGTACAAGAATACAAAGCGGGTAAAACAGGTTTAATTGGTATGTTTATGGGACAGATTATGAAGAAAAGTGGTGGTAAAGCAGATCCAAAGAAGACAAAAAATCTCCTTGTAAAATTACTTGACAATTAACCAGTTTACGATACGTTAATAATGAAAATGAAATTTAAAAAAAATATCCAGCGGTGGTTTTTAACAGTTATAATAGTGGCAGCTTCTTCAGTAATGATGGGTTGTACCTCATCTCAAGTTAAATCAGATTTTGTTATCAAAGGCAATTCAAATCTTCCACAAAATACACTATTCATTTTAAGTAAAATTACGGATGTTCAATTACAAATAATTGATAGTTCTTATGCTAACAAAAACGGATCTTTTGAATTCAATGGAAATGGATATGATGAGAGTACATTGTATTATGTAACTATCGGGAATACGCGTCCTCCTGGTGTTCCATTAATTATAGAGAAAGGAGCAAAATTGTCATTAAAAATAACGAAAGATGAGTTTTTAGATGCGTCAATTAGTGGAGGTAAATACAATGCATCGATGTATAAAATATTTAAAATTTATACTGATTTTGAACGAACGATGACGGCTTTTAACAAAGAAGTGGAGGCGATTGATCCCCAAACAGCTTCTGCTAATGTCACCGCAGAAACAACTAGAAAATACAATGATTTAATAAAAAAGAGAACAGCTGATATTGAGAATTTTGTAAAAACAGAACCTACCACCCCCGCAACGTATTTTGCTGCAAAATATTTATTTAATCAACCCATCCCAAGTATACTTATGATTGCTTATGAGAAATTAAGAAAGGATTTTCCAAATTCGAGTTATACTGCCAGCCTAGGAAAAACGATTGATAATTTGGGGCCCACCACCAATGGCGTAATTGCTCCAGAAATAATATTAAAAACACCCCAAGGAGATTCATTGGCATTGTCTTCTCTAAAAGGTAAAGTAGTTCTGATCGACTTTTGGGCGAGCTGGTGCGGACCCTGTCGAAAGGAAAACCCACATGTTAAGGCAATTTACGAGAAGTATAAAGACAAAGGTTTCGAAATATATGGTGTTTCACTGGATTCCAAGGAAGCTAGCTGGAAGGCAGCTATTCAAAAAGACGGGTTAACTTGGAAACATGTTAGTGATCTAAAGGGCTGGAAATCATCAGCAGCTCAGCTGTATAAAGTGCGTTCTATCCCTGCTACGTTCTTGCTTGATCGCGAGGGTAGAATAGTAAAATCCGGCTTTAGAAGTAATCAGTTGGAGGCTCTAATTATCCCATTATTGGATTAATTGTGAAATTTTATTGGGTATTATTTTTTATTTTTTTATTCGCTTGCAATCAAGTGGATAACAAACAAGTTGATAACCAAAATCAGGAACAGTTTCAAGAATGGAAAGTAGGTAATTTTCATTATTCTGAGGGTTCATTCAAATACTTAATTCATAGAACTACAGACTATCAAGAAGAATTTCTCTTGCAAGACGGTTTGCTAGTAAGATTCAAACTAAATTGGGAAAATGACAGTGTGTACACTATGAAATTCGATTCAATATTGTCCAATCCCAATCAAACTCAGTTGGCTTTTGATATCACTCAAATCCAAAAAAAATGTACCATGACAAAGGTGACAGCTCACAGTTATATAGAGCGGTCAGAAAATAATCTGAACGATTTAGTCGGCTTTACTCGAATCATTAAAAATACAAGAGATTAAATGAGCGAGTTAACATTCTGTTAACTTTGTTATAATGTAGAAGTTTTAAACTACAACAATCATTGTAATACTATAATGGCAAAAAAGATATTAATCGTTGAAGATGATCAGGATATTGTTGAATTACTGAGATATAATCTTGAAAAAGAAGGGTACAAATGTTATTCAGCAAATAATGGAGCAGCAGGTCTTGAAATAGCAATAAAGAAAGAGCCTGATTTGATAATACTGGATATTATGATGCCTGAATTGGACGGCATAGAGACATGTCGAGCAATTAAATCTAAACCTAATCTTAGTGATAAGTTTATTATATTTTTAACAGCAAGATCAGAGGAATATTCAGAAATTGCTGGTTTTGAGGCTGGGGCTGATGATTATATTACGAAGCCCATAAAGCCACGGGTGCTTATCAGTAGAATCAAGGCTATATTATCAAGGAAAAAAGATCAACACACGATCAGTCAAATTCAACATGGTGACTTAATTATTGACCGAGACACATTCAAAGTTTCATTACAAAACAAACACTTTACTTTACCGAAGAAAGAGTTTGAGTTATTGTTTCTTCTTGCGTCAAAACCTGACAAAGTTTTTAGGAGAGAAAGTATCCTTAGCAAAGTCTGGGGAACAGACGTAAGCGTAGTTGATCGAACAATTGATGTGCACATCAGAAAGATCAGAGAAAAAGTTGGTGACGAAAAAATTAAGACAATTAAAGGCGTAGGATATAAGTTTGTATTGTGAGAAATGCAACAAGCCCTGGTGCGATAGCTTTTATTGTTAGTTTTACAGCAGCAATTGTATCATCAATTGGTGTAGCGATATTTTCTGAAAAGATTTTACCCACTGTTATTAATTTTGGCATTGTCTTATTACTTTGTTACTTCATTTTTTATCTGATATTAAATCGTTTTATCTACGATAAGATAAAGACCATATATAGAAATATTTATCAGTTCAAAACTAACCAAGACATTGATTTACTAGACAAGTACAAAAATGAGTCTGACCCATTAGAAGCAGTAAGTAAGGATGTACTTGAGTGGATTGAAAAAAATCGAAAAGAGGTCAATGATTTAAAAGAATTAGAAAAATATATTGGTGAATTTTTAGGCAATGTTTCTCATGAATTAAAAACACCCATACAAAGTATTCAAGGATATATCCATACATTATTAGACGGTGCATTGGAGGATGAGTCTGTAAATCAATTATTTTTAATAAAAGCAAGTAATAGTACAAAACGTCTGATAGAGCTTGTAGATGAATTGACAAATATTAATGTACTTCAGGGTAAAAACCCACCGTTAGAATTTGTTGAATTTGATATCATTAAATTGACAAATGAAGTCTTTGAAATTGTAGAAAATAAAGCTGTAAGTCAAAAAATAGAATTAAAATTCAAACATCAAAACCCTAAACAAGTTTATGTTTATGCTGATCAAGCAAAGATTAGGCAAGTATTAATAAATCTAGTAGTAAATGCAATAAAATATGGCAAGAATGGAGGTGTCGTTGAAATTGGATTTTATGATATGGATGAGAACATTCTAATAGAGGTGTCAGACAATGGACAAGGTATAGCAGAGGAACATCTGCCGCGTTTATTCGAACGTTTTTACAGAACAGACAAAGGAAGGAGTAGAGACGAAGGGGGTAATGGTTTGGGGCTTGCAATAGTTAAATATATCATTGAAGCCCACAATCAAATCATTAACGTGAGAAGCAGTGTTGGAATTGGCAGCACATTTGGCTTTACCCTTAAGAAAAAATAATTTTTACTCAAACTCCTCAATCAAAACACCCATTTTGCCCATTTGTGCTTTCTTTAAAGCTTCCATTAACTGGGCTTGATTGTTCATGACAAAAGGGCCATAAGTTGCAATAGGTTCATTGATAGGTTCTCCACTGAGGACAATAAATCGAGTATTTTCATTGGCTTCAACTTTCACACCATCTCCATCATGATTAAGAATGCCCATGTCCTTATTTTTTAAATGAGTGCCATTTAGATTTAAGTCTCCATTAAGAACATATAAAAGTGCATTGTACGATTGCGGAATAGGAATTTCTAATATGCCACCTTTTTCTACTTCACCACGAAGTAGAAGTTGAGGACTATATGTTGGAGCTATCCCTTTTAATCCTTTGTATTCGCCACTAACTACCCAAACTTTACTTTTATCTTCTTCAGACAATGGTGTTTCTGACATGCTTATGGGTTGGTAATAAGGAGGTTCATTTTTAAATTTAGCGGGTGCGTTCACCCAAAATTGAATAAATTCTAACTCTCCACCTTCCTCAACAAGTTTTTTCGGGAACCGCTCACTGTGCGTGATTCCTCTTCCAGAAAACATCCACTGTGTGCCTCCGTTTTCTACAACTGCACGATTCCCAAGACTATCTCTATGCTCAATGGCACCTTTAAAAATAAAAGTTACTGGACTAAATCCACAATGAGGGTGTGGTCCAACACCTTCCTCTTGAGGTTTTTGGTTGCCTGGTAGGTGATTGTGCCAGTGATGAATCAATAGAAATGGATCTAAATTATCAATCTGACGAGTTGGTAATGATTGATCTATAATATGACCACCCATATTTACTTTTTGGGATGGTATGATTTGTTCGATTGTTCTTTCTTGCATGATTAACCTATTAACGAATTAGCATTAAAAGAGTTCAACAAACAGTTGCTTTCTTAATCGAAAAATATTTCAATCTGAAATCATTGAGGTTAATTAAATTTGCACTACATGTCTTTAGTAGCTATTCATACACTTGGTTGTAAGCTGAATTTTTCTGAGAGCAGTACGATTGTTCGACAGTTAGAAAATAATGGATTTACTCGAGTGGATTTTTCAGAAAAGGCAGATATATACATTATTAATACTTGTTCGGTAACTGATAATGCAGATAAAAAATGTCGAAATACTGTTAAGGGAGTCCTTAAACAAAATCCTCAGGCGTATGTCGTAGTAATAGGGTGTTATGCTCAACTTAAACCAAAGGGAATTTCAAATATTCCAGGAGTTGACATGGTTCTTGGTGCGGCAGAGAAATTTAATATGATTGAACACCTTCATTCACTGGAGAAAGAGGCAAAGGCCATTGTTCACAATAAAAATATTAAAGAGACTCAAGACTTTGTTCCAGCTTACAGTATGGGAGACAGAACAAGGAGTTTTCTCAAAGTTCAAGATGGGTGTGATTACTTCTGCTCATTTTGCACGATACCACTTGCTAGAGGGAAGAGTAGAAATGTATCAATTCAAGAAACAGTAGAAAAGGCAAAAGAGGTTGCATCCAAAAATATTAAAGAGGTTGTACTAACTGGTGTTAATATTGGTGATTTTGGTGCTCAACAAAATTATAAAGAAACATTTTATGATTTATTGTTAGAATTGGATAAAGTGGAGGGTATCGAACGTTTTCGTATCAGCAGTATTGAACCTAATCTATTAAGTAATGAGATTATTGATTTTGTAGCTCAGAGTAAAAAAATTGTTCCTCATTTCCATATTCCATTGCAAAGTGGTAATGATGAAATATTGATAAAAATGAGGAGAAAATATCTGAGTAATTTATATCGAGATCGAATTGAAAGAATTAAAGCTAAAATGCCTAATTGCTGCATTGGTGTTGATGTGATTGTTGGTTTTCCGGGTGAATCTGAGGAACATTTTTTAAGTACATATGAGTTTATTAATTCATTGGACGTGAGCTATCTGCACGTTTTTCCCTATTCAGAGAGGAATAATACAACCGCCAAAAAATTATCCAATAAGGTCTCTAAATCTGATAAAACTGACCGTGCAGAACGATTGAGGATTCTCAGCACAAAAAAGAAAAGGCATTTTTATGAATCTCAACTTGGAAGAACAATGCAAGTCTTGTGGGAAGAGGAAAAGCACGGCGAAAACTCAATGCAGGGTTTTTCAGAAAACTATGTTCGATTCGAAGCACCTTATGATTCAAGTAAAGTCAACACTATTCAAAGTCAACATTTTGATGATATAGCTGTCAGTGGAAGGGCATTGTCAAAATCAAAAGTTGATTTGTATAAAATTGCAGAATAAGTTTTGGGTGAAATAAAGCTAGTAATTATTTGATTGTGAAAGGTATACTTAATATGTTTAGTCATCAAGTTAAAGAGAAAAATAAGAATATTCAGTTCTAATCGGCATATTCAAAATTTATAAATCAAAAGTTTAAGATAGTTTACTTTTAGTATTAAAATGAATTTTTGCTTGCTAAATTTGCACCAATAAAATAGTTATGTACCCAACATTATATCACGCAGTATTAGATCTTTTCGGTGTTTCTGTACCTGCATTTAAAATAGTGATGATGTTTGGTTTTTTTGTTGCTCTGGCTTTTTTAGCGGCAAGTTGGGTTATTACACTTGAGTTTAAACGATTAGAGAAAGATGGTGTTCTAAAGTCGGTTCAAAAGAAAGTAGAGAAACCAAACCTTATTCGTGAGCTTATCACAAATGGTCTGGTAGGATTTTTAATTGGATTCAAAATAATACACCTTGGATTAAATTTTAGTGATTTATCAGATAATCCTCAAGCATTTTTAATATCAAGTGAGGGGTCTTGGTTATGGGGTATAGTTATGCTGTGTTCTTTTGCTGGCTATAGATATTATCAGTATGTAAAAGAGGGTGAGCTAGATCCTAACCAAACCGTTACATACCATCCATATATGATTGTCAGTAATTTGACATTTATTGCTGCTCTCGCTGGATTTACAGGGGCTAAGTTGTTTCACCACCTTGAGTATTATGAGGAATTATTCGCCGACCCAATGGTATTATTCAGAGATCCATTCAGTGGTTTGACATTTTTTGGGGGTTTGATAGGTGGCACAATTGGAGTTCTTTGGTATGCTGGCAAGAATGGTGTCCCTTGGAAACGAATGATAGATCTTGGTGGTCCGGCATTGATGTTAGCATATGGTATAGGAAGAATGGGTTGTCATGTGAGTGGTGACGGTGATTGGGGTGTAGAGAATTTAGCCCCCAAACCAAACTGGTTAAATTGGCTTCCAGATTGGGCATGGGCATATAATTATGAGGGGAATGTTCATGGTATTACCCTAGAAAATCCGGTTTGGCCAACCCCTTTTTATGAGGTTCTAATGGCACTCTCATTATTTTTTATACTGTGGTCTATCCGCAAAAGATTTGCACCAGGAGTTCTATTTTGTATCTATTTAATTTTTGCAGGAGTTGAACGTTTTTTGATTGAAAAAATCCGTGTTAATCCAGATTACCATTTTTTAGGTTTGGACTTTACTCAAGCCGAAATGATATCATTTAGCTTTGTTTTACTTGGAATCATTGG
>JADHMR010000046.1 GCA_016779945.1 Bacteroidia bacterium | reverse complement strand
TTGTAAATGAATTCATTAGATTCACAGAAATTTTTTTGTGAGCCATGTTTATAATTGAGAACTACAACACTGCAATATTCTTTTGTTTCATAACCATGTTATGTTGGGGATCATGGGCAAATACGCAAAAGTTATCTAGTCAGAAATGGCCTTTCCAGCTTTTTTATTGGGATTATTCTTTTGGGATTTTACTCCTTACACTAATTTTTGGTTTGACGTTAGGTTCTAACGGAGAACTCGGAAGAAGTTTTATTGATGATCTATCTCAGGCAGAATTATTTTATATGCAATCGGCTTTTATTGGAGGAGTTGTTTTTAATCTTGCAAACTTACTTTTGGTCATAGCAATTGAAATTTCTGGAATGGCAATCGCTTTTCCAATTGGCATTGGTATTGCCTTAGTGTTAGGTGTTTTTACAAATTATATTTCCTTTCCGGGTGGCAATCCTTTATTTTTATTTGGTGGTGTTCTATTGGTGGCATTAGCAATCATTATTGATGGTTTTGCATATAAGAAAACCTTGCAAAACAGCGGAGGAGGTTCAACCAAAGGAATTTTATTTTCAATAGCTGCGGGTATTGCGATGGGTTTTTTCTACAAATATGTAGCAGCTTCGATGGCACCTGATTTTACATCACCCCAAGCAGGAAAATTAACACCATATACAGCATTATTTATTTTTTCAATAGGAGTTTTACTTTCAAATTTTTTATTCAATACTATAAATATGTATCGCCCTTTTTTTGGAGAAAGAGTAAGTTTTGGTGATTACATTAAGTTGGGTAACACAAAACTTCACTTCATTGGAATTTTAGGTGGAGTGATTTGGGGCGTAGGAATGTCATTTAGCATTATAGCCTCGGAAAAAGCTGGTCCAGCCATTGCTTATGGTTTGGGACAAGGAGCAACAATGGTTGCTGCAATTTGGGGTGTATTTATTTGGAAAGAGTTTAAAGATCTTCCAAAAAATTATGCATGGCTGATTCCTTTGATGTTTTTTTTCTTTATTTCAGGTTTAGGATTAATTATTTTGGCAAAACTCTTTTGATCAATGAATTTATTTGTAATCGGAAGTAGTAATATTGATCTTGTAATTTATCTAAAGCGTATTCCAAAAATTGGTGAGACAGTCATTGGCGGGGAATTCAAAAAAATATTTGGAGGTAAAGGAGCTAACCAGGCTGTTTCAGCAAAAAAAGCAGGAACAAAAGTTAAATTTATAACGCAACTTGGCGATGATTCATTTGGGTTGGAGCTAAAAACATACTACAATGAATTAGGATTTGACAGTAAATATATCCTCACAGATAATAAGCAGCCGACAGGCTTAGCACAGATATTGGTTTCAGAGCGTGGCGAAAATTCAATAGCTGTTGCTCCAGGTTCAAATGGAACCTTAACTTTTCAAAAACTAAAGCCATATTTAGAAGAAATTTCAAATGCAGATTTGGTTTTAATTCAATTTGAAATTCCAATTCAAACTGTAATTTCTATAATTGATTTTTGTTATGATAATAAAGTAAGAGTAATTGTTAATCCGGCACCAGCTGTTTGTTTGCCTGCTGACGTTTTAAATAAAATATGGATGATTACTCCAAACGAATCCGAGTTAGAATTATTAACCGATATTTCAGTTAACAATAAATTTAGTGCTATTGAAGCTTCAAGAAAACTCATTAATTCTGGAATCGAAAATTGTATCGTATCCCTAGGCGACAAGGGTAGCATGTGGTTAAGTTCGAATGGAGTTTTTGAGTTTAGCATCCCTGCTATAAAAGCAATCGATACAACTGCAGCAGGAGATGTATTTAATGGTTGTCTTGCACACTGTGTATTAAACAAAATTCCGTTGAAATCAGCGATTGTTAAGGCTCATACAGCAGCTAGTTTTTCTGTTACTAAAAAAGGGGCGCAAACGTCTATTCCAAATGATCAAGAAATATCTTCTTTCTCAAAAAATTTCAACGTTCAAGTGATTCAGCACAATTAAGCCTATTTCACATTAATGATGAAATATCATACTTGTTTGACGTATTTTGAAACAAATTAGAACTGTTAATAAACTAAGTTTGTTTTCATAAAATTAAACTAATGAAAAAAATTACTTATTTATTTACGACAACAATATTATTGTCTAGTTTTTTATTTGTGAGTTGTTCAGATGACGACGATACAGATGAAGTAGTAGTTACTAGTAGTATATTGGGTAATTGGACTGTTTCATCTGTCACTGCTCCCTCAGATGCCACTGCGCAGGACTGGTCAAATATGACGATTTCAATTACAGGAAGCGATGCAGGAGGTACTTTGACATCTTCTGATGGACCTGATTGTGGGGTTCCAGTAATGCCAGAGACAACTCCTTGGATTTATACAGATGACACAAACACAATGATTAGCAGGGATGATGATGTTAACATGTCAATTTCTGGATTGACAGACAATGCTATGACTCTTAGTTTTAATGTTAATTATAACTTTCCAGCTCTTGATCCTACAAAAGGATTTTTGGAATCATTTACTTACAGTGATGATACAAATGTAAGAGAAGATATTACTTACCCTGAGGGTATTGTTAATGAGTGGCCAATGGGTGATGCGAATGATGAAAATGGTGGTAATGTCTCAATTAGTGACGGAAAATTAGTTTGGGAATACACTAAAGTACTTGAAGCAGCTATTGGTTGGGAATTTGACAATGGTATTAATATTTCAGAAAGTCCAACTTTGAGTTTTGACTATCAATTACCTTTAGGAACCATTTTTAGTGTTTATATGTTTGGTGGAGAAGGAGAAGGTCAATTATTTGCACCAGACGATTTTAACCTTATTCTTGGAGCTGATGGCATGAATGAAGTTTCTATCAATCTATCAAATTCTAGTGTAAAGGAAGGTGCAGATCCAAACGGCTCTTCAATGGAAGAGTTCTATGGTTTTTACATGATTGCTGGTCTGACTGACCCAGACCCCAATTCGTCAACCTTTGGGCAATTATTGCCCGATGCTGAAGGAAGTTTACTTCACTTTGACAACATCAATATTGGCGGCGTTTCTTTATGTACAGAGGCCTCCGTTAGTGGAGATTGGACATTTAGTTTGACTAAATAATTCCAAAAAAAAATAAAAGATGGCGATGATTCATTTTCATCGCCATTTTTTTTAACTTATATCAATTTCACTACAAATGAACACTAGTATAGCTACTGTAGATATATTTATAATAGCTGCATATTTGATTGGAATCGTTGCCATAGGAATTTTTTCAACTAGAAAGCAAAAACTCAATAGTGAAAACTATTTCCTAGCTGGCAGAGGGCTTAATTGGGTTTATATTGGTGCTGCTCTTTTCGCCTCAAATATTTCAACCATTCATTTGACCGGTTTAGCTGCTGAAGGATACCGAATTGGTTTAGTTGTCGGAAATTTTGAATGGATGGCTACATTCACTTTGATTTTATTGGCAATTATTTTTGCACCCTTCTACTTTAAAACTAAAATCTCAACCCTACCCGAATTCCTTGAAAAAAGATTTGATTCAAGATCTAGAACCTTTATGGCCTTTATGGCGATCATTGGCGCGCTTTTTATTCATATTGGAATAAGCTTATATGCTGGCGCCATTGTTTTTCAAAACTTTCTTGGCCTAGATTTTAGAATCTCAATTATAATGATTTCAGTGCTCACTGCCATATATACAGTAATTGGTGGTTTGAAAGCTGTTGTCATCACAGAAAATATTCAAACAGTTATTTTATTAGCTGGCTCTGTAATTCTAACATTTTTATCTATTTCTGCAGTACAAGATATTGGAATTACATCAATTGAAGATCTAAAGCTATCGTTGAAGCAAGATCAGTTAAAAATGCTTCATGCTGCAGATTCTGAAATCGGAAAAAATGAAGGCTACTCCTGGTATTCATTTTTCCTAGGGTATCCTATCTTGGGAATATGGTATTGGTGTACTGACCAAACAATTGTACAAAGAGTTTTGGGCGCTAAAACAGAAAAAGATGCACAGTATGGACCTCTATTTGCGGGACTTTTAAAGATCCTACCAACTTTCTTAATTGTTCTCCCTGGAACTCTGGCTTTTGTGCTTTTTCAAGATCAGATTGTTGATCCCAACGATACACTACCTGTACTCATAAACGAACTCATACCAATAGGACTAAAAGGAGTTTTCGCTGCAGCTTTATTAGCAGCCTTGATGAGTACTATTGCAGCTGCGCTAAATAGCTGTTCTTCACTTGTCGCAATCGATATTCTACAAAGAATAAAACCAGAAGTAAGTGATATGCAAATGGTTAGAGTTGGTAAAATTTCTGCCATAGTGGTAATGTTACTTTCTATTATTTGGTCTACACAAGCAGGTAAATTTGATAGTATTTTTCAGGCAATAAATGATCTTGCTGCCGCAATTGCCCCTCCAATTTCTACTGTTTTTCTTCTTGGAATTTTTTGGCGAAGAGGTACTAAAGACGCAGCGTTCTATACTTTAATTTTCGGCTTTTTTGTTGGGGTTAGTCTTTTTCTGTTAGACTTTGAAAGTATTAGTGGAGAAAAATATTTAACAAACATTGGAATTCCATTTTTAATGAGAACATGGTGGGTGTTTTGTCTTTGCTGCATTTTTTTTATTGTTGTCAGCTTATGTACAGCACCACCACCACAATCGCAAGTTGCAACCACAACTTGGAATGGACCAAAGGAGATTATGAAAGATAAAATTTCATCCCTTAATGACCCAAGATCACTAGCATTTCTTCTATTATTGTTAATGGTCGTTTTATATTTATTTTTTGGATAACTTATTGAATTAATGCACTAGAAATGAGACAAGCTGTAATGACGAAACCTGGACATATTGAAATTAATGATGTTCCATTTAAATTTAATCTGCACTCAAACGAAATCGTCCTTCAAATTAAAAAAATAGGCGTTTGTGGTAGCGATATTCACGTGTACCATGGCGAGCATCCAGCGACTCCATATCCAGTTATTCAGGGTCATGAATACGCGGGTGTTGTACTCTCAATTGGATCAAATGTTAAATCTGTAAAAGTTGGACAAAAAGCCACAGCAAGACCTCAGTTGGTTTGTAATCAATGTAACCCTTGCAAACGAGGTCATTACAATGTTTGCCAAAACCTTAGAGTTCAGGGGTTTCAAGCACCTGGAACCGCACAGGACTTTTTTGTTGTTCCTGAAGATCGCCTTATTGTTTTGCCTGATCAATTTTCTTTTGAGCAAGGTGCGATGGTTGAGCCAACCGCAGTTGGCGCTCATGCAACAAATAGAACCTCTAAAATTGAGGGTAAAAATGTTGTGGTTTCTGGAGCTGGCACCATAGGAAATTTAGTTGCACAGTTTGCAAAAGTGCGAGGCGCCAAAAAAGTATTAATTACAGATGTTAGCAATTACAGATTAGAAATTGCTAAAGAATGTGGAATTGATGGGGTTTTAAATGTTGCTGAAACCTCTTTCGCCCAAGGAGTAAAAGATTTTTTTGGAGATGAAGGTTTTCAAGTAGGAATGGAAGCTGCTGGTGTTCAGCCTTCACTAGATGTGTTAATTGAAAATGTTGAAAAGGGAGGTGATGTTGTGATTATTGGTGTTTTTTCTGAAAATCCAAAAGTCAATATGTATTTTCTGGGAGAGCATGAACTCAACGTATTAGGCTCAATGATGTACAAACACGAAGATTACGAAGAAGCCGTTGATAAAATTGCCAAAGGGCAAATTAGACTGGAGCCACTGATGTCTAAACATTTTGATTTTAAAAATTTCATTGATGCCTACCACTATATCGACAAACAGGGCGAAAAATCTATGAAAGTATTTATTGACTTTTAATCTTTAATGACAAATGCTAACGACTGTTGGAATCGGAGAGCTTTTGTGGGATCTTTTGCCAAGTGGAAAGCTAGTTGGGGGTGCCCCTTCTAACTTTGCATACCACACACAACAGCAAGGTGCTTTCAGCTGCATAGTAAGCGCAGTTGGCAACGATTCTTATGGGAACGAAATTAAAGAAGCATTGTTAAAAAAAAATCTTACAACAGATTATATACAAACTGTAGATTATCCGACCGGAACAGTTGATGTCAATTTAAACTCTTTAGGGGAGCCCTCCTATTTAATCAATGAAAATGTTGCATGGGATTATATCAGTTTGCCCAAAAATATAGACAAACAAATAGAACACACTAATATCTTGTGTTTTGGCAGCCTAGCCCAGCGAAATGCTCACACTCGAAATTCTATCAAAAAAATCATTCAAAAATTAAATGATGATTGTCTCATTGTTTTTGATATCAACATTCGTCAGAACTATTACAATCATGATATCATTCAGGAGTCTTTAGCCTTTTGTAATGTTTTAAAATTAAATGTTGATGAATTAGCAATTATTAGTAGTCTATTGAACCTAAAAGGTTTAGATGATAAGGCAATAATTGAAAAACTGATGGATCAATATAAACTAAAATTAATAGCCCTAACCTATGGCTCAAATGGAAGCATTTTGATGACTCCAACTAATGTGAGCCAATTGAAAACACCAAAAATAAATGTCATAGACACAATTGGTGCAGGAGACTCCTTTACAGCAACCATGGCAATGGAATTTGTTAAAGGTGAGTCACTTGCTAAAGTACATCAAAAGGCTGTAGAAGTATCATCCTTTGTTTGTCAGTCAAATGGGGCAATGCCAGATTATAATAATTTAAAAACATGAAAATGATAAACACAAATTTAAGTCCAGTAGATCCAAATGCAGTATCCCAAATAAAATTAGTTGATGGCTCATTAATGCCGCAAGCAGCGATGGGGACTTTTCATTCTGATAATCCCGACTTGATGAAAGGAATGGAAGATATTGTTATAGAGGCAATACGACTTGGATATCGTCATATTGATTGTGCAACTGCCTACCAAAATGAAGAGATCGTAGGACAGGCAATTGAGAAATCCATAAAATCAGGATTAGTAAAAAGAGAAGACCTTTTTATACTTTCCAAGCTGTGGAACAAAAATATGAAACCTGACGAAGTCATACCAGCTTTGAAAAAAACTTTAATTGACTTAAAAGTTGATTATTTGGATATGTATGTAGTGCACTGGCCGTGGTCAAATTTTCATGAGCCTGGGTCGTCAGGAGATGCATTGAACGATCATGCAGTACCTTACATTCATGAGGATTTCATGGAAGTTTGGGATAAAATGACAGAGCTCAAAAGACTTGGTTTAGTTAAGAACATAGGTACTTCAAACCAAACAAGAAAAACGATTGATCTCTTGCTGCGTGACACAGATGATTTTAATCGCCCCACTTATAATCAAATGGAGCTTCATCCCTTATTTCAGCAAAAAGAATTTGTTCAATTCCTAATAGAAAATAAAATTGCTCCCTCGGGGTATATGTCATTGGGCTCTCCAAGAAGACCTGGAAGAGATCGATTTCCAGAGCATCAATCAGATATGCAACATCATATTATACAATCCATTTCGGCACAAACTGGGTTGACGCCTCCTCAAGTTTGCCTGGCTTGGGCACACCAACGTGAGAATAATCAGGTAGGTTATGTCAGTATGGCTGAGAGGTCTGATTGGATCAAATCAAATCTTTTAGGTGCAACCCAAAACGTTCTTTCAAACGAACAATTTCAGCTCATAGATGGAAATAACACAGAAGAAAATCCAGGAATTAACACAAATAACAGATTGATTTGGGGTCAAGTATTTTTATGGCCTGAGGCAAAATATCTTGGTCACCCAAGATATGTACTTTGGGATGATCACCAAATTTTTGAAACGAAAAGTGATTATGACGAGTTTCGAAAGGCTTTTAAGGACTTTTACAAGGTTTGGAAATCAACGGTATACAATCTAGACTTTACTTCATAATGCAACACAATATTTATATATACTGCTAACTAAAATTGGGGATATGATTGTACTTAAAAAAAAAATTCACCTGACTGTAATATGTTGTCTCGTTTTAAGTTTCTTACCGCACAAAAATTTTTCTCAGGAAAGAAAAATTAGCGAAGACGAATTAAAAGATAAAATATCAGGTTTTTGGATAGGTCAGCTCACAGGAAATTACCTTGGACTTCCTTTTGAAAACCGTTATGTTGAAGAACCAATCCCGATACTAATTGATAGGATTTACACCTATAAAGATGATGCCAGCCTAAAAATTAACAGGCAAGATTGGAGAGGGTACCTCCCGATTATGATTGACGCTTTTTGGGGTGCTTTTGCTGATGATGATACGGATATTGAGTTCGTGACTTTGCATGCAGTTGAACAATATGGTCTTGATTTGAATTATGCCGAAATTACTAAAGAATGGAAAGAGCATATCAATCGTAAAATATGGGTTGCGAATCGAACGGCCAGAAATCTGATGGATAAAGGTTTTGTTGCGCCATATACTGGGCATAAAGAAAATAATAAAAACTGGTTTCAAATTGACGCACAATTGGTCAATGAAATTTGGGGTGTTTTTTATCCTGGAATGACACAATTAGCTGTTGACCGCTCACTATGGGGAGCAAAAATCACTAATGATGATTGGGGAACTCATCCGACAATAGCATATGGGGCTATGATTAGTGCAGCTTTTTTTGAAAGTGATCCAGAAACATTAGTAAAATTTGCAATCGATAAACTTCCGAAGTATGGACCTTTTTACGAAGGGGTTAATGATGTTCTTAAATGGCATAAGCAACACGATGATTGGCGTATTGTGAGAAAAAAAATACATGATAAGTACTACAGTTACGAGAATGAGAAAGGTAAAGCACCAGTTAGTGTTGTTTCTTCATTAAATAATGGATTGGTTGGGATTATGGCAATTTTATATGGTAATGGCGACTTTATGAAAACTGTTGGTATTGCTGTTTCTGCTGGATATGATTGTGATAATCAGGCTGCAACTGTTGGGGGGCTAATGGGAGTTATACATGGAAGCAAAGCTATTCCTGATGAACTCACAAAAAAGATATCAATCTATGAGGAATGGTCAGAGCCTTTCAATAATATATATATTAACTTTACTCGTGACAATCTCTCAGTTGCCACACCTATTGATGAAATAGTTATGAGGATTTTCAATATTTCAAAAACAGCAATTCTTGAAAACGGTGGAAGAATTGAATTGGACAAAGGCAATGTACAATCTTTAAAAAACTCGGTAATTGAGGCAAACTACAAATCCTACAAAATCATATTAAAATTTGGTGATTTTCAAGACGGTGAAATAATAGGCGGTGACTTTATTGAAGAAACTGGATTTAGTTATGTTCAAGACGGGAATAGAGTTAGAATATTAGTTGATGCTCAGCCAAATCACCAAATTTTTGGTAAAGGACTTGAAGGGTTTTACAATGGAGAATCTATCCAATTTAATCAACTGATTGATAATGATATTTTTTGGGATGATTCCTATGGTAAAAACGTTTTAATTATAGATAGTGATTTTTAAATAACAACCTTATTTGTAGAAGTAAATTTTGCAATATATATATACATATTTGAATAATTATAAAACCTAGAGCCAATTAATTCGAGTTAAATTTAAACTGATTTTAAACAAATTTGTTATCAAATGAATTTACATAATTTTTTATTGTTTACGGCTTTTATGCTCTTATCCTCAACAGTGTTTTCACAAAAACAAATAACTGGAAAAGTAATTGATAGTAATGATCCTCTGGAAGGAGTTTCTATTTACTTTGAAGGAACAACTATAGGAACAACATCAGATGTGAATGGCGAATTTTCGATCCAAAAACCTGAAAATAGTTCAACTTTGATTTTTTCATATTTAGGCTTTATTGATCAGAAAGTGGAGATTACCACTCAAGACGTTGTTGACATGACGATGGTGCCCGACTTAGAAAGTCTAGATGAAATTGTAGTGATCGGATATGGTTCTCAAATCAAAAATGATATAACAGGTGCTGTTTCTGTAGTAAATGTTGAAGAAATTACGAAGACATATTCTGCTAGTTTAACCGACCAACTACAGGGGAGGGTAGCAGGAGTTAGTGTTAACACTAGTGGTAAACCTGGCTCAATTGGTGACATAAAGATCCGTGGTGCTTCATTTTTTGGTGGGAACAACCCGCTCTATGTTATCGATGGAATTCTTTCAGGAGATAATCCAACTTTGAATCCTGCTGACATTGCATCAGTTCAAGTATTGAAAGATGCTTCAGCCTCTGCAATATATGGTAACCGAGCAGCAAATGGTGTCATTATCATAACAACAAAAAAAGGAGAAGTTGGGAGTCCAAAAATTAACTTCAATTCTACAATTGGAACTCAATTTATAAACTCAAGAATTCCCTTGGGTGATAATTTTAACTGGGCGCGAATAGTTAATGCAGCTCATGACAATGCAGGTGCACCCAGAGTCACAGGTGCGAATGAGGGTTTTGACCCTGCAATAAATACGGATTGGCAAGAAAAACTCTTCGATAATTTTGCTATGACAAATAACATCAATTTAAGTGTTTCAGCTGGAGGAGAAAACAACAAATTGTATTTTTCATTGAACAACTTTCGTCAGGAAGGTGCAATTGAGGGGCCAAAATTTGAAAGAATTTCTTCTCGGATTAACACAGAATTTGAAATTGCTGAAAACCTTGTTGTTGGTGAGCACCTCAGTATAGGTCGTAGTAAACTGAATGGAATTGCTGGAGCAATTGACTCTGAAACTGATGGAAACATTATCACTCCCTTTTCGGCTGCATTTGAAATGCTACCCGTTATCCCAGTTTTTGATGATACGCAGCCCAGTGGGTATGGAATAGGTGAGATTGGAGTTGCTCAGACTTGGTCCGAAAATCCAATAGGTGTAATTGATCTTTATACAAACACAAGCGAAAACCTGAGTATTTTGGGTGATGTTTATTTGAATTATGAAATTTTGGATGGCTTAGACTATAGATTCAGTCTTGGACTAAACAGTTCATACACAAACTTTAAGAGCTATAACGAAGCTGGACAGATTAGAATGTCTACTCCTCATTTTTCTGGACTTACAGAAAGTAGAATTGAGGAACGCGGAGTTTTTTTTGAAAATAGACTCAGTTATTCAAAATCTATAAATAAAAACAACTTTTCAATTATGGGTGCAGTTACTGAGCAAAGTAGCACAACAAAAATCCTTTCATCAACTAGTTTAGGGGGCTATGACAACGAAGTAAATTTTTGGCAGCTGAGTAATAGCACTGGTAGCATATCATCTTCTGGTTCAGAGTTTAATTCTGCCATTCGTTCTTTTTTGGGTAGAGTTACTTATGATTACGATAAAAAATATTACTTAACAGCTTCAATGAGAAGAGACGGATCCTCAAAGTTCTCTGAAAAGAACAGATGGGGTAATTTCCCTTCATTTTCTTTAGGATGGAACATTTCAAAAGAAAATTTCTTTGATTACCCAGCGATTAACAACTTTAAGTTCCGAGCTGGTTATGGAGTTGTCGGAAATGCTAGTATTGGAGATTACGAATATATAACAACAATCTACAGAACAGCTATGGGTTCAAGTTTATGGACTCCAGGCGTCAATTACAACTTGGGACCAACAAGTGTGAGTGTAATTGGTGCTACAAGATCCGATAATTTGCGAAACAACGACATCTCTTGGGAAGAGTTAAGCGAAGTCAATATAGGAATTGATTTAGAGATGTTCGATTCCAAGTTGTTTATTTCAGCTGATTATTTCTTTGGAGATTTGAGTGATCTGTTAGCCTCAATCCCTCTTCCTGGATCGGTTGGCACAACAGGAAGATCACAACCCTCAATCAATGCTGTGTCGATGGAAAGAAAAGGTTGGGAAGCCTCGATCGCTTTTCGAAACTATGAAAACGAGTTAAAATTTTCAATTTCAGCTAATTTATTTGGAAACAACAATGAAATTACAGAGCTAGGCTATGGCTTGACGGAACTTGTTGGGACGGACACATCTTCAAAAACAACTGCAAGAGTTGGATCTTCAGTTGGGGAATTTTATCTTCTTGATTATTTGGGGATTTATACTCCCGAAGAAATTTTTGCTCTCCCAGACAACTATACAATACAAGGAGAAAGACCGCAAGTAGGCGACGCCAAGTATAGGGATGTGAGTGGAAGAGACGAAAATGGATTGCTTACTGGTGTTCCTGACGGAAAAATTAGTTTAAATGATGATAGAGTTGTTACTGGAAGTCCAATTCCAAAAGTCCAATTTGGATTTAACTTAGACTTCAGTTACAAAATTTTTGATTTAAACCTATTCTTTCAGGGCGTTAGTGGTCGTGATATTTACAATTCATATCATAGTTTGATGACTTCAGAGGACTATGGCCATTTTACAAATTATCCAACATATTACGATCCATATATTGCAGGTGAGGGAACAGATCCAAGACCACATTTTTTTCAGGGTCACGGAAATAATTTAGAGAGTACTCGTTATCTTGAAAATGGCGCCTATGTAAAGCTTAAAAATTTTCAGTTTGGATTGAATATTCCCAACAATAAATTTGATAAACTCAGGGTTTTCATTGGTGGACAAAACTTATTCACACTTACTGAATACAGGGGGCTAGACCCTGAATTTGATGGGAATAGCATTTTCACTCCAGGAATTGATCCTCGACAATTTCCTAGTCTATTGACTTTTACAACTGGTTTTGAAATCAACTTTTAATTTTTATTCAATTTATTATGAAAATCACAAAAAAAATACCTTCATTTTTAGTTGCACTATTATTTTTTTCATCATGTGTTGAATTAGAACAAGTAAATCCTAATACAGCAAGCGAATCCTCGTTTTGGAAAACAGAAAATGATCTATTTCAAGGCGTTATTGCTACTTACGATGCTATGCAGTTGAGTGGATTGTACCTGGGAAATCTTCAAGTGATACTGACAGGTTTTTCTGACGAGGGAACTGGTGAATCTACGAATGAGTTTTATGCTCCCTTTCGTTTTAAAATTTTTAATTCAAACATCTTTCTAAGTGAAATGATGTGGATTCATTTTTATGCTATGATTTCTAGGGGTTATCAGGTTATAGATAAGGCTGAGACCATTTCTGGTGATAATGTACCAGCTATATTAGCAGAGGCGAAAACGCTCGTGGCATTTGCTTATTATAACATGATAAATGTTTATGGAGAAAACATTGCTTATGTTGACCGCACCCAGCAGGCTTCCGATATACCAAATCGTGCTGAAGATGGTCAAATATATACCCTAATTGAAAATCTTTTAACTGAGGCGATTCCAGACCTCCCTTTAGCCAGTGATTATAATGATTCAGATTATGGTCGAATCAGCAAAGGAGCAGCACAAGCTATATTGGCAAAAGTTTACCTACATCAGCAAAAATACGATATGGCAGAACCTGTACTTGAATCGATAGTAAATTCGTCTGAGTATCAGTTAATGCCTTCTTATGAGGACAATTTCACCGAAAAAAATATCATCAATCCTGAGGCTGTGTTTCACATCAACTTTTTGCATGATGGACCTGCATTTGAGTCGAACAGATCAGTACGTCATCAAGGGTTTAGCCCAAGAGAGAAAAAAGGAACATATGGTGACGTTCAACCAACCAAATTTATTCATGAATCATTTCTTATTGAGTCTGATAAAGATGGAAACCCCGACCCTAGGTTAGATGTAACATTATTTCATCCTAATTCAACAGAAAATTTTATTGGTGAACCTTATAGCTGGTGGGAAACGCAGTTCCGTAACCCAGAAATTAATACAGCTTACTTTAAATATTCTGAGCAAGAATTTATAGGTGATGTTGCAACCGAATTTGATGGAGGTACGGATTTTATTATTATTCGTTATGCAGATGTTTTACTCTTATATGCAGAAGTTTTAAATCAGAATAATAAAACGCAAGAAGCATATCAATATGTAGACATGGTTCGTGAAAGATCTAATATGCTTCCTTTAAGTGTTGCAAAGCCAGGTTTGGATAAGGACTCGTTTTTGGAGCAAATCAAGCATGAGAGAGTTGTTGAGCTTTCTGGTGAGGTTGTTCGTTTTTTCGATTTAAAGCGTTGGGGAATGTATAATTCTGAAAACGTTGTTAGAGACCCTAATTTTGAATCTTTTGTTGAAGGACGAAGTGAGGTTCAACCCATTCCACAATCAGAGTTGGATTTGAATCCAAATTTAATTCAAAACCCAGGTTATTAATTCATTTCATTTTCAATAATATGTCAAAAAATATTTTAGTTTCATTAGCAATCATCTTTTGTTTCAGTTTTTCTGCTTTTTCCCAAAATGAACCAGTTTTGTGGCTCCCGTTGGATAATAGTCATATCGAACGAGTTGAGGTAACTATGGTTCGTGGTGAAACATACTTACCCAAAGAAAAGATTGTATCGGTTCATGATAAAATAAAGGGTAAAAAATCTGAAGTATTTGGGAAATACCATGAAATTGTTTCGGGTGTAACCAATAATGCACTTCTGCTAGATGGCTATAGTTCCTATGTCGAAATAATGGGAGACAATGTCCCTGTTTTTTTAAATGATTTCACTATCGAAGCGTGGGTCGCCTTAGGCGCATACCCAACCCATGTATGTCCAATTGTAGACAATAAGATTGACTCAGATATTGGTTATCACAATGGATATTCATTTAATATTGATGCACTTGGGCGACTTTCATTTTTGGTAGCTACAAACGGGAAAACAGAAGAGTTGGTGGCAAATGAGACTTTACCTTTAAATCAATGGACACATGTAGCTGCAGTTTATTCACAAGAAGATGGATTGAAAATTTATATTGATGGGAATCTTGTTCAAACAAAGCAAGTGAGTGCTCCTTTTACTCCAGCGGTGGGGATAGCTTTAGACGAATCTGTTTCAAATACATCATTATTAATCGGTAAAAGTAGAAAGAAATCAAAACCCTATGGTACTCTTCGCCCCTATGGAACCCAAGATCTTTACTCATTTTATGATGGATTAATAGATGAAATTAAAATTTATGACTATGCATTGTCGGACAAGATTATCTCAAAAATAAATAAGCTTGATTTGAACAAAAAAAATGTTTCTCTTCCAGATCGAACATTGCCAAGTGGACCAAGCGGCAAGCAAAAGTTTGGGGCTGTAAACACCACATTAGATTACTATCCTGCATGGGATGCTCCCTGGCATGTTGGTGATAATGCAGATGTTCTTGTTCGTTTTGATAAGTCAGATTGTAAATTTTTATTTTGGCGTGGGACAAATTACATCCCAAACTTTATCTCCGAAAATGGAATTTGGTTCAATAATGCTTTTAACGAAGGTTGGAATGAAAATGGTAGTTGTGAGCCAATGTCTGACAAAAGAAATACTTATTCAAACGTTAAAATTATTGAGAATAATGATGCAAGGGTAGTTGTAATGTGGAGATATGGACTAGTTGACAACTTCAACAATTTTGCATTTCAAGACCCAGAAACAGGCTGGGGTGACTGGGTAGAAGAAATTTATTATATATATCCAGATATGACAGCAATCAGAAAAGATATTCTCTATTCAAATGCGCCTAGGGCTGCACACGAGTGGCAAGAAGATATAATGGTTTTAAGTCCAGGTCAAAGTCCAGAAGATATACTTGAATACGAAGCATTAACAATGGGGAATATGTCTGGTCAAACAGCTACTTTTAGTTGGGAGAATGAAGTGCCACCATTCATGCCAGGCGAGCCAGATAATGCAAACATCAAAAGAATTAATACGAAGTCAAAATTCAAACCTTTTTCTGTCATTAGACCTATTGATAATCCAACATATGATATATATGCAGGTGAAATAAGACGAGATGTTTCTGTTTTTCCTTGGTGG
>JADHMR010000045.1 GCA_016779945.1 Bacteroidia bacterium | reverse complement strand
AATCTTTACTGAGGAGTTAACAGAGTTTGTTGGTCAGTACACGCAAGTGATTGACATGAATACTCAACCTAAAGGAGTTTATTTCTTAGAAATAACTACTTCTACAGGTGGTATCAACAAAAAGATTGTTCTTCAATAAAAGAATTGTAATCTTATAAATTAAAAAGCCCCAAGCTAAATGCTTAGGGCTTTTTTAATGTAAAAGACGTTTTACTTTTCTTGTGAATAGACATCACAAATATGTTCAACAACAGCAGGGTCTAGTAGAGTACTTGTATCTCCCATTTTAGAAAATTCTCCAGAAGCAATTTTCCTAAGTATTCTTCTCATAATTTTACCAGAACGTGTTTTTGGTAAGCCATCAACTAATAGGATTCTGTCAGGCTTGGCAATAGGTCCAATAACCTTAGTGACTTGTGCTCTAATTTCTTCAATGTAATTTTCATTGTCACTACTACTTGAAATAACAAAAGCAAAAATACCCTGACCCTTTATTGGATGTGGAAAACCAACAACAGCAGATTCAATAACTTTATCAGTAGTATTGATAGCATCTTCTACCTCAGCAGTTCCTATTCTATGACCAGATACATTGATGACATCATCTACCCTACCCGTAATTCTATAATAACCATCTTCATCTCTTTTACAACCGTCACCAGTAAAATATTTTCCTTTATAGGTTGAAAAATAGACTTGTCGGCAACGTTCATGGTCACCATATGTCGTTCTTATCATAGACGGCCAAGGATATTTCACACATAAATTTCCTGACACATCATTACCTAAAATTTCATTTCCTTCAGAATCAACTAAACAAGGCTGAATACCAGGCAATGGTAAGGTAGCATAAGTAGGCTTTAAGGGTGTGATACCAGCTAAAGGAGAAATAAGAATACCTCCTGTTTCTGTTTGCCACCACGTATCAACTATAGGACATTTACCTTTTCCAATCTCATCATTGTACCAATGCCAAGCTTCTTCATTAATGGGCTCTCCGACGGTTCCTAAAACTTTTAGAGTATCTAATTTATAGGGTTTTATGTATTCTAAACCTTTTGCTTGTAAAGCACGTATAGCTGTTGGTGCAGTATAAAAAAGATTTACTTGGTATTTATCGACAATATCCCAAAAACGTCCTGCATCAGGATAAGTAGGTACTCCTTCAAACATAATACTAGTTGCACCAGCTAATAAAGGACCATAAATGATATATGAATGCCCTGTTATCCAACCTATATCGGCGGTACACCAAAAAATATCATCCGCTTGATACTGAAAAACATTTCTAAATGAATATTCAGCATATATCATATACCCTGCTGTACTATGAACTACTCCCTTTGGCTTTCCTGTAGAACCCGAAGTATATAGAATAAATAAGGAGTCTTCTGAATTCATTGTCTCAGCTTGATGATTTGGAGACGTATTTAGCATCTCATCATGCCACCAAACATCACGACCTGCTAGCATTGAAGCCTCCGTTTTTGTTCTTTCCAATACAATAACTTTTTTTACAGAAGTACAAGTCAATAAACTTTCATCAACAATGGATTTTAAATCAATTGTTTTAGCACCTCTAAATGCTCCATCAGCAGTTATTACTAGATTGCAATTACAATCGTTAATTCTATCAGAAAGTGATTGAGCAGAAAATCCAGCAAAAACAACAGAATGTATAGCACCTACTCTAGCACAAGCCAAAACAGCGATAACAAGTTCGGGAACCATAGGCATATAAAGGCATACCCTATCCCCTTTTTTAATACCATTCCTTGTCAAAACATTGGAAAATTTACACACCTCAGCGTGTAATTCTCTGTAGCTTATTTTTCTTCCTTTTTCGCTTACATCATTAGGAACCCAGTGAAAAGCAACTTTATCACCAATGCTATCTAGGTGTCTGTCGAGACAATTCTCCGTAATATTTAACTGTCCTCCATCAAACCACTTGACATTTGGCTCGTCAAAATTCCAGTCCAGCACCTTATCCCATTTCTTTTTCCACTCAAAACTTTCAGCTATACCTTCCCAAAATAATTCAGGGTTTTCAACACTTCTTTTGTATTCAGATTGGTATTGTTCTAAGGAATTAATTTTTAACATTATTTTTTTATAAAATCTAAATATCAATATTAGTTTTAAAAACTAACAATTGCAACATTTATAAATTATATACTAAAAGAGAAAAACATTTGAAAACAACTTTAGTTTTAATAAATTTGTGTAGTAATCACACTTAATCAAATAAGTCTTTTCTTGAAAAAGTATTTTTTATTTTTATTCTTTCTGTGTTGTGTATCTTCATTAAAAATAAATGCACAAACCGATACTGCTTTTTGGTTTGTTGCTCCTGAAGTTTGGGCAGGTCATAGTGATAATCCAATATACTTACGCTTCGCCTCCTTTGATAGCCCTGCTACCGTTAGCATTTCTCAACCTGCCAACGCAGGCTTTCCAGAACAAACCGTTAGTCTTAATGCCAATGACGCACAATCTATTAATCTAACTAATTGGTTAAGTATTATCGAGAATAAACCCGTCAATCAAATTCTTAACTACGGTATTTATATCAGCTCGACTGTCCCTATTACTGCATATTACGAAGAGGCATCTATCAATAACCCTGATTTACTTTCTCTAAAAGGAAAAAATGCTTTAGGCACTGAATTTTACACCCCTTTTCAGAATTTGTTAAATAGTTATTATTCCCAAAGCAAAGCTGGAATAGACATCGTAGCTACAGAAGATAATACTACAATAGAAATTACACCCACTCAAAACCTAATTGGCTATCCTGCAAACACTACATTTTCTATCAGTTTAAACAAAGGGCAAACCTATTCTTTACGTTCAGCAAGTACGCTCTCCTTTTTACGTCCTAGTGGAACTCACATAACTAGTGATAAACCTATAGCCGTTACAATAAGTGATGACTCCATATTTGGTCAATCCTATTATGGGGGAAATAATTACGATTTACTTGCCGATCAAATTATACCAGTCAACAAAATGGGGCAAGAATACATTGGCATCAAAGGTCAACTTACTCTAGATGATAAAATATATATAACCGCCTCTGAAGATAATACTACCATAACCTCAGGGGGAAACATTCTTTCTACTATAAATGCCGGAGAAACTTATGAACTAAGCTTACCCAATAATGCCATTTACTTTTCAACTTCTAGTCCAGTTATCGCTTTACACATGACAGGTTATGGTTCAGAAGTATGTGGTGCTATTTTACCCCCTATTAATTGCACTGGCTCTCAAGATGTATCTTTTATTCGTTCTTTAGATAACCCATTTTTCAAATTAAACCTTCTGGTAAAATCAGGCGCAGAGGATGACTTTTCATTCAATGGAAACCCTAATTTGATAACAGCAGCAGACTTTAGCGACGTACCTAACACCAACGGAGAATGGAAATTCGCATCTATTTCTAACCCAACTTATGTTCAAATACTACAAAATTCGAACATTACTAATAGCACAGGTTTTTTTCACGTTGGCATTATAATGGGACGTGAGTCATCTAGTAGATATGGATACTTTAGTAATTACAATACCTTCAGTCATAATATCACTTCATCTACAGAATCCTATTGTGAAGGAGAAACACTAGTGCTAAGTGGTGAGACTTTAACAAATGTAAATTACTCGTGGGAAGGACCTAATGGCTTTACTGCCACAGGCAATGATTATGACTTTGGTTCTATTTCTCAAGCTGATAGTGGTATCTACGTACTAACTGGGGATATTGGTGATTGTGAAGTACGTTCCGATACGTTTCATCTTTCTGTAATAAATTTGGACGATGCCTCTTTTAGTGTTGAAAACTTTTGTCAAGGCTCTACTAACTCAGCGACTATTACTGGTCTTGAAAATGGTGTGTTTTCTCTTGTTAACTCATCAGATGCAACAACTATAAATCCTGTAAATGGTGAATTATCAAATACAACTATTGGTGCTGATTATCAAATCATGTATCAAACCAATGGAGATTGCCCTAACTCATCCACTCAAAATTTAAGTGTTTTACCATTTGAAGACGCTAGTTTCACAATAGATAACTTTTGTTATGGAAGTATCAACAACGCCCAGATTACAGGAGTTACATCAGGTCAATTTTCATTGACCAATAATCCTAATGGGGCACTTATAAATAGCTTTAATGGTGAGCTTAGCAACACCACATCTGGCAGTATATATACTGTAGAATATACTACTCCTGGTAGCGTATCCTCATGCTCAAGCTCAAGTCAACAAAATGTAGAGGTTTACCCCATACCTAGCAATCCCAATACTACGAACTTATACGAATATTGTGCTGATGAAACTATAAATGCAATCAACATATTACCAGCAGAACAAAATTCTACCATTCAGTGGTATAATGATATAGCTTTAAGTGATTTGATTGTACAATCTGAAGTGTATCAAATTCCTTATTCATTAGGGACTACAACGGTTTATATTACAGAAACATCAGAAAATAATTGTGAAAGTAACCCAACTACCATATCACAAATTATCAATCCTCTTCCTAATATATATGCAGGTAATGATATAGCAGTTTGTTTTGGAGAATCTGTTACACTAAACGCTAGCGGAGGGGTAAATTACTTTTGGAATAATGGAGTTCAAAACAATATTCCTTTCACTCCAGAAGTAGGACAATATGAATTTATAGTAACAGCCGATAACATCAATAATTGTTTTAATCAAGATACAGTTGAAGTAATTATTTATGCTAATCCTATTGCTTATGCAGGAACAAGCACCAATGTATGTGGGCTAGAATACCAATTACAAGCTAATGATAATGGGAATCTTGGATTCTGGTCATCTAACAATGCTACCATATCTTCGGTCAATTCTCCAACAACTGACATCATTAATGATTTTTATGGTTTGAACAACTTTACTTGGACTGAAACCAATTCCTATGGCTGTGAATCTAATTCATCAGTAAATATTAACTTTTTGGAACAACCTAACATTAATATTTTGGAGGATACAACTTATGGCTGTGAAGATGAAAATGTTATTGTCGAAGGAAATTCTACTAACGCTAGTTCTTATCTTTGGACAACAAGTGGAACTGGAACATTTCAAAATCAAAACCTTCCATTTACAGAGTATATGTTTAGTGATGAAGATTTAAACAATCTAGAAATCAACTTATACCTAAGAGCTCAATTGGAAGATTGTTATTCGTCAGATACATCTTTACTTATCTTAAATAAAAAACCTGAAGTCAATATTTTTTCTGATGAATTTTTATGCTTTGCCGATAGTAGTATTCAATTAAACATATTTACATCAGGAATTAGTCCTCTCAGTTATGAGCTAGAGTTAAACAACGAGACTATTTTAAGTTATTCGGATATGTCCGAAGGACAAGAAAGTCTATTAATTTCAGATTTGGGCTTTTATAGAATCTCCAATCTGAAAGACGCCTTCTGTTATGGTGATAATTCTGAAGAATTCAATCTTATTCTAAGGAATAGACCACAAGCTGAATTTACCCTATATCCTAGAGAAACTTCTATCAATGAACCTACTGTTTATGTCAATGACCAATCGTTATTCGCAAATTATTACGAATGGTCGTTTGGAGATAGTAGTGAGTTATATAATGATATAGATACTGAACACGATTATGAAAATGCTGGTAATTACAACATTAAGTTATTTGTAGCCAATGAATTTGGCTGTACGGATAGTATTACTAAACAGGTTATTGTACACCCCCATTTTGAGCTGTACATACCCGATGCTTTTACGCCAGATGGTGATAGAATCAACGATACTTTTGGATGTAAAGGCTATGGCATAGCAACATTTACGATTAGTATAGTAAATCGATGGGGAGAGTTAGTTTTTAATTCCAATGAAATAGAAGTAGAATGGGACGGAAAAAACGCTATAAATGGCGTTTATGCCTATCGTATTGATGTTATAGATATGATAGGAAAGTCACACTTCTTTAAGGGTGAAGTAAGTTTGCTCAGATAAATACAGCTTTTTTGATATATATTCATAATTTTAACAAAATAACCACAAGCTTACTTATGAAGTTATTCAATCTAATACTAGCATTTCTAATTTGTTCTTCTGTTTTTGCTCAAGACCTTTTAAAAGATAAAAAATACATTTTTGAATTTAGAGATGGAACAACAATAATCGGTACCTATCTTTATAGTAAAGAAAGTAATATTTGGATTAAAGACTTAATGAATGATGAAGTGTATTTACCTAAAGTTATGGTAGCTCAGGTACACGAAGCCAATGAAAATAATATTGTTAACGGCGAATATTGGTTTCCTAACTTACACGACACCAGATATTTTTTCTCTCCATCAGCCTTTGGACTTGAAAAAGGAGAAGGGTACTTTGGACATTCCTACTTTTTCTTATGGCAAATGCAGTATGGAATATCAGAGGATGTTTCTATTGGATTTGGAACATCATTTGCTGGGTTTCCAACCTCATTAAATATTAAGTACTCTCACGAAATACATAAGAATTTAAACACTGCATTTGGTTATTTTTGGGTAGGTGATTTATTTAACTTTACTGGAGATGATCAAAGTTCTCTAATAAATTTACCTTATACTGTATTAACTACTGGAAGTAAAGAGAAAAATTTGTCCATAGGTTTTGGATATAATCTTCAAGAGATGTCAAGTGGCGATATAGATGCAATCGATAGATTAGCTTTGAATGTCGGTGGAATTACTAGAACTTCTAAAAGGTTCTCTTTAGTGTTTGAGGCTTGGTTAGTAAATATTGGAGATGATGAGCCTATTGCCTGGGGTGGTCCTGGTGTAAGGTATTACAGAAAAATAAATAGAGTGAGTGCAAAAAACGGTGCTGGAGCAAAAACATTTGATGTCCAACTACTAATGTCAACTCTACTAGATGGTGCAATTATACCCATGTTCGGTGCAAGTCAACGTTTTTAAATGCGTTTACAGAAAAGATTCTTAATACTTTTATCAATAAGTGTTTAAGGTAAATCCTATTATCAGTTTATATCAATATTTAGTATTTTAAGAAAAGAATAAAAAGCATCAAAAATGAGAAATAAAAAATAATTTTAGCAGAAACCTGATAGTCTTTACGACTTCTACCCTGTCCGTATAAATTATTATCCATAAAATAAATTGTTAGTTAGTCCTACTAATGTATAATTTTTTTAATAATAATTTATACAAAAATAACATTTTTGTTAGTGTGTTATCAACACTTTGTTAACACTAAATTTTAAAAATTATTGCAGATAATTTAATCAAAAACTTGAAAGATGACTAGAGCATAAACAAAGAATCGGGCAAATCTAAATAAGGACCACAATAAGTAATGCCTGAAATTATATTTAATAAGCCCACAAGCCATACTCACTATAGAATGAGGAAGAGGAGAAACCGCTCCAAGAAAAACAAAGATTCCACCCCACTTTCTTAAATTCACAATGTGCTTGGCAATTTTATGTTCGATATAATTTTTGACAGCTGGAATTAAAAATAATCTACTACCAATGAAATATGAGATAATACCACCAATATATGAAATGGTAGATAAAAGAAAAAGGTTTATAAAAGAGTGAGAGGATTTAGATGCCCACGCAATGAATATTTCTGGTGGCAATAAACCTAAAAAAGACTCTGATACTAAAAAGACTGAAAAAATTACAAATGGAGAACATGTCTCAACTAGATTGGTAAGTAAAGAACCTATATCAACAACAAAGGAATCAACAAATAATAACAACAAAATAAAAATAAGCGCAACAATTGCACCTTTAAAAGCAGTACTTTTAATAAAAGAATAAAATTGCGTTATTTTAAAATAACGATTTATTAAGCTAAGACGCTTACCTAATTTACTATTTGAAGTGTTATTTATCATCTAATTACACGCTAACTTTTAATTTAAAATCATTAAAAAATCAACACTAATTTAAAGGGTGCAAAAATAATGTAATTTTTTGTTGTAAGAACACAAAACATAGAGTTGAATTTAAAATAGAGTAAACTTCAAAAATTTAACCTTTGAAGCACACTTTTAAGATATGACTTATTCACTTTTCTTTCTGCTAGCTTGGGGTGTGAAATAGCAAGAAATTAAGTATGAAGTAATTACTTTGGGTTTAACAATAAGTTTAATAGGATTTAATGGCATGTACAAAATAAAGGGATTTCTTTTTACTATATTTACTTATGAAATATATTCTAATTTGCACACTATTACTGCTTTTTTCATGTCAATCAAATAACAACTTGAGGTTTAAACAAGCACAACCTCAAATGCTAAAATCATCTTCCACAATTAATCCTAATTTTATAGGCACTTTCGTCATTAAAAATGACACTGTTACTTTGTCTCAAAATCAAATAAATGACAAAGCTATAGACAGTCATTTAATTATCAAAAATTGGGGCAACTATATGTTTATAAACGAAAAAGATGGTGACTATTTCAAATTGTCTGTTGCTAAGATTTCTAAGTACTTGAATGAAGAAAAAATAGATTTAATATTTCCCTATTCTGAAAAATTTGATGAAATCATTAACTCTAGTAAATTAGATATGAATAATTTAAATATTGATTCCATAAATACAGAAATTGAACAAAGCTATTCTCACAATTACGATATTCGATTTTATGTAGATACGGCTAATATCTATATCGATGATATCAACTTTAATCAATTACAACAACTTCTTATTGCTGACAAAGCTTTTTACCAATCGGTTACAAGGTTAAAATAACCTCATTTAGAAAGAAAAATTGAAACAAAAAAACCAGTCGCTCGACTGGTTTTTTTTAGGTTTAGTGTTTCTACATTAACTTAGTTTTTACTCTGAATGAATTCGTCTAATTCTTCTCCACTACTACTAAATGTAAATAAGTTATATACTTTGTAATAGTTTTCTAAATCATAAACATGATCATAAGCAAATTTTGCAATTTCTAACTTATCATCATCCCAATCAAATTCGTTCAATAAAACAATAAGTTGATCAAGAGTAATACAGTTTGATCTAACAATTTGTTTGGTTACACGAACCTTATCGTCACCAAAGGTCTGATTTTTAACGGTTTTTGCCATATCCTCAAGTCTTTCAGAGCTAACAGGAGGTGTACAACCAATTTTACCGCTATATCCTGATACATAAATAACCTCAGGCTGTTTTGTAGCAGTAGTAGTCGTTTGGCTGTGAGATGTGTTAGAATGTCCTTGTTGTGTTTCTTCAATATTGAAATTAACATTCATATTAGAATTTTGTTGTGATTCTGACATGTCCTCAGAAGTAGCATCAATATTCATATTGATATTCATATTAATAGATGTAGAATTGTTTTGAGCATAGAGGCTAAAAGAAAAACACAGCATAAAAATTAATGATAATTGTTTCATTTTAATAAAATTTAAATTGTTTTTAAGAGGTTTGATAAATGTGTAAATTACTTACAATCGCAAGTTTGTTCAACACTCTGAGAAATATCGCCAACATTTTGCGTATAGGTAATTGTACCTTCGATTTCATCTAAATCTTCATCGCACACATCGTTGAATTGAACATTTTGAGTTACATCTGGCATACCACTTTGTGAAATGACCTGCGAACAACTACAATCCTTACATTTCTGACAAGATGAAAAGATGAATAAACATAGAATAGGTATTAAATAGAAAATCTTCTTCATAAATAAACTTTTTGGGCTAATATAAAAAATAATTAAAAAAGTTTACTTAAATCAGTAGACTTACTATACCCAAGAAAATGAGGGAAAGTAGCTTTAGTCAACCGAATGATGTTTTTTGATTATTCAATATCTAGCTCTTTTAACAACCTCTCTGAATATGAAAGGCCACCAATTTAACAAGTTCATTTGACTCAGCCTTAGAACTGAGAAATAATCCTGAAGAAAAGCCAAATTCATTGTTAGGTGGAGTGGGAATATTTATAAGAAAATCTGTTTTACCATCATTATCTATATCTCCAGCCCATATTAATGAAAGGTACAAGTATGAATCGTAAGAAGGGAAAATAAATAACTCTTGTGTTTTAAGTATGTCTTGCGTTTGGTAATTCAAAAAAAATGAATAATCTTTTCGAGGAACTCCAATAAAATTCAATGATTTTAACTCAGAAGAAATAAAGGTATTATAAGGGTCAAATTCAAAGGTATACACCTCCGAATCTCTAATGACATCTTGAGTAGTAAAGTAGTTAAAGGTTTTGTCACTCAAATTTAAACCTGTTAGTAGGAAAATACATTTTTTTTCATTTTCGACTGACACTCTGTACTCCCAATCGTACTGAATATCTGGCTCGATTTTTTCTAGTTTTATCTCTACCTTTTTAATAAAGGATTGCTTATTATCTTCGAATATCCCCCACCATTCTTTGCTCATCAAATTGATATCAATCTCCCCTTTCATATAATCACCTACGTACAAAATACTGATATCAGAATTGCTAGGAAGTGTAATTAATTCCTTTTGATAGGCATCGGACCACAAAGGATAAACCAATAATAGTATAAAAGCTCTAATCATTGTATAAAGCTAATTATTTAAATAATATTTAAATTCTGAAGCAAAATAAATTTGGGCTATTGTTATTTCTTTAGTATTCCTTTCAATTCTTTTATCTCGAAAATAATATTTTTTTCTTGCTCCAATATAGAACTTTCAAGATTTAAAATTTGATTTTCCAATTCAATAATCTTATCCTGTTTCTTTTTAGATTTATTTAAATCATTAATTAACCATGCAAAGGCTATCAATTCGATAACAAGCAGAATTAATGTTAAAATAAGCTGAGTGTCCATTTTTAAATTTGTTAATTTTAAAGTGTTATTTTACATTCTTTTTTAGCCATTTTTGCTTGGCATACTTTTGCATATCGATTACCTTATCGCTTTCGTCCATTATTTCCAATCCAAGAAAAGTTTCAATAACATCTTCCATTGTTATGATGCCATCAAGTCCTCCATACTCATCTACAACTACAGAAATATGTTCTTTTTTTTCTACTAAGCGATTGAATAATACAAATAGGTTAATGGTGTTGGGTACTGTTAAGATATCTCGTTTAAATTCCTTTAAAGAAGTTTTTACATTTTTATTATCAGAATTATTTTTTAGAACGTCTTGTAATAAAATATAGCCAGTAATTTTTTCATTTTGATTAGAAAAAAGTGGAATACGAGAAAAATTTAAAAAATGTTTTTGAGATTTAAAATCATCTATTGTTAAGTTCTCGTCAGCAGAAACAACCACCACTCTAGGCGTTATGATTTCGGAAACTTTAATCTTTTTAAGGTTTAATATATTCTGAATAATCCTATTTTCATCTTTTGAAAAAACTCCTTCGTCGTAACCTAAATTTGCCATTGCAGATAACTCTTCTCTAGAAATAATTTGATTTTTTTTCTTAGCAAATAATTGTGTAATTCTAATTGAAATAAATACCAATGGATAAGTCAAAATCATCATAAACTTGATAGAATAAAAAGTCAATTTTGATAAACTCTTACAATAAAGTGCTCCAAGTGTTTTGGGAATTATCTCAGAAAAGATAAGTATCAATAAGGTTAGAATTGCAGATACTACTCCTAAAGAAGTATGACCAAAGAGTTTACTAGCTTCAGCTCCTACTCCTGCTGCACCTATTGTATGTGCTATAGTATTCAAAGCCAATATGGCCGACAAAGGCTTGTCAATGTTTTGTTTGTAATTCAAAAAAGAATCAGCCCAAAGGTATTTATCCTTGATAGTGGCTAGGTAAGATTGAGGGACGGATAAAAGTACTGCTTCAGCTAATGAGCATACGAACGATACAAATAAAGCAATAAAGAGATAAAAAAATAATGCACTCATTGTTGATTATAATAATAAAAATAATTTGTGATATAGCCAAACACAAATTTATATCGATTTGTATTCAAAATATTTAATGCTTGCAATATAGTTTACAATTTAAAATTCAATAAGTGTGAAAATGAAAATTGCAAATCATCTCAATAAATAACATTAAGGTTTTAATTGGTTTAACTATTTAGCTTTAAAAGTACTTGTATCTATAAAGTAACTTCGTTTCTTCTAAATAAAGTTAACTGAAAATTAATAGTTCTTATATTCAGAATCATGATTATTCATTATTTGAATAGCAATTTCATGTAAATCAGTTTTATAAGCTGTTTCATATTGGTTTTCACTAAGATCAACATTATAAATACTATTTAACCACAATAAACCTCCTGTTTTTTTGACAATATCACCTTGATGTCCTTTCTGGTCGGTAAAAATGGATGAACTAGAAGGTCCAAACAAATTAATTGGATCTAAAAGTAAACTATCTAACTGCATTTGATATAAATTAAAAGTAGCCCAACCTGTTGGAATTGTAAAAAATTTGGTAGTAGGGAAATCAACACGTAATTGATCTATAATTTGGTGATGAATTAAATCATTTAAATAATATTCATAAAGCTCTTGTATAGAATTAAATCCATTGTCTATCGCAAATGTTTGCCAATCTGGTCGAGTTCCATTTGGATCTCCATCTGGAAAATCAAATGGAGCTATAGAAATAAATATAATGACGTCTGGGTTGTTCTGTATTGCATATTCTACCCATTGTTTAAATCCATCAGTAGGATTATCAGAAACATGCCCACTAGTCATTCCGAAAAAACTAATACCACCCTTGTCGAGAGTTGACTTAATTAAGTTGTGTTCGTCACTAAGAGAATCGTTCCAAAAATTTATAGCTGTTCCATTTTCACCTCCACGAAAGATAATAGTGCTATGGTGATTTTCAATATTAGCATCTTGTGACAACTCATCAAGTTTTTCTGCATATGGTCTAAAAAAACTGTTGCCTATAAGTAACATCCTACTTCCAGTTAAGTCAATGTTATTTGAATCAATTTGGTTTGAAATATCTACTGATGAGATATTTTCATCTTTTTTGCAACAAACAAAAACTGATAATATTGAAATAAAAATTAAAAGATTCTTCATAAAACTATTTTAATAAAAAATAACATCTTACAAGTAACAAAATTAATTAGACAAACAAATTTAAAAAACCCTAATTATTAAAAAAATATTGTTAATTTGTAAATATGAAAAAGATATTATTTTTATTGAGCTTGTGTTTGATGTTATCTAATGTATCACACAGTCAAAATATACAATCAATTGAAATTGGTGAAGTATTTCCTACTTCTCATATTGATCACCCAATGAAATCTATTGACGGTAAAGACCATAGAGTTTCACAACATTTGAATAATAATGGTCTAATTATCATTTTTACAAGTAATAGTTGTCCATTTGTTGAAGCTTGGGAAGATCGCTATAAAATTGTTGAAAATTTATGTCAAAGATATAATTTAGATATGCTTTATGTCAATTCTAATCATAATAAAAGAGATGGTGATGACTCATTTAAAGCTATGCAAATGCATGCCAAAAAAATGGGATATACCTTCAATTATTTATTGGATGAACAAAGCGAGCTTGCAAATACTTTAGGTGCAAAAACGACACCTCATGTATTTATGTTTGATAAATTCAGCAAATTAGTTTATAAAGGTGCTATAGACGATAATTATGAGTCGGCAACCGGAGTTAAGGAATTTTATTTAAAAGATGCTATAAGGTCTTTTAGTGCTGGTGAAGAAATTAAAGTTCCAAAAACAAAAGCTATTGGTTGTAGCATAAAACGTTATAATCCTTAATTTTATCCTGCTATACTACAAATTCAAGGTCAATAATTATCAAAATAATAAAAGAATTAGATGTAAAATTCACCCCTTATTGAAACTTTAAAAGATACATACGAAACTCTTACATATAGTGACGAACATTAATTTTTTTTAGTTTAAGAATTTTTCAAAAAACATTTTTTTCTCAAAACTCCCGTCATCATATATTTCTATAAATAGATGATTTGGTTTAGGATTAAATTCTTGGCCTAATAAATCAACTACTTTATCAAGTTTTCGATTCTTTATAGAATTTGAAAGGTTTTGATTAATGTCCATAGGTAAATTGTTGCATGGTAATAAAGGAAATAAAAATTCACTTGTAAAATTCAAAGCTTGTGAATAATAAACATTTTGAATTCCATTTTCAGTCCAACCGTGATCCACTCCTTCCAATATTAATTCATCATGAATAATTTCCTCTAAACTTGCTTGAGATTGCAATTCTCCTGATCCACATAGGTCAACAACATATGACGAACCAAACCCAGGCCCACAATCATAAAATACTGTTGAATCATTTGTCCCATGTACAGTAGCTAAAGGAACATCATCACCATCAATAAAGTTTGGTTGAAGAAGTGCTCCAGCATAACTAAAAACACCACTAACTTTTGAAGAATATCCATAATTTCCAGCATCACCTTCAAATCCTTTATTCCCACCAATAGAACTTGCAATAGATTGAGGATTGAAATAACTTCCATCGTTATCTACAACTGAATTTGGTAAATCAATGATATCGTCAATATAAGATAAATGCAATGAAGTTATAGCTCCAGCAGAATACCCTCCAATAAAAATAGCACTTGTGTCTATCCCATAGTTATCACCATTTTCAAAATCCTTTCTCAAATATCTAACAGCTGCTTTAGCATCATAAACTGCTTTAATAATTGTTTCGTATTGATGATCTCTGTTCGGAAACAAAGAGAAAGGATTAGTTAATCTATAATTCATAGAAACGGTCACATAGCCTCTTTTTGCAAAAGATTCACAAAAATCAACGGCATATGTTAAATTTTTATCTCCAGTAAGAAACCCTCCACCATGAATGAATAAAATTACTGGTCTATTTATTTCTGTATCATTGTCAGCTGTATATATATCCATCTGATGCCTTTGGTCATTATATGTATCAGAATAATTGACTGTTGTTGATGATACAGTATTGAAAATTTCGCTTTCGTACCTTCCATTGCATTGAGAATATATGACGCCACTAACTAAAATTAAATTGAAAAATAAAAGTATTTTTTTCATAAGTACTTGTTTTTATGTTAAAGGAATAGACTTTTAATGTTTTGATTTCTCAATTACAATTTTATAAAAATTTTTAAATTTTAAAAAATTAACTTAAAGGTTTATTTTATGAAATAATTAGTGGTCTTACAAGAGAAGAACTAATCTTTAGTTGAAAAGGTATTCCAAAAAATTATGAGATAACTGCATTATTTAGTAACTAAGAACTGACCATCTGATAATAATCTGTTTTCATTTAAAATTTGGTAAAAGTAAATGCCGGGTTTTAGATGTTCTACACTGAAACTAAAAGATCCTCCATTGTACTTATATTTTAAATGTATTGGTCGGCCTGTAATATCAACTACTTTTAATATTAGATTATATTTTGATAAACTCTCTAAATTTGGAAAATAAATAGCAGAATGGTTGGTTGCTGGATTTGGAGCAACAAAGGAATTAAAATACAAGCTATTATCTAAATCATTAATAGAAGTGGTGTTTATCAGTAAGGGGTCATTTTGTAATATACTATCAATATTAATATTCTCATCTCCTTGCTGATAATCTAGCATCTGAAAAGTATCAAACAACATTTCATCATTCGAATTTAATCCTACTGTAATTAACTCTGGAGGATTAAACGGGTTATGATGGTTAGCAACTGTATTATCATATTTATGCTCTGAATAAAACTTATAAGAAGATGGGATTTTTACCATATTCTTGAAATAATAATATTGTTGATGATTAAAATCCCATTTATCAATTTTAATCAATGGTATAGTATCAATTCCATTGGAGGCAAAGTTCAATATATCCGTACATATTTTATGAGAATGAGGTAAGGCATTGTACAATGATAAAGTAGATTCTACTG
>JADHMR010000044.1 GCA_016779945.1 Bacteroidia bacterium | reverse complement strand
CAAATGATTCTTTTACACAACAACATAATCATAGAATATCAAATGATACGTTTTATGAAGTTATTGAAACCTTTAGAACAAACTTTCGATGGTATGGTGAGGGAGTATTCATAAAAATGGAGTAAGTAAATGACAATATTATAAGAAAAGGGGACATTTTAATGTCCCCTTTTTTTATTTAATTAGTTGATTGTGCTTATTTGATGAGGTATACAGAACCTTTATAATAATGTATGTTTCCTCTAAAATCGAAGGCTTTTATGTGGTACAAATAATACCCAGGTATTGCATCTTTACCGTCCCAAGAAGTTTGGTTTTCGGTAGTTACAAAAATTTTCTCGCCCCAGCGATTATAGATGGACATTTGATAACTTTTTACTCCTAATCCAGTGGGTTTAAATCCTTCGTTAAGCCCATCATTAGTTGGAGTAAAGGCATTAGGAATATACAGATTGTAAGCGTAGGAGATATATAGATTTTTCGTAATACTGTCAATACAGCCAAAAGGAGAAATCACCCATTGTTTGATCGAGTATGCTCCACTATCAGAAAAAATATGCTCGAAATTGGGGGTGCCATAATTTGCTCCATCACTTATATAATAAAAGACTGAATCTGCACCCAAACTTTGGTCGGTACATGAAATATCAGAACTAAAAATATCTGCTGTTTCTGGGAAAAATTGAAAGTCAGCTGTAGGTAGGGGGTGTATAATCACATTTTTAGTGATTGTGTATTCACAACCTGGAAGCGTGGTTATTCTTAAATTTAGGGGATAGGTTCCACTTGTAGAATATTGATATTCGAAGGAATCTAATTCTTCAATTTTATTACCGTCACCCATTTCAAATATAGCTTGTGTTATGGGTTGAGAATTGCCTTGCGTAAGGTTGTAAATCCACCCGAATTCATTTTCACATCGATCTTGAATGAATAAATCAGGTTTAACAGTATTTCTTATATCAACAGAATCTAATGTTGAATATGAGCATCCAAATTCATTTAATACCTCCAGAAAAACAGCGTATTTTCCGGTATCTAAAAACGAATGCGAAAATTCTTGAATCGTCTGACTTGTGCCATCGCTCAAATCCCATCGGTAAACTTGGTTTGCTGTGCTTGATTTAAATTCGACCAAGTTGTCATCACAAGGCTGGTCTATAAGAATAGTGGTATAAGGTTCAGGTCTGACAATGATAAAATAATTACTATCACTCTCGCATCCACGATTCGTTATAATTTTTTGGTTCAAGTTATATAGACCACTATCTGGGAATTGATACGAAATTTCTGTTCCCTCAAGCGTATCATTCTGAATAATCCAGGTTGTTTTGAATACAGAGTCTGATTGAGTGGGTAAGGAAGTGAATTTGAATGTCTCATTTTCACAAATACCTTGTTGTAGATGGTCTATTGATTCTCTAAAATTAACTGAATAAGAATCAAATGAAGAGTCAATACATCCTTTGTCACTAACTACTTTTTGAGCGATAAACTGTTCACCGGTTTGGTTCGTATTTAACCGTATAGAATCTTTTCCAGGAACAAATCCTTTTCCATCAATATCCCAGTAAATTTTGATGATATTTCCAGTATTGATTGTAGAATTATTAATAGCCCATGAGCTATCATTTTCACAACTATTAGATGCAGAAAATATACTTTCTGGTAGCGAATAAATACGCACAAATGCCATAGTAGTATCACTGCATTGATTTGATGTGACTACTTGTAGATCAACTTTATAAGTTCCAGTATCAGCATATTGATGATTCAGAAATTTTTTGCTTGAACTAGTCTGATCTCCCAAATTCCAGTTATAAGAAATAATACTATCTCGAGTATTTGATCCAAATTGAGGAATAAATTCTACTTGCTCATTCTGACAATAATTACTCAAATTTAGGGAGATGTCGGGCTTTTCATAAATGATAACCCACTGAGCAACTGTGTCAAAACAACCCTGATCACTATATGATTTTAAGTTGACCAAGATTGAATCTTTATTCGGAAGTTTTTTGTAGGCAATATCTGTGTTAAATTCTTCATTATCAATTACCCATTTATTCATTATCCTGCCTAATGAGATTGAAGACCTGCTTACGAATTGAGCAGTATCTTCTGCACATCCTTCATTATAAGAAAAACTAGCTTGAGGATTTGGATTTACATTTAAAATACTTGAAGTGGTATCCCAACAACCGTATTTATTATTCACATAAAGCATTGCTTTTATTTGTTGAGCAGAGTCTATAAAATACTTTGGGTTATTAAAATTAGATGAACCCAATACACCAAAATCCCAGTAAATACTGTCTGGCTGACTGTTTTGATAATCTGATTTGTTTTCAAAAGAAAATAGCAATCCAGCACACGTGTCTTTCAGACCGATAATAGCAGTAGGTTTACTGATCACTTGAACCATAGTTGAATCATTGATTTTACAACCTTGTAAATCTTCGACAGTCAAGGTGTAGAGCGTATTTTTAGAAGGATATGCATAAGTGTAAAAGCCTTTTGAACTACTCAAACTATCAGTAGGAAACCAGGAGGTCTTTTTTAATTTTGATTCTCCTCCAGTCACAAAATATCCAATAGGAATTTGTTCGTTTTGGCAGATTGAGACAGTATCAGGCATATTAATTTCCATCCCCGCAAATACAGTGACAATAGCAGTATCATTTGACGAACATTTTCCTCTATTCGTTGTGAGAACCATCGTAATTTGTTGCCGCACTGCAAGATCATTGGATGCGGTCAATACTGGATTACTCACTTTTGGATTATTTAAAAATGAGGCATTATTCCATTGATATGTGCTAGAAGAATCACTTTTAGCACCCATTGTAATTTGCTCGCCAGGACAGATGGTTGTGTCATTACCAGCATTTAATAATTGAATAGTTGAAATAGCTTCCACTGAAGAATTGCAGACACAGTTTGAGTCGGATAAGTATAAAAGTAGATCACAGGAATAGCTGGATGGTATACTAAAATTTAGTGTTCGAACAAGTTTCTTCCCACTCACAATTGGTGAAAGTAGCGTATCTTGGGTAAGGTGTATATCCCCGGAATCTACAGTTCCATTTTTATTTGAATCGTAGATGACTTGAGTAATTAATGGAGACGATAAAATCTTATCAATACCTGTATTTGTGATTGTATAGTTCAAACTAACACGTTCGTTAGACCCATTTGGAATAGATGATGCGTTTAAGAATTTAAGTGCATAGGTTTCCTTTACAACTGAATCTGCTTTTTGGATGGAACTTGTTGCTACTTTTATATCGCAGTAGGTGCCACTACTTACACACAAAGCGGATGATTTTACGACTGCTTGAGCATAGATCTGTTTAATGCCACATGTTAAGTCAAAATTTTCTAAACGTGTCTTTATTTTGAAAACAGAACTATCACCAGGAATAATATTAGGTGGAATTTTCCAGGAATAAATATTTTGACCCGAAGATTTATCAAGGCTAGGTTTTTGTTTAGGTGCATTATGTCCACTGTCGATGTAAGTTGTATCTACAAACAGTCCAGGAGGTAAACTCAGTACAAATTGATCGGTTTGTCCGGTTGTATCTGGCCCTAGATTAATAAACTTTGCGTAGGTATTATCATTATAATTACATGGTACCAAAGGGTTTATGTTAAAAGAAATGGAGGAGAAGTAGGGTTTTACAACACCTTTAATATTTATTGGATCGGATAATATATAGGGAGAATTGACCGGATTACCACATTTGAGGTATCCTCCTGGTCTTAACAAGAATGAGGATCCACTGGTGTAATTACAATCCGTAGATAACCCAAACTTTAATATCATTTTCCAGCCTGTTTTGCTATTTACTCCATTCAGACCATTTCTATCAAACAAACTATCTTTATTTGAAAAATCCCAACGATAAGTACTTGGCCCAACAAGGGTGAAATTTTGGATACAAATAGAATCTGACCGACCATCCTTAAATAACCATGCAGTATCTTCAAGGGTCATACCAGGTTGGATTTGAATGTCTAGATAAGAATTGAAAACCTTGGGAAAACCAGTGTTATTGATTTGAACTCGAAATTTATTGTTCTCACACAAATTAATATCAGAATAACGCGTTAGAATGGTGGCATCAAGACGTGTATTAATAGGTTCATATTTTAATTTATAGCTTTTATATTCACATGGATAACTCAAAAGAGATTTAGGGTATGATGAGCAATTCGATCCGATCCATAGATTAAGACTGTCTAAGCTGCATGAATTATATGTTGCATAAACAATGTAATCTTTGTAGGCTCCCCCGGCAAAATCACCAGCCATAAAAATTTCGTTACTATCAGCAAGTAGTTTATTGGTTGATTTATCCTTAATGGCAACTATTTTACGGTTTGAGTTGGATAATGCTCCTATCCAAACATTTTTAGCTAACGCTTTAGTATTTAAATTACTTACCCTGATTTCCCATTCAATTGTATCTTTTTCGGGATATACGTAATCATCGGTTACTGTGATATTTAAATCTTGTTTAGTGAAGGACACAATGTCTTTGGTATTGGTTGTCATCACAGTATCTAGAACAGACCCTAAGTAACCTAACCTCTCAAATACAAATCCATAAATAAAATTATGGGTAGAATTTGAAGCTTTACAATTTGGAGTAAGACTAGCGGTGAATGTACCTTGAAACCCGTCATCGCTTATAAGAATTGAGCCACCAAGGTCTTCGTACAATGAATCGGTTCTATATTTTACTTCATTGGGTGTTTGTGAGAAAGGGTTGATGGTACTAATAAACTGATTAGTTGAACTCCCAGTTCCCCTGGTTCGATATTGCCTAAAACTTCCATTTGTAACATCAAATCCTTGTGGTTTTTTAAAAATTATTTCCTTCAGTTTAGCCCATTTTCTATATTCATAAGGGAAAATATTTCCGCCAGCATAGTTGCTACAACATCTACCGACACTTAAATAGAAATTCTGTGATATATTAAAATTAGAGCAACCATTTTTTGTGATATTATTGGTTCCATAATTTGTAAAATAATAGCCTAACATACTTAAACGTGCAGAAAAATCATCACATGAGTATTTTTGCCATGAACTGGGATTTGCAGTGGAGCTTAGGTAGAATGTATTGTTTAGTTGTAGATCAACTGAAAAATTATTGAGGCTTCTATCAACAATATACTTTACTTTCAGAGCCAGACTATCCAAATTAGTGTATCGAATGTTAGGATGAATTAGACATCCAGCAGAACTCATACTTCCTAGGCTAATGTCGAAAGTGTAGGTTTTATTATTTCCTGCAGCGGTGAAGGTATATGGAACTTGGTTGCATGATACAATAAGTGAACCATTACGATATATCTCAAGAGTAGCTTCTTTAGCAGATAAATATCTTCCATAATCAAGAGAGGTTGTTGCTTTTCCGTAACTCCAATTGGTGATTTGACCAGCATTATTTACTTTACCGCTAAATGTAGTTAGGAGTGTGTCTCCATACATTATGCGATTATGCTTAATTTTTGTGTGATCTAGGGCACCTGATGCATCGGGAATCCCGTCATTATTATTATCGGGTAAACCATAACTTATTCTTTTTGCTTCAAAGTTTTTGAAGTGAAGTCCCCCCGCACACGAATTCTTACAATGTACTTTAATATTATCATTGGTACAATACAACGGTATATTACAACTCGATGAGCATGTCGTATCGGGATTATACATTAAATTAATGGCAATATTTTCCGAGCTATTTGAAGAATTATTTTGGCAGTTTCCCTTAATGTTTATCAATAACTCACTCCTGGGTAGTGTAACTTTTGGTGTGCCAATAAATTTAGCAAAAACAGTGTCATTACGTTGAGTTACATTAGAAGGGGACCAAGATGAGCCATTTGGATGTGTAAATATAATATCGTTAGCAGCCAATGAATGTGTTATGGTCTTGGGCAATTTCAGTTGTATGATTAATTGTGATCGAACACTAGGATAAAAAAGATTACCATTAGTGACTGTAAATTCGAGTTGCTTCGTTTGACCATCCACAATATCTGTAGGTATAAGTTTACTCAACCTAAATGATTGAACAGAACCATAACTGCCATATCGCTCATTATAGTTGATTTGTGTTTTACATTGATTTTTGTAATTGGCCTTAAATTTCCATCTTTGATTGTAAATAGTACCCGTGTTGCATACAGTCGGACAACAAGATTTTGTCTTCCAATTTAATATGAGAGAATCTCCGGGGGCCATATCTTGAAGATTAAGGAAAACTTGACCGATAGCATTTGTGCCAAGACAGGCGTAAACTCCATTCGTGTTAGTAGACGTTGAATTATAGGGCTTAATTTTGGTTGAAGCTGCAGTTAAAGAAGATTTCGAAGTAAATGAAGTATCCAAAATTTTAGAAATCATATTAGAATGATATCCATTTCCATACGATTGAAAAATATCTAAATCGATTGATCGAGCAGTATCATTACCTTTATTGTATATAATTAATTGTTGATTATGAGTATAACTATCTGATAAACAAGAACTTGTTGAAGAGATAGGCGTGAATACAAGATCTGGTTGTTTATTAGAAATAGAAGTATTTGCTGATTTTTGAATGGATTTACATATTGAACTATCACATCCCCAGGAGGAGGTGTATGTAACATTCAAATTATTACACCCAACAACTTCGATGCTATCCTTAAAAATATAGGTTTCGTTATAATCAAAGTAAATATCATTGTTACCGATAGTTTTGAAATCGTTGGAGTCAAGTGTAGTTACAGTATTTAAGCCACTTTTCAGACTATTTCTTCCATTGTGTTTAATTAATTTTTGTCCGTTGTTATAAAATCGATTGAACGTAATTTGCTTTAATTTACCAAAACCATTGTTCTTTATTGTGATCTCTCGATTATAGGTTTCTCCTAAATCAGCTGTTTTTAGTTGATTGGTAATATTTTGAATACTTAAAGAGGGTTGTCTTATGTTGAGAACATTACTATTTTTTTGAACTGACCCGCCGCTATACAAGGTAGTTGTTTTTACAATGGCCAAACCACCATTATTTAAAAACAAACTAATATCGCAAGACGTATTCATTCTTAGCCTAATAATTCGAGATTGAGCAATTCCGATATTGGATAAACTAAATACAGGATTAGATAAATTAAGGGTGCTTTTTTCACTCACGCCAGAACCTGATAAACTACCTTTTACGTATGTAATTCCTTTCGGAAAATTTACTTGGGTTTCTATGCCTGAAACTATTGATGTTGTTGTATTTCTTACCTCAATTTCTAAATAATCAGATTCGATACAAAGATCAACTTGCGTGGGATTAGTAACTTGAATATTGAGCTTAGATTGTGCAATGGAAGAGAAGATTGAAATCAATACAATCGATATACTAATTAACCATCTTTCTAACATTGTAAGCATCTCAGTATAACAAAAATATACTAAAATAATTTGTGCTTACTTTAAGATACCATGAATGAATGATTTGTGATATTAAATGGTAAACTTCATGTATTCGATTTTGTTAGCGAGTTACGCTAAACCTACCTTATTCTAATCTTTTGATTAATTCTTAAGGTGGATGTTTTCTTGAGACCGTTGAGTTTACACAATCTCGAAACACTTGTTTTGTAGCGTAATGCTAATCCATACAAGGTATCACCCGATTTGATGGTATGGTACTTCCCTCGAGTTGGAGTGGGTTTTGCCCTAAGAACTTTTGGGCTAATAAGCAGCGTATCTCTTTTTAACTCAAATTTTGTATAGTCAATAAATAATCTTGGATCTAAAGGATAATCTTTCCATCTACATTCGAAATGGAGATGCGGACCTGTCCTTTTTGTTCCACTAGTACCTCCAGTTCCAATAAAATCTCCAGCTCGGATCATGTCATTTGGTTTTACAACCATTTTTTGTAGGTGAGCATAATAGGTCTCAAGACCATTCAAATGTCGGATTATGATAATATTACCAAACCCACCGCTATTGTAGCTAGCAAATCTGACGATTCCAGCCATACACGCTCTAACGGTATCATGCCTTTGTAGCCTTATATCTAGGCCTTTGTGCATTCTGCCTCTTCGCATACCAAATCCAGAAAAAACATTACCCTCAAAAGGTATTGCAAATCCAGAATCATATTTAAATAGGGGAATATTTAGTGAATTTGGAATTTTATTATTCTTGGTATAGACATAAGGAAACAAATTAGTAGTCGACCAATTTTCAATAAAAACATCCATTTCAGACCATTTTTCTGATGCAACATCGCTATTATACTCACCATTCATTAACGTGGAATCAGAAGGGGTAGTTATGTCATAAAGTTGTTTTTTGAGAACTTTTACGGTGTCTTGATAATTTTTAAGAATACTTTTTATCTCAAATAGTTCTTGAGTTGTAGTATTTAAAGTTGAATCAAGCTCACGAGTTATTTTAGTATGACTTTTTCGATTGTCAGATATGACAGCATTCAAGCTATCAATTCGTTCGTTGAGGATATCGATTTGTTTTGATTTATTAAAATCTAAACCTAAAAAACCAATATTTATTTGAGCAAAACAAAAATTGACTGAAAAAAATAAAACCAAAAAAAGTTTAAATTTCACCATCCAAAATTACTTAATTCCAAACATTAATTGCTTAACAATATTTTAGGACTATTCATGCACTAGCTATTTGCAATGGTTAGAACCTTATCAACCAATTCGTCTACTTCCTGTTCATCGATATAGATAGCAAACGATGCACGAATTGCATTCATATTATTTTCTGTTACAGATCTTAAAATGGTGTTATAATTTTTTCTCAACTCACCACATACAGCCGAACTATTTTTATCTTTTATTTTAAAAGTAACCATAGAAGCAGATTCGCTGGGTTCTGAAGATGTTAAAATCGTAATCTTCTGATTTGGCGTAATTTTAGTTCTAAATCGGGATGCTAATTGCCTTCCTCTAGCTTCGATTTGATTAATACCAATGTTATCAATAAACGTAACCGATGCCTCCAATCCAGTGAGAATAGGAGCATTAATAGTTCCATATTCATACCTACTTGCGTGTTTTTTGTAGGTATATATTCCTTTGATGAGATCAAATTTTTGATCAGTGTAAGCACCTGCGAATAATGGGGGAGTATCATTTAAAAAATCTTTATTCAAATACAGAATTCCTGTTCCTTTTGGCCCAAAAAGCCATTTATGACAACTTGCAATATAAAAATCGGGTTGCAGCTTTTCTATATCTACTGAAATTTGACCAAGAGCTTGTGTACCATCAATAACTGATTGGATTTGATGTTTTTTGCATAATTGGATAATATCTTTAATGGGTAGGATAGTTCCGGTGGTACATGTGATATGAGAAATAGAAATGACTTTCGTTTGGTTTGTAATCGTAGATTTCAATAAATCGAGTACCTTTTCTTCTTTACCTAAAATATCAATTACGGTTACCTTAATTCCGATTTCATTTTGAAGCGAAATCCAGGGTGCTGATCCACCAATGTGTTCTTCGCTAGTTAGGATGACTTCGTCTCCCGCTTTTAGATTTAAGCTTCGAGCAATGATATTCATTCCTTCTGTTGCATTTTTTATCAAGGCAAGTTGTTCTGGATTGGAGTGAATGAATTTAGCCAGTTTAATCCTTGATTTTTCTACTGCTTTGTGATTTTCAATAGCATATTTATTAATGTTTTTGATTGATTCAATCGTCGCTTCTTGAACACTGATTGGTGACGGACCAATACTTGCAGTATTGAAGTGTTTTCGGGTATTAGCTAGTGTAAATAGTTCTTTTATATTCTTCCAATTTATAGATCCATTCTCATTGTAAATAGCTGCATTTTGAAAAGACAAATTATCATGATTAGCTATTGTTGATATTGGACTAAAAATAGATAAAAGTAACCCTTTCCAGAGTTTATCTTTTATGAAATATCGTCTACTTTGTTTTTTCATGGTGGTGATTTTAAAAATAGGTTCTTTGTTTTTCTCTAGGTCTTACAACAGGATCTTTAGGGCGAAACGAAATGTCTAATAATTTGATTTTGCCAGCTGGAGAAACTTTTAACATAACAGACTGATAGGGTTCAAATAAAACATCAATTTTACTTTGATTGCCATTGTAATTAATGGTTAAAGGTAAGGACAAATTTTTACTTGAATAGGATTGACCTGAATATATGGGGTAGGTGATATTTTTAGATTTCCATTGGGCAAGGAATATGTAGGCATTACCCTTTTGATCTACTCTACACCAATAGTTTGGTAGACTATCCGCTTGTAAGATGGGTGGGTTTTTCTTAACCTCATCAAATTGTTGTTTTACTTGGGGTAATGCTAGCAGTTCTTTTAGCTTTTTTTGATAACTTTTATCTTTAATTTTACTGGGTTCACTAGGCAAATTTTTTATACAAACGGGCAAACCACTTTTTGCGAATTCAAGAATTCTATCGAGGGATTGATTATCCATAAATTGAACGTCAATGTATAGCAAGGAAAATGAAGCGTCACCAACTTCAAGTTTTCCATTTTTAAAATTCGCTTTTTGTAGAAAATGTTTGTTAATCCAGAGTGGATGATAGCCCTCCAACTCTTTAGGAGGATCAATATAACGAAGCTCATATTCTCCCCACACCCATACACGTTGTCTCTCTGGAGGATAAGCTCCTTTCATTATTCCGTCTTCGTGCGGTATGTAAACTGCTATATCACTATATGTCTTTCCGATTTGTAGGTGTTTCGACACTTTTTCAATATAAGAATTAAATGCAGGTAATTCCTCACTTAGACTTCCATTCGGACCAAAATAAGTAGTTGCAAAAAAGGTATTTGTATCAGATCCGATTGGATTATAGGGCATACCATGATATACGTGATGGTTGACACCATGAGCAAACATGGCATCTGCTACTATTTTAAGGTCTGCAGTTTGTTCTTTATGAAGATAGGTGTGCGGAAATCCATACATGCAGGTAAATGTCTCGCTTGATACAAGTCGCTTGCTAGATAAGCAAGCTGATGAACTAACAATTCTTGAGTAATTCGGATTATTAAGCATACTTTCAGTTTCAGGGATATCAACCAAGGAATAAGTAGTCATTACATCAGTAGGAGATGCCAAACATTGTACCCGAGACCATGCACCAAGATCGTTACATTTCTCTACATAGGGTTTATAAAACCCTTCAGTGACGTATTTTCCTAAATGCGTCATGTAATCATAACGAACCTCAGGAAATGAGTCAATACCTTGAATCATGTAGGGAAGAATATCATATCCGAAATATTTTTTAAAGGTTGAATCAAAACCATTTGTCCAAATTTTTTGGGTTGAATTGAGTTTAATTTCCCAAGAATCGGTGAATAGGGCCGATTTTGATCCTTTCAAAGCGGGGTTAATAGCCTTAACGAATGGATCAGCAAATTCTTCAAATGCAGCTTTTTTTAGATGATCAATAACATACATGGTATCAGGCCAAGCCCAAGAAAATGTTAGAAGTTGCTGAAACGTTGAATCCCCAAATATTTGAGTTCTATTCTTTTTGCTAATGTGTTTGTCAGCTACTGGCCATGCACTCCCAAAAGTAAAATCACAGGATAGACCAATTGAGTCGGCATATTTTTTTGTGTAGGTAACAATTTTTGTCCAATCTTCTCCCAACCATTCTTGAGCACTGCTGTCTTTCGGGTAGTTTCTTCCGTAGGCAAGGGCATACATTTTTTGATAGCGATAGAGTGGATACACCCATGCAATTTCTACCCCACCAAAATTGTTGTTTTTTGCCCAATCTAGTTGGTGTTTGACATCTTCTTTTTTAATTTTGGTTGCAAACCACCACCATCTTGTAAAAGGTTTTGAAGACGAATAATACTCGGATGCGTCTAGAATTTTTGAATGCGTTGAATTTTCACAAGCAATAAATTGAGAGCAAACTAATATCAATAGACAACTCCATATTTTAGGAGCTTTAAAGCATTTTTTATTACGCATAGTTTATTTAATGTGTAGGTAAGAATTCATATGATTAATGGCTTCTATTTTTTTGCTAAAACGCCTAATTATACGGTCATTAATTTTGTATGGTTTAATCTGAATATCAAAGGATTCAGCATAATAGTCGTGGATTTCATTTAGAAATTTACACGTAAAATCAGCTGTCCATTCCGTGTTTTTATTAATGGTGTATTTGTGTTTTAGGTATTTGCCCAACTCTTGTCCTATCTCATTGTTTACAATATCTATATAATTATCTACAGGATAATTAACAGTGTCGATTAAATCGATAGTTGAAAATTTCCCAGAAACTAAATGTGGCATATGAAAACGTTCGTGTACTGAGGCTATGTAATAAGCTACATCTTCATTAAAGATAGCCGTAATTAGTGCTTGTGCTGTAATATGATTGAAGGTATTTATATATCCTTTTTCTAAACTATCCCTCACTGTTTTAAACGAATTTTTAGTGACTAAAATATTTCGCATACTTGCTTGAGCTAAATCATAGAATGCAACATCGTTTTCACCAAAAATTGTGGGTCTTCTTCTACTGAGCATAAATATTTTACTTAGCTCATTCCTGATTTTTACAGCATAAGGAGCTTTGAATGCCAATGAAACCTTATCCAAAATAGTACCCTTATGTGCCTTCATAATATCTCCTTCGGATATCCCATCACTTAATTCAGAATAAATAGTTTGTCCTTGATTGGTATAGCTAATTTGAACTGTTCCTTTGCATGAATCATCACTTTGGTTTATATAATTAAGATTCACAACTGATTTCAGTTCATCCATACTATTAAAATCGGTAGCCAGAAGGGCTTTGCAAATAGGCTTTTGGATAGTTGTTGAATTATGATTGCATCCAACAATAATAAAAATAAGTGCCAATAATATACAGTATGATTTCATTTGAAAAAAGAAGCGGGTACGAACATACAAATTAGCAGATTAGTTAACAAAAGTCAACAAGATAATAAAGCAATACCTAATATGAAATTAATTTATAAATCGCTAATCAAACGTATATTGCAAACTCAATTTGATTAAGTCCATGAAATTTATTTTCACCCTATTGATTTTAATTTTTTCAATCACTCACGCAAGTGCGAGAGATTATCTTATTACTGATTTTGGTGCAATAGGTGATGGTTTGACAAATAATACTTCGAGTATTCAATTAGCAATAAATAAAGCATGGGAAGCTGGTGGAGGTAAGGTTGTTATCCCCAAAGGTAAATTTATATCAGGCACTATTTTTTTGAAATCAAATGTTCAGGTTTATTTTCAAAAAGGGGCGAAGTTAATTGGAAGCTTAAATCCAGATGATTACAAAAAAGTTGGTAAATGGAAAGCCTTGATTATTGCACATAAAACATCTAATGTCAGCCTAATTGGGAAAGGATGCATCGATGGAAGGGGTGATAAATTAGCTCTAAAAATTGATAGTTTGTTTCATGCAGGTCAGATTGATAGTGCGGATTATAATTTCATTGAAAAACGCCCTAAATATTATCTTAGGCCTTTATTGATTGAATTTTTAGAATGTCAAAATAGTGTTGTTCAGGGGATTACACTATTAAAATCATCATGCTGGGTACAGACGTATGAATTGTGTAATCATCTAAAAATTCAAGATATTACTGTAGACAGTGATACCTATTGGAATAATGATGGTATTGATATTGTTGATTGTAAAAATGTGCAGATTTCCGACTGTGATATCAATGCATCTGATGATGGTATTTGTATTAAATCTGAGGATTGGACACGCGAACGGTTTTGTGATAGCATAACAATTAGTAATTGTAGCGTTAGATCTAGTGCAAGTGCCATAAAATTAGGTACATCAAGTGTAAGCCACATGCGGAATATTTCAATACGCAATATTAAAGTATATGATACGTATAGATCTGCCATTGCCATTGAGGCAATGCAAGGGGGCATAGTTGAGAATATTCTAGTGGAAAATATAACTGCTACGAATACAGGCAATGCTATTTTTATGAGAATTGGGCAAATAAGAGGGGCAAAGCATCCTGGCAAACTTAGAAATATTGTATTGCGAAAAATAAAAGTTCAAGTACCGTTTGATAGACCAGATAAAGCATATACTATTCGTGGACCGTCTTTACCTTTTTTTCATAATGTTTTTCCATCCTCAATAACCGGAATTGTTGATCACCCAATTGAGTCTGTCCTCCTTGAAGATATTTCTATTATTTATCCAGGAAGAGGAAAAGCAGCGTATGCCAATTTACCATTAAATAGAATATCAGATGTACCCGAACTACCTACTAAATATCCAGAATTTTCAATGTTTGGTGAACTACCTGCTTGGGGATTTTATGTCAGACATGTTGAAGGTTTGAAAATGAAAAATGTTACTATACGGGTAAAAAAAGCAGATTACAGACCAGCTGTGGTTGTTGATGATGCTAAAGGTTTGAAATTTGACAACTTAAAGATTAAAGGGGATAAGAAAAATGATACAGTCTTTATAAAGAATGTTCAGTAAATCTATAAACTGGTATAAAGCCAATTAAACATATTCAAACTTCCAAACCTTTACATTCCAAATTATGTTTTTTTATTAGAATCATTAAGAATGATATATAATACCACCCGGACATACCGAGATATTGACAAAGCAGTGGATGATTTAGTGGGGCAACAATTTGGGCTTTTACATAAAATAAAAAATGGAAGTATAGGTTCTGAACCATTTGTGATATCTGCTTGTAGTCCTGATTTTGATATTGATTTTAATGATATTGACTATAATCGGAAATGTAACTTAGAACTTCGTCCCAAAGGAGTGATTATTCATTTTAGAAAAAATAGCAGCAGTTTCATTTGGCCAATACCTTTTCATCATTTAACGATCTATAAATCTGGGCGTATAATCTCTATTTTTGAAAATACATCATATTTAAAAATTAAGACTTTGGTGCATCGCAAAAAAGACAGCCCATTCATACAGCGATTACTCGAAGCTAAATCGATATTTACAGAGCAATATCACATAATCTAAAATTAATGAAAAAATTAAGCATAACCGAAATAGAGGATAATTTGAAACGTATTCATAGCGAGTGGGTTTTGATGAATGAGGTCATTCAAAGAAAATTTGTATTTGATGATTTTATTGAGGCGTTTTCATTTATGACTTCTGTTGCTATTATCGCTGAAAAACAAAATCATCATCCCAATTGGGAAAATGTATACAATCAAGTTATTGTAAACTTGTGTACTCACGATGCCGATGGAATTACTGAAAAAGACTTTAAACTCGCTCAAAAAATGGATCAGCTATTTGACAGTTGATGCAATTAAAGTAAATATGCCTCTGAAGGGTTAAGTTTTAAAGCTTAGCGACTTTCCTTAAAACGTATTGTTAAATAGGGTTTTTATGAAATTTTAAAATTATCAATTTTTTAATATTCTCTTTACTTGCAATTTGAAAGTAATTAGTACATTTGAAAATATTAAAACATTACACAATGAAAAAAACAATCTTATTACTAATTACTGTATTTACTATTTTTAATGCCAATGCACAATCAGGGTCATGGGCAAACTATGAGTTAGTTGTCACACCTGAGAATACTGAAAAATTTGTGCAAGCATTTGATGAATTTTATCAATCAGAAGGGGCAAAAAATATGCCTATGGCACTTTTAACTGAAAATTCATTGGGAAATCAATCAGAATGTACTCACCATATGTCATTTTTAACGAACGATGCAAAAATGATGAGTGATTTTTTAAATCCAATGGTATTTTGGGCTAACCCAGACGCTCAAAAATTAGGAGCAACGCTGGGCAGTCTTGGTATTATGCCAAAACGAGCATTTTCTGGTTCTCCTGTTGTAGAATCAACTGCTTTTCCAGAGGCACAGAATGGTGTTCAAGTTATATGGTCATTAAATGTACCGAATAATGCTCAGGCTGAATTGATAAATGGTTTTGCCACTTTCGTAAAAACAATGCAACCATACTTTGATGAAAATAAAATGGAATTAGGCTTACACCAACATTTAGCTGGAGATGACAGGGGAACTAACTACTGGATTTTAGCAAGTCATAAAGATTATGCTGATTATATGAAAACCATGAAGGACATGTCCACAAACCCGAATTTTGCTAACTTATTTAAATCATTTGGCAATACAGAAAACACGTCAACTATCCTACGATCTGTAATGAAAGTATGGAATAGTCCACAAGGATAATAGTATATTTTTCAATTTTAAATCTCTATCTCTTTCGAGGGGTAGAGATTTTTTTTACTCAATATTTAATAAGAAGCAATAGTACTCAATTTGTTAATGGAGCAAGCGAATGGGGTAGTTTTTTTAGGTAACTTTCCCTGATTTTAGAAATGTAATTTTCTTTAGCAACTTGATTATTCTTCAAATCAGATATCCCCAAATCAAAAAGACCTGGGTTAAGATCTTGTAAGTTGTGGTCTCCCCAGATTAAGATTTCAATAATAGTAGGTATTAAACAAAGTCCACTTTCAGTTAAAGTGTATGCAAAAGACTTTTTGTTATCCTTGAATTGATTTTTTTGGATTATTTTCATGTTTTCCAATTGATTCAATCGATTAGACAGAATATTAGTTGAAATTTTTTCTGGGGAAGATGAAAACTCTTTAAATGTTCGTTTATGAAAATAGAACATATCTCGAATAATGAGCAACGACCATTTGTCACCAATTAAATCCAAAGATGAACTCACCGGGCAGCCAGATCTAAATTGTTTTTGATTTTTATCGCTCATTTTGGTTCGCAAATATAAAACAATGAGGATTTATTTTTAGGGAGTCAGCTATGATAGAGCTGGTTATATTTTTATATGTAAAATCATCGATTTTGTAATACAGTTGTAAATT
>JADHMR010000043.1 GCA_016779945.1 Bacteroidia bacterium | reverse complement strand
CACTTTTTACATGTGATGGCTATTTTATTCTTATTAAATGTAATTATCATGCTTGTCATTGGTAAACTATATCCACGTGAGGAAGAGTATAACCAAAAATATACTGAGCAAGTTGATATTCAACCATGGAAATATGCGTTAGTGACGGGTATTACCATTTGTGTTATTGTAATCTCAAGTTTTATATACTTTTCATAATCAAAATATATACTTTAATGAAATCATTTTCAAATTATTTGTACCTTTTTATTGTAGTCACATTTTTAGTTGCATGTAATCAGTCTAAAAATCAGAAAGAAACTTCTGTAGATATTGATTTGATATTAAGTAAAATGTCTGTCAAGGAAAAAGTTGGCCAGATGACACAATTGAATCTAGATGTAATCTCAGTAGGTGAGGTGTTTGATTTAAAAGAACCCCATGAATTGGATTCAGCTAAGCTTCGAAAAGCGATTGTTGACTATGGAATTGGGAGTATATTAAATGTTGGGGGTCATGCTTACACGTTAGAACATTGGAATGAAATCATCAGTACTGTGCAAAATATTGCAACAACTGAGACCAACCATGGAGTACCTATAATTTATGGTATAGATGCTATTCATGGAGCAAATTACCTATTGGGAGGAACATTATTTCCCCAGCCATTAGCTCAAGCAGCAACTTTTAACCCTGATATGGCAAGAAAAGCCGCTGCTATGACAGCATATGAAACTCGTGCATCAGGAATTCCATGGAATTTTTCTCCTGTTTTAGATGTGGCTCGTCAGCCCCTTTGGAGTAGAGTTTTCGAAACCTACGGTGAAGATGTTTATCTCTGTAAAAGAATGGGTGTTGCCACTATTGAGGGATATCAAGGCGATGATGCTTCAGACCCATATCGAGTAGCTAGCTGTATGAAACATTTCTTGGGTTACAGCTGGTCATTTACGGGTAAGGATAGAACAACAGCATATATTCCTGAAACTCAATTGAGGGAGTATTTTTTACCCACTTTTGAGGCTGCAGTTGATGCAGGTTCATTGAGTGTAATGATTAACTCAGGTGATATCAATGGAATACCCGTTCATGCTGATAAACGTATTTTGACTGACTTATTGCGAACAGAACTTGAGTTTGATGGAGTTGCAGTAACGGACTGGGAGGACATCATTAAACTTCATCAATTTCACAAGATTGCTCCAACTTTAAAAGATGCAGTTAAAATGGCGATTAATGCAGGAATTGATATGAGTATGGTTCCAAATGATTACAAATTTTCTGACTTATTATTGGAACTAGTTAATGAAGGTGAAGTTCCTATGTCAAGGATTGATGAGTCAGTTAGAAGAATTTTAGTGATGAAGCAACGTTTAGGTTTATTTGGAGACCCTTTTACTCCAGATAATTATGAATACCCGCTAGTGGCCTCAGATAGTTTTATAAACCACAGTTATCAAATTGCAGGAGAAGCGATCACATTATTAAAGAATGTGAATGGTGCTCTACCGATTTCTCAAGACAAGAAAGTTTTTGTAACTGGGCCAATGGCTAATTCTCTGACCATGATCAATGGTTCATGGGGTAGAACATGGCAAGGTACAGATGAGCAGTGGGATGACACAAGTAAGCATACTATATTAGATGCAATACAAGCAAATTTTACTGAAGTATCTTTTGAACAAGGTTGTGAAATTAACAAACTAACTCAAGATAAAAAAGCGTATAATATGGCAAGAAACTCAGATGTTATTATTGCCTGTATGGGTGAGTATCCTTCTACTGAAAAGCCAGGAGATATCCATTCTCTAAATCTTGAGGAGGCCCAGATAGAATATGTTAAAGGATTAGCAAAATTAGGAAAGCCAATTGTATTAGTTTTAGTTGAAAATAGAGCTCGAGTTATTCGTGAAATTGAGCCTCTGTGTGAATCTATAGTTTTAGCTTATCAGCCTTCAGAAAATGGTTCGGATGCTCTAGCTGATGTAATATCTGGGGAAATTAATCCAAGTGGTAAATTACCAGTTACATATCCTAAATATACAAATTCTTTGATATTGTATGACCATAAGTATACCGATCAACTAAATGTAGATTTTGGATCAGGGGCTTTTGAGTCACAGTTTGAGTTTGGTCATGGTTTGAGTTACACTAATTTTGAGTATTCAGATCTAAAAGCAAACAAAATGGATGACAATGAATCAATTCGTATTTCTGTAAATGTTACAAATAAAGGTAATCGTGATGGTAAGGAGTCTGTCCTTGTTTTTCTTTCAGATCTATATGCAAGCATAACTCCGTCCGTAAAGAGACTTAGAGCATTTAATAAACAGATGATAAAAGCAGGCGAGACTCTAGCATTTGAATTCGTTATTGATACAGATGAGCTTGCCTTTGTTAATAGTAATAATCAGTGGGTTACCGAACCAGGTGATTATATAATAAGTATAGGAGGATTAACTGAAAATATTACCCTCTAAGATTTTCTCTTTACTTTTCTTGAAATACACGAATGTAATCTACATGCATTTTCTGTGGGAATTTAGAAGTTGCATCAGGGTATCCTGGCCAATTACCTCCAACGGCAACATTGAAAATAGCAAAGAATTTTTCGTGAAATGCGGATAAACCTGAAATATCAACAGTTGAAAATAGAATGTCATCACGATACCAACGGATATATTTATTGTCCCAAATAATTGAGAATACATGAAATTCTTCGGAGAAATCTCCACTGGAAAGGGTATGTCCATTTCCATATTCTGCATGATTCCCATTGTGCTCCCAATGTAAAGTTCCATGCACTACTCGATCAGAATTTCCTGGTTTTGTACCACCAACAAGTTCCATGATATCAATTTCGCCACATGCAGGCCAAGATATAGATGTTATATTATCACCTAGTAGCCATAGAGCTGGCCATAATCCTTGACCTTTAGGAAGTGCTGCACGAATATCTATTCTTCCATATTTAAATGAGCGTTTGTTCTGTGTAGTAATACGTGAGGAGGTGTAATTACTTGTATTATAAATTTGTTGTCGGGCTGTTATGGTCAGGAAGCCATCTTTAACTGTAGTGTTTTCTTTTAAATAATATTGAGATTCATTATTACCCCAACCATTACTACCAGTCCCTATTTTAAAATTCCAGTCACTTTCATTTAGTTTATTTCCATCAAACTCGTCGCTCCACACAAGATTGTATCCATCGTATGTCTCCGGTGTAGTATATCCATGAAGGGGGATACCGTTTTCGTCTTTTGATTCCATATCAATTATAACAGTATCTATTTTTTGAATGTATTCATTGGGTGTAACATGTGCTCTAGTACGAATAGTGTATGTACCGGGGTTAATGTATGTGTGACTTGCTTTACCTTCTATATTTTCCACTTTCTCAGTCTCTTCACCATCTTCAAAATATATAGTGAAGTAGTTTTCGTCGTATGCTGTAGCAGTCACATTTACTAACCCTTCTTCTGATGCAGATTGAATAATCACAGTTTGAAGATTAGTAGGAAGAACTACTTTTTCAACTGGTTTATCATCGCATGAAGTCAAAGTTAAAAATACAATTAAGTAGGCTAAAATCTGTTTGTTCATATGGTTTTATGTGACAGTTATGTATAACGTAAACTTAGTGGTGTGTATTGTGATTATTCAACTGGGACAAGTCTAAAATACCACGCAAGTGGATTGTGAGCATCGGCAACTCTTAGCGAAAGTTCATTCTCAGTTAACTTAAGTATTTTAAATGTACGTGTACCGCAGTAAAAACCAATAAATGATTTTCCAGAAACAGTAAGTGTTGTATCCTCTTCATTTTCTTTAATGGTCCATTGCTCGCCTAGTTGATCTTCAAAGAATGCAGTAAAATCTCCCTGATTTTCGTATCCTCCTGAGAAATCAGCTTCTGCACCGGGACTACCGTCATCATTAAGATTGACATATACGCTTCCATTTGTAATTTGATCAAACTTGAATCCACTTAATTTAAAAACATATCTATCATCATACATTCCTACACCAGCTTTTATCAATGGATCTGCAGAGAAATATTCAGGTACATCACCTTGACTAGAACTGGGATTTGGTCCTACACCGAAATGTCCTGCTTCAGTTGAATCCATAACCCAAGTTTTTGAACCAGGTCCATCTATACCACCAGTAAGCAATGTAAATAATGGGCTACTTAATAATGTTAAGTCATCTTCTGCAATCGTTATTTCTTGAGATGAGCTTGCACTACCTCCAGAATTTAGTACAGTTAGTGTAACTGTGTAAGTGCCTTTATTGGGATATGAGGCAGTTGCATTAGTTCCTTCGCCTTTAGTCCCATTGCCAAAGTCCCATTTTGCATTGAGATTTGGATTATTTGCAGTGAAGTTTATGATATTGTAATTATCTGCAGATGGTTGGAATGTGAATGCTGCGTCAACCTCTCTTGGACCTTCTCCAAGGGTAAATGTTTCTTCTTCACAGTTTGATAACCCAAGAACAACAGTTAACGATAATATAAATAGTGATATTTTCTTCATGTGTAAATGTCTTTTTAGTAGTTGTTATTTTGTGACCAATTTCCTCCTGCTAAATCAATTTCAACTTGCGGAATTGGGAATAATTCGTGTTTGCCGGGAACAAATCCATTGATTTCATCAGCAGCTTTGGCTGTTCTGACAAGATCAAAGAATCGGTGGCCTTCTCCTGAAAGTTCTAGTCTTCTTTCAGCCCAAATAGCTTCAGTTAGTGCATTGCCAGTAGCATTTATTGGAGACATATTTACTCGATTTCTAACCTGATTGAGGTAATCTTGAGCTTTCGAATCGTCTGGAGTTGAAGCTCTGTTATGTGACTCGGCAGCCATTAAAAGAACATCAGCATATCGTATTACAACATAATTTACAGGGCTTGTTAGATCATTATCGGGCAAACCTATTTCACCTTGCCTTTTAATGTATTTATTATTGTAAAAACCAGTATGTCCTCCGCCACCAATAGCGTAAGTAATATCAGAGGAGTTTGATTGATCAGCGATAAATGCATCAATATCTAATACTGTTGCATCTCTGCGAATATCAGTTGCATCAAATGCGTCATATAAATCTTGAGTCGGGAGATTATAGCTATTACCGTCTCCGTAAATAGGGCCGCTATATTGGCGTATTCCTTGAAAACCTGGAGCAGCATTACCTTCTAAGCAAATAAGGCAGCCATATCCTCCACCTTCTGCACCAGAATATTGAACATCAAAAACAGACTCTGAGTGACCTTCATTATTCACTTTAAATAAATCGTTGTATTCACTTATTAGTTCATATTGGTTTTGGTCAATAACTTGATCTAGTGTTGATGCAGCTTGATCAAATTTGTTTTGGTATAAGTATGCTTTACCAAGAAGACTCAAACATGCACCTTTGGTTACTCTACCTTTGACAGGGTCATTCCAATCTAATCCAGCTGCTGCAAAAATGAGATCTTGCTCAATTTGAGCAAATACCTCACTTCTCGGTGTCCTATCAATTTTGGTTACTTCGTCTGCTCCTAATCTTTTATCAACGACTAGAGGAACATCCCCAAAATATTTAACTAATTCAAAGTAATAGTATGCACGCAAAAATGTTGCTTCAGCTATAATTTTATCTTTTCCTTCAAAATCAATATTATTTTTATTTTCAAGTAGATAATTAGCACGAGTAACACCAGCATAATTCCATCTAAATATGCTTCTAAGTTCGTTATTTACAGCATCATGGGCCATTGCTTCAATTTCATGAAGTCCTTCAGTGTCATTAACACTTTCACCACCTGCAATTGAATTGTCAGAAGCAATTTCCCCTACCCATACTGTCATAAATGAAGATTGAAGTAAGTCATAAGCACCAGTTAATGCTCTTTGATAATCATTAGGTGTTTCAAAGAAATTTTCTGCATCTTGAGTAAACAAAGGGTCAATATCTAGAAATTTCTTACAGCTAAACATCGATGGTAACACGAGAAGCATAAGGATGATTATTTTTATTTTTTTTGTCATGAGTGTCAATGTTAAAATTTAAGTGAAATACCTGCCATTATTGTTCTTGCTTGTGGATAGAAACCATAATCTATACCTGAAGCTAAAGGGCCACTAGAAGACCCGATGTCAGGATCATAACCTCTGTATTTAGTTAACGTTAGTAAGTTATTAGCTGCAACATAAATTCGAGTTGAATTAATTTTTACTCGCTGCGTTAATTTTGGATTAAAGGTATAACCAAGTTGAAGATTCTTTAATCTTAAAAACGATCCGTCTTCAACAAAATAATCAGAAAAAATAGTATTTCTATTTAAATCAGTTGTTAATCTTGGGTTGGTATTGGTTGAATTTTGTCCAGTCCATCGATCTAAGTTATAGTTGAGTTGGTTTGCAAAAGGTTGCTGACGTTCATAGTTACGAACAATATCTTGTCCTATTGCAGCGAAGAAATTCGCAGATAAATCAAATCCTTCGTAGCTGATATTGATATTATACCCTAATGTTATCTTAGGTATTGGTGTACCAATCATTGTTTTGTCTGAATCATCATTGAAGCTAATTTTTCCGTCACCATCTTGATCAACAAATCTTAAATCTCCAGGAACAGCACCTTCTTGTGTAATAGGTGAGTTATCTATTTCCTCCTGAGTTTGGAAAATACCGTCAGTTTCATAACCGATGAAATAGCCGATTGGGAATCCTCGTTCAAATCGTGTAGCTATATTATCTCCAACTCCAAAGTACGCCCCCGGTAGAAAGTCTATCCCTGTTGGTATTTTAACTACTTCATTTTTGATAAATGTAGCGTTGATATTTGTACTTAGATTAAACTTTTTACCTGGTTTCATGGAATATCCAAGTTCAATTTCTAGACCTTTATTAGATACGTCCCCAGCGTTAATAATGGGAGGGTAGCTACCAGCACCTGCAGTTCCTAACACTCCTGATACATCAGGTTGGAACAACAAATCTTTTGTATTTTTAATAAAGTAATTAAGCGTTAGATCAAATGTGTGAAGAATTTTTAAATCTGCACCAATATTAAATTGGCGTGTTGTTTCCCACTTCAAATCAGGATTTGCAGCTCTACCAATTGCAGCACCTGTAGTAATGATGTCGTCAAAAACATAAACACCTTCTCCGTTCAATAAGCCTCTATACGCAAAATTATCAATCTGGTCATTTCCACTGACTCCATAACTTACTCTAAGTTTAAAAAACTTAATTCGGTCAATATTATAGAAATCTTCTTCAGATAATAACCAGGAACCAGAAACCGTAGGGAAGATACCAAATCGGTTATTGGGTCCAAATTTGGATGAACCATCGCGTCTTACGATCAAGGATCCATTATATTTTGAACAATATTTATATTGTGCTCTAAAGAAAGCCGAAACTAGTCGTTCTTGGAATTGGAATGAGTTGGTATTGTTCAAGAAACCACCAGGAGCTAGATTTGCTGATATGTCTGCATAATCAAGTGAGTTATTTGGGATATTATAAGCTGTCCCACCAAGTTCTTTTCCGTTTCTGCTGAATATTGATACACCAGCAGTTGTTTTTAAGATATGTACGTCATTGAATTTAACTTGGTGATTTACATAACTCTCAAAGTTAATATCGCTGTAAGTAGACCTACCCTCATATACACTGGCACCCCTTTCTACAGTGCTTCCTGGAGCAATCTCAACTAAAGTAGGGTCTAATTCTGCATTTATTGCATTATTTTGAGCTTTTCCTGGACCATACCATACCAGAGGAGAAAATACCTTATTATCCACTATGGCATAATTGTAATTAAATCTATTAGTAAAGGTTAAATTATCGGTAATATCAAATGCTATTTCTTCTTTACCTACAAGTTTATTCACCCAAGAAGTGTTATAGGTGTTTTGTATTTGGGCAATGGGGTTAATAATATCGTTTACTTCTTCTAAATAGGTGAATTGGCCGTCTTCGTCTCTAATCGGATCTGTAGGAAATGCATTAATTGTATTGTATAGCACAGAGCCTATTCCATTTTCAGGAAGAGTTTGCCGCTCCTCGTTAGTGTATAGAAAAACACTAGAAAGTCTTAGCCTATCGCTCATTTCAGTATTCAAATTCACACGACCATTAAAACGTGTGAAATTAGATTTATCCAAACCCACAATTCCATCTTGTGAAAAATAACTTCCACCAATAGAGTAGGTGGTTTTTTCGGTACCACCAGTTACAGTTACGTTATAATTTTGAACTCGAGCATCTTGAAATACAGCCTCTTGCCAGTCTGTTCCTTCTCCAAGATTTGTATTTGCAAAAGGAAGCGTATTGTTGCCATTCGCAAACATCTCATTTTTTAACACTGCATATTCTCGGGCGTTTAATAAATTGAGTTTTTTGGTAGCTTGCTGAATACCAGTGTATGCACTTAGTTCAATTTTTGGCTTAACGTTTCTTCTACCTTTTTTGGTTTCAATTAAAATAACTCCATTGGCAGCTCTTACCCCGTAGATACCTGCAGTTGCATCTTTCAATACATTTACAGACTCAATATCGTTTGGGTTAAGTGCGTTTAATCCTTCAGAATCATATACAACTCCATCCACCAAAATTAGAGGATCATTATCTCCGAATGTGGAAAGACCACGAATTCGAATACTCGAAGAACCTCCTGGTGAGCCAGAGTTTGTATTAATATTTACTCCTGATATTTGACCTTGTAATGCCTGATCAATTCTTGGAATATTTAATCGTTGTAGGTCTTCTCCAATAACGTTGGCACTGGCACCTGTAAATTCTTTTTTTGTAGCTGTACCATAACCAACTACCATAACTTGACCCAAACCAAGAGAAGCGTCAGAGAGCATAATGTTTACAGTATTTCGACCTTTAACCTTAATTTCTTTGGTTTTATAACCTGAGTAAGAAGCAACCAAAGTAGCATTTGAAAGATTGACATTAACAATTCTGTAATTACCATTTTCATCTGTAATACTTCCTGAATTGGTTCCTTTCACAACTATTGCTGCACCCATTATTTTCTGACCTAAACTGTCTGATACGACACCAGATATATTCCCTATCTGTCCGAAAGATACTAGTGTCAGACATGTAGCTATAATAAGATTTAAAATTCTGTTTAACATAAATTTTTTGGTTACAATGGACGAATATATAAATAACTTATAGTAAAAAAAACTATAAGCAAATATAGTTTATTTTTTGATCAATTTATTTAATCAAATACAGAGTAAAAGTTAAGCAAAGATGGACGGTTGAGTAATTACCAAAATGATATATGGTAAATAAACTTCTGATATTAAAATGCACAAAGTAGATTTTTAATGAGGACTTTGAGGGGAAATAAAATTAGTAAATAGTTGTCTTGATGTTTGTGCTTTAGCTCCGTGAGTTACTAACGTTTGATTAAACGATTTTTGTATTTTTAGAGTAATAGAGCGGGAAGCTAGCAAAAAACAGTCATTACATAGCACTTTCCATGTTCCTGATGGAACACTCCCCGCAATTTTTTATTTAATTCATATTTCCTATTTAGAAATAATACCTAGCTTAATGCCTAATGCATTTTTGCAACTCAGAACTTTTTGACTTGCATTAGTCAAATTAAATGCGTGTGATTAAAACTTAGGTGAAAAATTAAATATGTTCTGAAGAACGTGTAATAAGTACATATTTATTTTGAGGGTCTTTATTAATTTGATTTTACCCCTAGGTGGTGTAAATAAGCTATAGCCCTTTTTGTGACTAGATTAGATAGTCTAAATTGAAGTTATTTAATTTTTCAAATGACTAAAAGATCAAATAACTTCAATAAAACAGATAGTGTTATTAGTTTATATCTACAAGGATAGAATTAGAAACTCCGTCAGGCTTGTTGCTTTCGAATATAACTACAGCTACCTTTAAATTGTCATTATTTAATACAGTTCTTGGAATTTCGATTGAATAATTACCTTGTACTTCCTGATTTTCAGTAAATGATTCTCCTACAGACTGTATTCCCAAATTATTATCGGTATATGCTGCAGCACGAAGTACATTCTCATGAGAGGTAATCCCTCCGGGAGCATCTGAAAAAGCCCCTGATTGTTTGGCTTCTACCTTATCCTCAAGAAGATATACTCCAATATAGTGAGATACATCTGAAGATTTATAAAACTTAGAAAGTGTCTCTACCGTAACTACATCGTCTGAAAGTGTCGCTTTGGCAGCAACACCAACATTTGGATCATTCTTAATGATCGCATCAATTTCTCTACTTGCGTGCTCATTGTTCGCATTTTGATCAGTATAGAAACCTCTGTGCACCATATCTACATTTGCACCTAGCCAATAAGCATGAGGGATGGAGGTGCTTCCAACTGATTTTTGAAATTCATTCCCAAAAAGATGCCCAAAACTACCTGAAGCAATAATTGTATCAGCAGACTGACTATTTAATATTACAACATCGTCACCATGAGCACTCGTCATATATGACTTAGTTGGATCTCCGTAAGTTCCGCATGGAGGACACCATGTAGCACCAACATAAGCAACTGTAGCTCTTTGCTTATTTTCAACTACTAATTTCTTTTTTCCAATAACTGGATCTTCGTCTTTACAACTTTGTAACGTAAGAGCTAACAAAGAAACTGCAAATAAGGCTAATTTTAAATTTTTCACTTTCATAATATTTTTATCTAATTAATTTTTTATTAAATATAAAGAAAAAATATTACAGCTTAGAGTCGCACACTCTTCTTTCTAATTTTTTTTTGTTCAACATCGTTTAACACTAGTTTTCTTCATAGAACTTAGTTGAATAAGTATAGGTCATCTTAAAATTAACTGAAGTAAAAGATTAAATAATGAGTTTAACTAACCCCTGCACGTTCAACTTCTTTATTGATTTTAATGAGCATACCTTGAAGAGCTTTACCAGGACCTACTTCAGTAAATTTAGAAGCACCTTCAGCAATCATATTTTCTACGGAGTGAGTCCATTTTACGGGTGCTGTTAACTGAGCAATGAGATTAGCTTTTATACGTTTAATATCAGTTTCGGCAGTAGTACTTACGTTTTGATATACCGGGCAAATTGGTGAGTTGAAAGAGGTAGCTTCTATGGCTTTGGCTAATTCTTCTCTTGCTGGTTCCATAAGAGGGGAGTGAAAAGCACCACCTACTGGAAGTTTTAATGCTCTTCGAGCACCTTTTTCAGTTAAGATTTCACAGGCCTTATCTATACCCGCATTACTGCCAGATATTACCAACTGTCCCGGGCAATTATAGTTGGCAGCAACAACAGTTTCGTCTATGTTGTTACATACTTCCTCAATTACAGAATCTTCCAAACCAATAATTGCAGCCATAGTACTTGGGTTCATCTCACACGCTTTTTGCATAGCTTTTGCTCGAAGTGATACGAGCTTAAGTCCATCCTCGAACTTCAATGACTCGTTGGCAACTAATGCAGAAAACTCACCCAAACTGTGACCTGCGACCATGTCGGGTTTGAAATTCGGGAGTGTTTTGGCTAAAATGACGGAATGAAGAAATACTGCGGGTTGAGTTATTTTGGTTTGTTTCAGGCCTTCCGCTGTGCCTACAAACATTTCTTTTGTAATGTCAAATCCGAGAACTTCATTGGCTTTCTCGAATAAAAGTTTAGCGTCTTTGTTAGTGTTATATAGTTCTAGCCCCATACCTACAAATTGGGCTCCTTGTCCGGGGAAAATAAATGCGTTCATATTATTTTTTAATTGTTTGATCTCTTCCAGGTCCTACAGATATGATACTGATTGGAGTGTTTATTTGTTGCTCAATATTTTGAATGTAATTCTTAAAAGTTTGAGGCAGTGAATTGTGATCTTTAATCTGCTTGATATCTTCTTTCCAACCAGGATGGGATTCGTATAGTGACCTAAAATTATCTACATTTAGATCAAATGGTACTTCATTCGTTTCCATTAAATCACCTTTATAACTGGTTCCAACTAACACTTCGTCGAAGCCACTTAAACAATCAGCTTTCATCATACATAATTCATCTACACCGTTAAGCATGATGGCATATTTTAAAGCTACTAAATCCAACCAGCCTGTCCTTCTTGGCCGACCAGTAGTGGCACCATATTCATTGCCAACATCACGAATTCGTTGACCAACCTCATTGTCAAGCTCAGATGGGAATGGCCCACCACCTACACGAGTACAGTAAGCCTTGAATATGCCAATTACTTTATTGATATGTTTGGGTGCAATACCCAGACCAGTGGATACACCACCAACAGTGGTATTACTTGAAGTAACAAATGGATATGACCCAAAGTCAATATCAAGCATACTCCCTTGTGCTCCCTCAGCAAGAATTTTATCATTATTTGTGATGTGTTCGTTGATGAGGTATTCACTATTTACAAATTTGAATTTTCGTAGTCGTTCAACAGCTGTGAAAAATTCTTCTTCCATACTTTCTAGATTAAAGTCTGTAAATCCAAATTGCTCAACCAGTTGAAGGGATCTTTTTTTCTTTTCGTGATAATTTTGTTCGAAGTTAGGAGCAAAAATTTCACCGATACGTAATCCTCCACGACCAATTTTTTCTCGATAAGTTGGTCCGATACCCCTTAGTGTACTCCCAATTTTTTTGTCACCTTTACTCCATTCACTTGCAGCATCAAGTATTTTATGGGTCGGCATAATGATATGAGCCTTGTATGAAATTCTTAAGTTTTTCATAACATCAGCACCAGCGGCAACCGTGCGATCTATTTCAGCCATGAATAATACAGGATCAATCACGACTCCGTTACCTATAATATTAATACAATTCTCATGAAATATTCCTGACGGAATAGTATTTAATACGTGTTTCATGCCGTTAAATTCAAGTGAATGACCAGCATTTGGTCCGCCTTGAAAACGAGCAACTACATCATATCGTGGTGTGAGGTAATCAGCGATTTTGCCTTTTCCTTCATCTCCCCACTGGAGTCCTAATAATACGTCTACCATTTATTTTATATCTACAACTTTAACTTGATTATCACAGTTCATGCATAGTCCATGTTTATCTACTTGAGGGTTTCCATATAAATATAGAGAATGTCTTGAAACTTCGAAATTTAGTAGTTCAGCCATTTTAGAAGTAATTTGTTGAATACGAGGATCACAAAATTCCATAACCTTGCTACAAGTGTTGCATATGATGTGATCGTGCTGTTTGTATCCGTAAGCTTGTTCAAATTGAGCCATATTCTGGCCAAATTGATGCTTAATTACTAGTCCGCATTCTTGCAAAAGATCAAGGGTATTATACACAGTGGCTCTGCTCACGTGATAATTTCTATTTTTCATTTGAATGTATAATGTATCTACGTCAAAGTGTTTTTTGTTACTGTAGATTTCGTCAAGAATAGCATAACGTTCTGGAGTCCTACGTTGACCTTTTTTTTCAAGGTAGGCTGTAAAGAGTTGTTTAACATCTTCTTTTATGGTTTCTAATTCTTCCATTTCTATTCGTTAGTGTCCTGTTCTAAAGTTACTCTGTTTACTTTGATATATTGGTCTATGCCACTTAATTCGTTCATTAATTGCTCTAAGTGAAATTTGTCTGATACATTTACTCTTAGTTTTCCTACAAAAGTTCCGTCTAAAGATTCAAAACTGATGGATTTCATGTTTACTTTCAACTGTTTGGAAATAATGTCAGTAACTTTACTCACAAGACCTAATGAATCAATCCCTGTAATTTCGATGGTGGCTTCAAAATATTCAGACGATATTGCTTGGTCTGCCCATCTTGCTTTGATGATACGATAGCCATATTTTGACATCAGATTTTGAGCATTTTTACAGTTAGTCTGATGAATTTTTACTTCACCGCCAACCGTAATAAAACCTACAACTTGGTCCCCAGGTATAGGGTTGCAACAGGCAGCTAGCACATAATCAAAATTTATTGATGCATCACCGATAATGAGTTCTTTTGATGGGTTTGTTTTAATATTTTTTACTACTGGTCTTGCTGTTCCTGGTTTATGTACTGATTTTGTTTCAATTAAAATCTCGTTGAGTTTTATTTTCTCTTTGTCAAGTATTCCAGAACCAATTTTGAAATTTAGTTCAAGTTCATCTTCAACATCAAAAAACCTGACAAGCTTATTTAAGTTTTGAGTAGTGTAATCAAAACCAGAATTTTTCATTTTTCTAGATAGAGATTCTTTACCAATTGACGCCACTGCTCTTTTTTCATCTTTAAGACTTTGCTTTATCTTATTTTTTGCTTTTGAGGTTTTTACAAAACTTAACCAATCTTTATTGGGTTTCTGTTTAGCAGATGTAAGTATTTCTACTTGGTCACCATTTTGGATTTCATAACTGAGGGGCACCAATTTACCATTAACTTTAGCTCCAAGACATTTTGCACCCACTTCAGTATGAATATCAAATGCAAAATCAAGGGTTGTAGAACCTTTGGGTAGCTTTTTTAGTAAACCTTTAGGTGTAAATGCAAAGACTTCTTTAGCATACAAATTCATTTTGAATTCATCCAAAAAGTCAAGTGCATTGCTTTCTTGATTTTCAATAATTTCTCGGATTTGTCTCAACCAATTATCTAAGCTATTACTAGATTCTTTTGTGTTTTCGTGTTGTTTATATTTCCAGTGGGCAGCGTAGCCTTTTTCTGCAATAGCATCCATTCGCTTACTTCGAATTTGAATCTCAACCCATTGTCCTCTTGGCCCCATTACTGTAGTATGTAAGCTCTCATAACCATTACTTTTCGGTATACTTATCCAATCTCTTAATCGTTCAGGATTAGGCTTAAATATACTAGTGATAATGGAGTATACATTCCAGCAATCCATTTTCTCATCCTCTGGTTCACTATCCAAAATAATTCGAATGGCAAATAAGTCATACACATCTTCAAACTCCAATTTTTTTAAAATCATTTTGGAGTAGATGCTGTATATTGATTTTGGCCTCCCTTTTATTTCGTAGTTAACACCAAGTTCTTCTAATTCAATTTTTATAGGCTTTATAAATGATCTTATGTATCTATTTCTTTGCTCTTTTGTTGCATTTAACTGGTGCTTTAAGTCTTGATATAAAGCAGGTTGAGTGTATTTTAAGGATAAGTCTTCTAATTCAGTCTTAATGGCATATAATCCAAGCCGGTGTGCTAATGGTGCATATATAAAGTTAGTCTCAGATGCAATTTTAAGCTGACCCTTGTCACTCATGTGTTCTAGCGTTCTCATGTTGTGTAGTCGGTCGCATAATTTGATAAGGATTACCCGGACATCATTAGCCATGGTTAGTAGCATTTTTCTAAAATTCTCTGCTTGTGGTGAGTTTGTATCATAAACACCTGAAATTTTAGTTAGACCATCAATGATATTTGCTTCCTTTTCGCCAAATTCTGATCGTATTTCATCCAAGGTAACGTCTGTATCTTCCACAACATCATGCAACAGTGCACACACTATGGATGTGGTTCCAAGCCCTATCTCTTCTGCTGCAATTCTTGCAACTGCTATTGGATGATAGATATATGGTTCTCCTGATTTTCTTCGCATCTGACTATGAGATTCCACAGCCATTTCAAATGCTTTTCGAATAACCCTTACATCACCTTTTTCTCGAGACCACTTAGACACCCTTAGTAGTTGTCGATACTTATTTACAATTTCTTTATTTTCTGATAAATTTTCGTTTTTCACGGTTCAATAATCCAATGCGAAGTTATAATAAGTATGTTGTCTTTCTTTTTCATTAGACCAAATTTTTCTTATTAGTTATTATTATCAAAAAAAGGAAGTAACATGTTACTTCCTTTTTTTGATAATAAATTAAGGTTCACCTCACTTATCGAATAAGCGTAATGGTGCCTGTATAATTATATACTTCATCATTTAGAGCGGTAACATTAAGTTGGTAAGCATACACATCTTGTTGAGCAGGTTCACCTTTAAACATACCGTCCCATCGTTCATTGACATCATTGGTAATGAACATTATTTCACCCCACCGATTAAAGACAATAAGTTCCATTGCTTTTTCACCACTGATAATTGCTTTGAACCCTTCATTTTGACTAGGACCAGAAGTATTTGGGGTGAATGCATTTGGTATAAATACGATCAAGTCAGGACCAATAACCACGCAAGAGTTAAACTCATCGGAACATCCTTTGTTGGTGGTAACCTTAAGATTAACGCAGTATTCAGCGGTATCAGTAGGGTAGTAGTGCGATGGGTTTTCTTCAGAGGAAACATCATCTGATGCATTAAGATCTCCGAAGTCCCAATCGAATTGGTCAATAGCACTACCGTTAACAGGATCAACAGTACTGGTATTGGTAAAGATGAAACGAGGCAGAGCAGCTGTGGTGTAATTATTAGGATTAGGAACAAAACTAGCAACCGGAATCGGGTTGATGAGAACTGAACTAGTAATAGTAGTATCACAACCTTTATCAGAGGTAATAACCAGAGCGATATTAGCTTGACCATCATCCGTGTAAGTAACAGTATTGGAAGCACCGTTAGCGTTATTTCCATTACCAAGGTTCCACGAGAAAGTCGCTGTAGCAGGATCAATTTGATTGTCGATTACCACTCCAAGATCGGTAGTTACTGGATTACAATCTTCGGGATTACTATTGGTAATAGAGGCATCTGGGATAGGGTTAATGATAATTTCAAAAGAGCCGTTTACGTCCGAACAAGAGGCAAGGCCACCGGCATTTGCTCCAATTCTGAAGGTATCCGCTTTTTGATTTTGTAGGGCAAGAGTAATGGTTCCTTCACCTTGAATATTATCAATAGCCCCTGCATTGATACGATCTCTATTGCCGTATATATCTGTAGGAATCCAGATTAGGCTGGAGTTATTGGTAGCAGAAATAGGAAGGGTAAGAGGCATCGACATTTCACCTTGATTACGGCAGTATACTGCGTTAGTAGGGAGAGAAATGGTGGGTTTAGGATCCACAAGAGCCTCGATTGAATCGTTATTGCTACAACCAGTAGCAGCATCGGTGTAATCGTAGTAAAGTTTAATGACATCTCCGTTACCAACAATAGAAGCAGAACCGGGGCTAAAATTATTACCACCAACAATAGCCGTAGGGTCATTACTAGACCAAGAACCACCAGCAGGAGTAGCGTTAAGAGCAACATCAGCAGCTGTTTCACACAAACGGTTAGGGGTAAGTGGAGTCAGGTTGAGGTTAGGTAATGG
>JADHMR010000042.1 GCA_016779945.1 Bacteroidia bacterium | reverse complement strand
GGATCTTATACTTTGAGGGGTGAAGTAAAAAATTACTTTTCAAATGGAACCTGGGAATGGGCAGACGATAAAAAACAAGTAAAGTTAATATGGGGTCCTGTTGATCAGGCTACTTTTAGCATACACCGATTAACCAACTCTGAGCTTTGGTTTAAGTATGAGGGTGACGATGAGCTTTACAAATATGAAAAAGAATAATACTCTTTTATTAGTAGTCGCTATGGTTTATAAGCGTTTATAAAGGTTTAGACTAAATAACTCGTAACCTGGAACCAGTCACCTGGAACTAGTAACCAGAAACTAAAAAAAGCCCCACTTTCGCAGGGCTTGTAACATCATTGTGGTGGACATACCACCGGATAAAAGCTTACGATATTTTAACGTTTACGGCATTGATGCCTCTTTTTCCTTCTTCTTCTTCAAAGGTTACTTGATCGTCTTCATTGATGTCATCAATTAGACCTGTTTTGTGAACGAATACGTCCTTACCTGACTCATCATCCTTGATGAATCCGTAACCTTTTTCATTGTTGAAAAACTTTACTGTTCCTGTTTTCATTGGTATTAAATTATATGATATAGTAATCCTACATCCCCATTATTTTTATCGGGGAGAATTAGGCAGAGTTATTAGAGATTTACTTAGGGATCATTTTGGCTCGTATTCCCGAGCAATGAGTTGATTTTATTAATTGATTCAAAGGTATGAATCTAGAACGAGTATGCAAGAATATTTTTTTGAAAATGAGGTATCTCTTTTAAAGTCGTAGGTTTTAAGTCGATGCATTTGCTTAAAATTGAGAGCTAAGAACTTTACAGCGATAAGCGACCAATAATTAGTAACCAGATACCTCGAAGGCCACTTCGTTTCTGCGTTTAACCACATCCCATGGGGCATTATATCCCATATATAACAGTGAACCTTTCACTTTAATATTATTTTCATTGAGTACTTCTTCGAGGCGCTCTGCATACTTCCTGATTTTTTCGTCATCCGAGTACCCTCCAAATCTCAATACCGCCAACGTTTTGGATTCCTGCTCTTGGATTTGTACCTGATCGGATGCAGGTTTTGGAAGATCATCCATTTCATATTCAGCCGGCATTACAAATGACATGCTCGCGGAGTCCCCCATATTCATAATCACAGGAGCTGTCATGGCTATTTTTTGCTGCTTACTATTCCCACCAAAAATATAATTAGCCACCGTCCGAAATCCATTATTACCCGAGCTTTTATACTCTGAAGAACCAAGTTTAGTCTGAGCCAATATAAGATTAGGGTATTTTCTAATTTCTACCTTACCAAAGGTTTTTAACACCTGGTATTTGGGTGTCTCAATATCTTTAAACGTAAAGGAATACATAACTAAACCGAATATGATAACGGCAATGAAAACAACAATATACATCGCAAGGCGCATATAGAATAAACAAAACTTCCTGTTAATGGTTTCAAGTTTATAGTTTCTAGTTTTTTTAATCAGTTACTAGACATTGTCAATCTCAAACATCAACTATCGATTGTTCTGAGGAAATCCCAGGTATCGATGTTGTTTCAAAAGCCGCCGGGGATATTTACCCAAAAGGTATCTTTATTTGTCAAGATGGATTTAATAAAGATGGGTAAGGAAATCCGTTTCCTCAAAATTTCAACATCACAGATTGGCGTAAAATCCAGAAATTATTCTAAATCTGTTTCTAATCAATAAAAAACCGGTTGGGATACCAGCCGGTTTTTTGAAATTTCCTCCAAGAGAATGTGTTCTATTATTGTTTCACACAAATACTTAAACAATCATATGTCTTGGATGTACCATCGGGTTTTTCTTCTTTTGTGTACCAGGTTCGTATTAAAGAGTCATTTCTAATTTCCCAAGAATGAGAGTCAGACCAATCATTTCCATCCCTGAACCAAGAATTACTCCAAGTCACTTTACCTTCGGAATTTAAAGTTTTAGACCAAGTACCGTTTGGTTTCTGAGCAAGATAAGTTGTATCATCAAGAGCAGAGATAAATCTTGCAACAAGAAAAGTATCAATCCAATTACTATAACCGATCTTGCGATCTTTTTCGTCATAAATGTAATAATACCCTTCACCAATATAAGTTCCAGATAAATCTTTAACCAACTGTTTTACTACTGGTGCTGGATCATTGGATTCTTCTTTTTTACATTGTGTAAATAGTATTAATCCGATGATAAAAAAATAATACTTGTTTTTCATGTTGTATAATTATTTATTTTTCTGTTTGATTGAATTTGAATTGATATGGATCATCAGATTGGTTATCGATCGTTAAAACCCGGTTTGTATATTTACCTGTGGTCTTGGTTCCATTCGACCCTGCCTCAAATTCCTCCTGTACTCCCCAATTATCCAAAGAGAATTTAAATTCTATCTCACCTTCTGTCACTTTCGTTGTTCCCGTATAAATCCCATCGCCATCTTTATCTGTCAATAAGGCGCAATCCCCGCACCAATTGTTAAAGTTACCACTGAGATTAACCGTTTTGAATTCTTCTGAGTATTCTGACATATCAATAGAGAAAGATTTTTCAACTAGAGCACTTCGCTTATTCCTGAAATTGTAAAACCGAATAAAATCAATCTTACCATTCTTAACATGAATATTGGCTTCTTCATCTTCATAAAGTAAGGTATCCCCACTATTATAGGTATAATTGAATCCAGAAATCAACCATCCCCCATTGGCATCCTCAGGCCTATTTCCGGCAGAGTCAACCCATTGGGTCGGAATAATCCAATTAATATCAAATGACATATAATTATTTTGATTTGATAACATTTGGTTTACGCTCCCCATGAATTCTTTTTTCCCTGTCATGGTCCAACCACTGTAATCCTCAATGAAAACGGAATCGTCCACGATTGAATCAAGCATTTTCATGTTCTTACTCGCGAGAGCTCGTGTGAATGACTCCCACACGTTGGCGTCTTCATCTGAACCAATCTGCCAGTGACCATTTCCCCCTTTTCCAGCGAAATGTGTTTTTTGTTCTGTTTGATTTTGACAGCTCGTTCCTATTAGAATGAGTGCAAAAAGCAATGTTTTAAAATAATATTTCATGTGTTTAATTTAAAAGTTCCAATCTATTTATGCTTAAAGATTTCTCTAAGAGATTAGCAACTTAATACATGTCAATCGTTAATCCAATACGATCCACGTCATTTCCTACAGTATAGCAGTATAGATTTCAATGGTTTGTGACAAAAATTTGATTCTATCAGGGGATTCTGAGGAATGTTGAATTTTTATTATCCCACGAAATTTGACATTTACATGACAACTATGATTTTGTGCTTAAACGCTATTCATAGAAGTAACCTAGATGAGGATTACCATGATTATTTTTATTTCCCAAATGATTGATAATGATTTTTTGCAAAAAAAAATTAATCTTCGTTTATGCGTATTATCAATATCTATTTACTTTTAGGATTGAGTGCATCTTTCCTTGGTACAACAAACGCCCAAACGATTCAGAAGCCAGCCATCCCAGAAAAAGGAGTTGGATATACTATAGAAGTCAAGAACGACACATTGGCTTTTAAACGCTCAGGGGACTGGGATTTTTCAGGTTTAACCGGATTAATCCAATGGACGCCGATAGAAATAGCACCCATTTATTCAAATCCCTCGTCCGCGGATTATCCTAATGCTACACACGTCAAATATGAAGATGATGGAGAGTTTATGTTGGGTTACCGGGATGATGGTTTTACTTTCCACGGAGAAAAAACTGTTCTTTCGTCTATTTACGAAGAGTCTTTAACAGTAATGCCATACCCTTTTGGTGTTGGTGATAAACACGAAGAACGTAAAAATGAAAATCCCTTCACTGTGGTTAACGGACCTCCCTATTTAATTCGAGATGATAGAGCTATCACTGAGGGAATTGCGAGTGGTAAGCTCACGATGCCTAATAAAACAGTCTTTGAAAACGCCATATTGGTTAGAGCCAGGCGTACCTGGTCTGACAGACAAATTGGATCATCTGCATGTATTACCAACATGGATGCCTACCAATGGTGGACGGATGGTTATGCCATTCCTGTAATAGAAAGCAGAATTATGACCCAAACAGGGCCATGCCCTCCTGGTTTTCAAAACGTGTTAGTGACAAAATTTATTAACGGCCTCCCTCTAAAGAACATCAGCAAAAAGCGTTCTCTTTTAAAAGTTTACCCAAACCCGAGCTCGGAAATACTTAATCTAAAATTACCTAAGGGACTTTTGGAGAGTGGTTACCAAATATGTAATGCAAATGGAAAAATCTTGCAATCTGGTGTAATACATACGGGCACCAACCAAATCAATATTTCAAAATTATCAGCAGGCATATATTGTTTAAAGTTAACTGCTGAATCGCATAATCCTGTCATGTTTGTTAAAACAACTGATTAAAAAAAAAGATAATAAATATGAAAAATAAAAAACTACTTCTTATTGCATTCTCTGTTATCAATTTTACACTTTTCACAAAAGCTCAACAGGTTGATAAACTAATTATTCCTGTTGATGGTATAACCATGAAATTCGACCAAATCCTTGATACGTTAACCGTTAATAATCAGGGTCCTTGGGATTTTTCAAAAATTAAACCTACTGGATCCTACGAGATGTCTATTTTGCCAATAAAAGAATCTCAACATGCTTCAGATTACCCAAACGCAACACATGTACTGAAAAGTGAAAATGGCGAGTTTTTCTGGAACTACGGAAAAGACGGATGGTATTCAATGGGGAGAGTAACAGATAACATCGAAGTGAGTTACGAAAAAGGGCTACAAATATTTTCGTATCCCTTTGATCACACCTTTAAACATTCACAGGATTTAAAGACTACTCACTTTTTTGTACCAAGCAAAACACAAGAACCTTGGCAGCATAAAATAGAAATTGAAGGTGTGAATTTTGGATCATTAACTCTTCCTGATGGCGAAAACTATTCTGATGTGTTATTGGCAACAGGTAAAATGACTACCATTCAGGGACCACATTCAATTTTAGGTGTAACCTTAACATTAGAAGAATATTTTGAGCAATTTTGGCTAGGAGATTATCCACTGCCTATCATGGAAAATTACTACGTAATAAGCACAAGCCCGACAGGTACAAAAAAGTTGGAATTTAAACGGACTCTGTTTTTGTCCAGAAGTTCTATGAATACCGAAACAAAAGACCAGTTGGGTATCGATTTTTATCCCAACCCTACAAACAGCATCGTGTATTTTGGTTCAAAACAAGAACGTGTGACCATATTCGATAGTAAAGGGTCCTTAATCTTCAGTGCTTTAGATGTACAAGAGATTGATGTTTCCAATATTCCACACGGATTTTACACTGTGAAATTAGAAAATGAAGGCAATTTTAGCAGCCACAAACTGCTGAAAAATGATTAGCCCTTGACAACAAATTAATTAAATCTTACACTCATAAAAATATGGAAATCTTAATTATCGCCATCCTCATTTCTGCCATCAGTATATATGGTGCAGTGATGCTAAAACGCTTGTACTTCTTATTGGGGTACTTTTTATTCTCTTTGCTTGCATTATCCTCATTGATACCGACATTTAATAATGATAAAATGCTATCACTTACTTCTATTGCTCTCTTTTTAGTAATGGGTATCATCTCGTTTCCTGCAAAAAAGAACATATCAGACTACGAAATGAACGAAGAGGCGAAACCTTTAATAAAATCCTTTATGCTTAAAACACTTCTTTCATTAAGTGTTGTAAACATCATTGCCATTTTCATGGTAAAATTTAATCCTAATATGCCTGAAGGCATTACAGAATCCATGCGCGTTTACCCGATGATAATGCATGGCGTATTGGGTGTTCTTCCGCTGTATGTTATTGTGAAAATGTCTCAATTAAGCAAGCTCAAATAATTTTGGCTAAATATCTCTTTGAATGAGATAAATACCAAAAAAGCCTATCAAACATAGATGAAAAGCACTCGTGAGTAATGGCGAGTGCTTTTTCTTTAAATCTTTTGAACGGAAATAAATGTTAAGCCTAACTCATTGAAATATAACGTCAAAATACTAACGGGTTTGCCTATGCGGATAGGCCTTGACAGGTTCAATTAGAGAAATAACTTTCCGGAGAAAAATCAATTTACTTCCATAGGCTTCTCTTCAGTGAATACATATAGTAACATATGCGTCTTCTTTTTTGTATTCAATTCGTTTGGCCCTGTATATAAATAGTTTATCTCCAATTCAGGGTGTTTATTTTCGAACGAACGAATGGTGTATTCCAAAGTTCTCTTGTCTGCCAAGAAGGGAAAATCAAATTTATAAATACCCTCAACCACTTCTTCACCGTGAACCGGTTCGAGTTTGTTTGCGAATGTATTCTTGGAAAATCCAAAGTTAGCATAGGATATAATCATAACTGTGGCAGCCCACACCATTAAACCAATTTTAACATCCCTTGTAAAACGGAAGTGTAATGCTTTATCACCCAAAAGTGAATTATGCTTAAATAATACCCATGAAACAACCAAAATTATCCAAAAAATACTGTGCTCAAGAAGTGTAAAACGGTCTCCAAAAACTTGATCACCTATAGTAAATAAGCTAAACAACAAAATGGAAAGAGAGACCCCTCTGTAAAACCAATTATCTGAGGTACTCTCATTTTTAAATAGTCTACTACATAGCGCAAATAAATAACAAACGAAAGTCATAATCTCTATCATTGAAACTCCCGCCAATGTAATAGTTGCGTAAATGGGATTTTTAATTTCTAAAGAAGCGAAAAGTTTGATAAACAAAGTATAAAAATCTGCTCCAACCCAAAATGGATATACATCAGGTACAACCTTATCGATGACTCCAGTTAAAAAGAAAAAGGTCCAATATATAAGGATTAAATACTTTATCGCTACTTTCTCTTTTATCATTTCTCTTCGGTTTGTAAATAAATAATCAGTCCATCGGATTGACCTAACCTCATGGGTTTCGGGGCGGTATAAATGTAGTTGATTCTTAAATCAGTATGTTGTTCCTTGAATTTTGCTATTGTACTTTCAAATGCGCTACTACCAGCAAGAAAGGGGAACTCGATTTTATACTTGTTTTCACTTATTCTCTTTGCTTGAACAGCTTGTGTCCGTTCCTTAAATGCGATTTGATTATGCCTAAAAATACTAAAGCATGTAACGGACCCTATAATTATGGCAAACAAAGTAAAAAGTACGATTGGCTTTTTACTTATGGAGAAATTATCGAATATATGAAATTGGTTATTGCGATTAAAAATAATCCAAGACAACAGCGCAATAAACCAAAACAAGGCGTGTTCTAAAAGTTCCGAATGATCACCAAAAATTTGATCGCCAATTGAAAAAAATATGTATACAGTAAGTGTTGTCGAAATTCCTAAGAAAAACCAAACCCGATTTGATTCAAGATTTTTTCGAATAAGATGGTACAACGCACCTAAAAAACACACCAAGGCAAAAGCTTCCAATGCCGCTGTGAACGTCAGCGTAAAATTGGTAACCATTGGATTACCAAGTCCTATTGAGTCAAAATACCTTTGAATTTGAGCGAATCTATCCTTTCCAACAAATAAGTAATGAGCTCCGCCCACGAGTTTATCAAGAACATTAAACAACCAAAATAATACCCAGAATATTAAGATAAGATATCTAATCAGGTTGCCATTCGCTTTTATCTTGGTCGTCTTCTCCACATCCAAATTTATCATTCTATTGAATAATCTACAAAAGCATGAACACAACGACCCCAACATAAATTAAAGTCCCGGTGAAAAGTTAAGAACCTCAACCACCAAAAACAAGATTCAGCTTTTACCAGTAGCTATTTCTTGTGTCTCATAATGCTCCAAACGTGTAAGGAGCAATAAAGTGCAAAAAGTAAGCCTCCGACTATGTACATTGTGTAATCCATTATTCTTTCCTCCTTCTCATTTGTTCAATGGCAATCGCAAATAATAAAATAGTCCCAGGCCAGTGCGCGGAATATTGTGCTTCTTCCTTATGGCCAGTAAGACCCATGTAAATGGAGTAACACATAGCTAAAAAAGCGACGAAGATATGTGAATACTTTAAAAAGTTGATTTTCATTATAACAAAACGTTTTAAAAGCTATTAAGTTTAAATCATACTTAATCTTTAATGATCCGAGTATACATATTCCCCACTTGAAATATATAAATATTGGAAGATAATTGCGATAAATCAAATTCATTCTCACCCGGACGTAAAACCCCATTCAAAAGGGGTTTTCCAAGAATTGTATAAATAGAATAATTGGATTTTGTATCTGCTCGATTAATCACGCGCAATTGCGATTTACAAGGATTAGGGGACAATAAGATTTTTACTTTATTTTCAACATTCATCTGAGAATTAGACGCACAACCTATTTGACCTTTTAAGTTAAATTTTGAAACAAAATTCCATATTTCAGTATTCGCATTTATCGTCATATTACCGAAACTTCCTGGCCAGTCGTGTCCTCCCCCATTTACTTTCAATTCCTCTACATAATTGCAACCCAATGATGTAGCCCAAGTATACCTTTTAACACTGGTACTTACTTCCCTCATGGATGGAGTTTTACCGCAACCATTAAACGATGCCCAATAAGTATGAGTCGCCGCAGCAGATAAATAATACTCTACACCATCGTATACGATACCGTCGTATGGAGATATAAAATCATTTGTACCCAAAATGGTAAGTACACCCGTTGGGTGATCTGGTGTACAATAATCAATAGGATCTGCACGCATTGTTCTAGCTATAGATGCTATTGCTGCAATTCTGTTACTAAGTTTACATGCGAGTTCAAAGGACATATCTCCTCCCAATGAATAACCGCAAGCATAGATCCTATTTTCATCAATCTGGAAATTTTCTAGAAGAGTATCGATTAACGCATTTACGAAATTTACATCATCAAAGGTGCCGTCTGTTTTTGGTAGCCAGTTAAGCGATCCTCCATCACTAGGATCAGGTCTTGCCTGAGGATACACTAGAATAAAATTCGCCGTATCCGCCAAAGGACTCATATCTGCCACATTTATCCAGTTTGAAATTTGATCATTTCCTCCGTGAAAATTAAACAGCAAAGGGAAGCGTTCAGAACCATCGTAACTCATCGGGACATAGATACTATACTCCCTATTCAGTCCATCGTATTCAATCGATTGTTCTTTAAAATCTTGGCTATGCGCACTACCAATGATAGTTAGTAGATAAAGAAATAATATAAATTTTCTAGACATAATTAAATCTAAGTTATGATATAATTCTTATTTAACAAAAATGAAAAAGGAAAGGGCACCGAATAAGTGCCCTTTTTACATTAAAGAAAGTTGGTTATTTATTTCAAAATAAATCCTACCCTAAATCCAGCACTTCCCATACCCTCTCCGAAACTCGAAGAAGAACTTGCGGGAGTCGTAGTTTTTACGCTGTTTACGGTTGATGTGCCTTCCGCAATATTATTTAAGAACCAGCCCCACCCAAATTCAGTACCTACATAAAATGATTTAGTAATCCAGTAGTCAGCACCCATGCCAAGTTGAATACCAAATGAAGAACTTCCATTTTCTACCTCTGCATTGAAATCTTTGGCGTAACCAGTTCCGTCATAATCAGTCCATTTTTGGCTAGCTGAGTTATTGGCTAGACCAATCATTCCATTAACAAAGGGTGATAACTTTTCAGTTCCTGCCCAATGTTTTTCTGCACCCACTCTTAATACAAATGAGGATTGCGAAATTTCTTGAGTACCATCATTGTCAGTACCACCACTACTAAAATTGTTTTCTGCGCTCGAGCCGGAAACAGATAAATCAGCTCTAACCGCTAGGTCATCTGCAATAAAATACCTAAATCGCAGATTTGGAATTGATAGCTCATTCGTCCACTGGTTCAAGCTTAAATTAACTTCTGTAAGAAGGTTTCCTTTTACAGGTTTCTGGGCAAATGCGGATACGCTAAATGCCATAATTGTGAGTAATAAAATCGTCTTTTTCATATTTTTTTTAATTAGACAATACAATATATTGAAAATGAAGAATCTTTTACCACGCAGATCATCAATAATTTATAACATATAATTAACATTAACTTAAGTCTAATACTACGTGCTGCTTTACTGCACCTAGGGAAAAAAGAGGAGTAAATATTTAATATCAAAATCATCTATGATCATTTTCAACTATAGGTAAGCACACTCCATAGAACCATCACGTATAAGGCAATTGTACCAAATTTGTATAGATTACATCCTTTTAGACGCAGTAAAATATTAAGATTATCCTATTGTTATTCAATACCGACTTATTGGTAAGTTTTGCACCTATATTACACTAATACAGGTTTGATTAAGAAAATACTTTTTGGAGCAGTAAGAATGATACTCCCTGGCAAACTTTTGGCTTTTGGAATAAATTGAGCTTGCTGTTATTGTCAAGTTAGAGAATAATGTTGTTTACAAAGAAGGAATTCTTAATCGGGAGAGCAAAATATTTCCTCACAATCATATTTATACTTTATTTCTCTGCCATATCCAGCAGTTAAAAGATGTGCTTATATTTCATTTTTATATGTATCAAATATGTAATAAAATAATTATATTTTTTCAATAGAAAAGATTATTGTCGAATATGAAAGATAAAAAATCAAATATTTACATCTTCTTTTCAATCATTTCTTTAGCAATTTTAAGCAGTTGCGGAGGTTCATCAGCCGAGGATATAAAAGTAAGTGAATTAGAAAATGCATGCGATTTTACTGACGCAATGAATACATGCTTTAAGGAGGTTATCGCCATAAAAGGGGATGCTGAATCAGCAGATGATTTAACAGAAGAGGATCAGAAAAGAGGGCTGAGATTAATGAAAAAAATTGAAAAAATTGAAAAAGCTCTTAGAAAATCAGGTCTTGAAAAATCTGATCTCGAAGAATGTCCAAATTACGAGGAGACTGAAGAACTGGTAGAAGAACTGGAAGGAGTATTATAGTACCACTTGTTCTTTTTACGAATTTAAGCAGACATTATTGCAGATAAAAAAGTAGTTCATGTAATTCAAAAAAAAAGGTCCTACGTTAATCCATAATCTGCGGATGACTTAAGAGTCCCATAAGTCTTACATATAATCAACTTCATTTTTTATTGAAAATAAAGAAAGAGAGCGAATGCTCTCTTTCTTTATTTAGGGCAACTTTTAAAGTAGATTATAACAAATAATTAGTGCTCAGGGGAGCATCACATCTGAGTTAATATTAATCCGTTAATTGGAACAACCCAGAGCAGCGTTTAACGACCCAAACTTTAAAGCCAAACAGCTTTTGGATTGGAATTCATGGATGAAGGGCTATCCACGCGATCAAAAACCAATAATCGTTGAACAAGGTACTGCTAATAAATTATCTGGAGTAGCCAATAAGTCTTTAAAGTAGGTAGAAAAGTTAAAAAAATCACTGAGGCTACTCCACCCACCTGCAGCTCCTACATCTCAGGGTCCTCAATCTCAGGCTACTCCAAATCCTTGGCAGGTTCAATTAGAAAATACTTTGTGGAGAAGTTCCCTACCACTAAAGGAAAATATATACATTTCAGACATCGTGGAAACTTTTCTTATATTGGTATTAAAACTTACAAGATGAAGAATCTCCTGATTATTTTATGTTCATTATTGTGCTATCCTCAACAACCCTCAATTCAGGATTTTTTTGAAGAGTACAACTGTAATTGTGAGAGTTATGATAATGAGTCACTTTTCGAGTTTTTTGGACTTGATGTCGAAGACGATGTCACTCCAGCCATAGAGGCTATCAATTCTTTTTGTAAGAATGCTCGGGCAAAGGATACCGTCCAAGTTGATCATTCAATTGGCACCTTTTCAAGAAGCATTGAGGTAGAAGGGGAAACTAGAGAATACCTGATTTATGTGCCAAAAACTTACGATACAATTAAGTCTATTCCTGTGATGTTAAACTTTCATGGCTGGACGATGTCCGCTAGAAGTCAGATTGAGGTAAGTGATATGCGTGCCTTATCAGAAAAGGAAGCGTTTATATTAATATATCCTCAGGGGACTAAGTTTTGGGGGGCAACCCATTGGAATGTTGGATCATGGACTTTAGGCAGCGACGCAAAGGATATCGAATTCATAGATGCATTGATTGATCAAATTGCTGATAATTATAATATTGACGACGAACGAGTTTATGCCTGTGGATATTCTAATGGTGGTTTCTTTAGTCACGAATTAGCGTGCCAGTTGGGTCAAAAAATAGCGGCAATTGGCACTGTTGGTGCGAACATGAGTGAAGAAACCGCCAATAATTGCAACCCATCTCATCCTATTCCTGTAGTCACCATTAGTGGTACAATGGACGAAGACGTCGAGTATGACGGTTCTGTTCCAGAGAGAACTTTGTCACAAGAAGAAACACTTGAATATTGGCGGAAGTTTAACAACGTAAATACGGTACCCAGTATAACTAATATGCCTGATTTAAGTCCATCAGACGGTAGTACAGTTATCAAGTACAAGTACGTAGACGGAGATAATAATTCTGTGGTTGAACATTATAAAGTCGTCGATGGGGGTCATGACTGGCCAGGAGCATTCGGAAATATCGATATAAATTCAAATGTAATTATCTGGGATTTTGTCTCTCAATTTGATATTTACGGAAAGCGATAAAACTAATACATCATTAATAATCAGTTATTTAAGGAATATTGAATTCAAAAGAAGAAGTTGAGCTTCAACTTTGAATAATAGGAGAAACTAAATTAAAAAAGTCTTGAGAAATAATATCAATTACCGCTAAATGAATGTCATACATACTCTCTCCTTACAAAACTTATTCTACCAATAAATATTCAAGTTTTAAAAGTTCATGATTGAACCGAAGAGAAAATATATCCATTTTGGCCAACCAATCCAGATTCATCATGTCAAAAGAAAAGGGTACCGAATAGGTACCCCTTAAACCTGACAATTTGATTATCAGTTTTGCTAATTAATAGTGTTACAATTTTTACTTAGGAGTAGGCGCATTCCAAACCATTAATATTGTTCTACCGATGGTTAACGGGTTTGTAACGTTTCCAGCACCCATCGCCGAAAACATTTTACCAAATTCGGGAGACTGCATCAATTTTTGCTGTGCCTTCAACATAGAAGCGTAATCTTTATGACTTTCAAGAGCCCAGTGAGTAACATTTCTATCATCACCTCCGATATGTTGGTGTAATGATAACTCCATATTATTTTCATCTAACAACGGTTGTATTTTTTCTACTACTTCTCCGAAGGCAGTCGCAACATCCATCTGTGAGGAAAAAGGTACGTTCATTGCGTAAATCATTTGAAAACCATTATTTGGTTTTTGACTAGATTGAACTATTGGCATTCCACTGAATGAACGTCTTGGTAAAGTACCTAATGTTGTCATGGCTTCACCCATTTTTTGATAATCGCCATTTTCCCAATTAGTTGGATCCAATAATTTACCTGCCTGATCCGGATCCTCACAAATAAAACTGACATGGTGCGTACATTCCTCCTGTTTGCCTAATGTATTTTCAGTGAGAAAAGCCATAGGTAAAGTTTTTCCTGTTTCAGAGGTCATAAAGGTGTTCAACGCACCAATGAAAGCCTCCTGTTTATCAGGAGATACAGTAAACTCATAATTGATCCAACTCGTCTGAGCAAAGCTCGAAGTGATAGAATAGATCAAGGTAATCGATAAAAGTATTATTTTTTTCATGATTCAATAGTAATAAAAACTCATTACTATTTTGTTATCAAACGATAAAAATTTAAAATTGCCACTGTATGCGGAGAAATTACTTGGATTGATGAAAGGAAATTGATTTATTACGATTAAAGACCCATTTTAAAACTTCAAGCAGTTGCTCAGTTCATTTAGGAAAATACTTTGTGGAGAAGATCAACCCAGATAAAGCCTTTTAAAGGCTAGAAACTACCGAGATCTGCTTATGTATTGACTCTACAGTGGCACTCTCCTCTGGCACATCTATAACTCTCACTGATTCTCGAGCGTCAAAATATTCTTTAAAATCTTCAGGTTTATCAGCCATTTCAGAAGGATTCTCTTCAGAATTTTCCGCGCCCATTATTAGATTTTTCGCACCCTCTCCAGTAGCTACAACTGAATCTTTCGCAACCTTACCTGCATTAACAGCTGCCTTACCGACATTGGAAGCAACCTTACCACCTGCTGTAAGTATTTGACCCGGTTTTGTTTCTGAGAATTTTGAAGATAAATCCCTTATGGTCTCAGTGATTTTTAGTGTCTTATCCATATATGCGGTCAAATCGACAACACCTTTACCCGCACTTGCTGCTACATTGCCTGCCATTTCTGCACCCGCTGCAACTCCATTGCCTGCTATACTACCTGCTGCTGCAACTCCTTCACCCAGTTTTGCTCCCGCAGTTGCAACCCCACTTGCTGTTTTTGCTGCTCCTGCTGCTCCTGCTGCAACTCCTTCACCCAGTTTTGCTCCCGCAGTTGCAACCCCACTTGCTGTTTTTGCTGCTCCTGCTGCAACTCCTTCACCCAGTTTTGCTCCCGCAGTTGCAACCCCACTTGCCGTTTTTGCTGCTCCTGCTGCAACGCTTTTACCAAATTCACTATTACCTACCATTTCTGCACCTGCTGCAGTTATACCGGCAACACTTTTACCCGCACGTGCTGCTGCATTGCCTGCCATTTCTGCACCCGCTGCAGTCATACCGACAACACCTTTACCCGTACGTGCTGCTGCATTGCCTGCCATTTCTGCACCTGCTGCAACTACATTGCCTGCTTTACTACCTGCTGCTGCAACTGTTTTAACTGCTTTACTATTGCCTAACTTTTCTGCACCTGCTGCGAGCCTTTGGCCTTGGTCCACTAACAAAGCACTACAATATTCCTTAAGCTCAACCACTTGGGTTTTCTTACGCTCAATATATTCTAATGTTGATGGTTCTAAGGATAAATTACTACCTATCCCAGAAATTAACCTAGAACCTAGTTGAGTAAGATGAGTAAAGTTTTCTCGAATCTTTTGAGCTTTAGCACTAGTGCCTTTTGCAAACTTGGTTTTTGAGAATTTTGAAGATAAATCACTTATGGTCTCAGTGATTTCTTGTGCAGTTTTTGCAGCTGAACTGCCTGCTGCTGCAAATGTTTCACCCGCACCTGCTTTTACACTTGCGGCTTTACTACCTACTGCACTGCCCATTGCTGCAACTGTTTTACCCGCTCCAGTATTAGCAATCCAACGACCTGTTTCACCTAACTCCTTAGCCGCTTGAGAATTACCAACCTTTTCAACCCCCTTGGACACTTCATTTTTAAATTGTTTAGAAAATTTACGAGATTCCGCTTTTTTGGCAGCTCCAGTGTCTGCAATTTCTTTATAGGTTTGATTTTGTATTTTTTTATCCTTTTGTAGTAAAGAATTATTAATCTCTTGAGCAACTTTAATAAGTCTATCTTTTGTCGAGGCCTCAAGTTTAGCTTTTGGGATCTCCTTATGCAATTCTTTAAGATTTTGTTGAAGGTCAACAATATCTTCTTCATCAATAGTGATGGGTTCATCACCTGTGGCCAAAATTTCTGAGGCGGTCTTAGTATCATTATCCTTCTTCGCCTTACTATCACGAATGGCCTTTTTATTCTGATATTGTAGATAAATTTTGGTCAACAGTTGCGCAATTCCAGCTGTTGATGCAGACGCACCCAAGATCAGAGGAATTGCCGCTCCTCCAGTTCCAATTGCAGCAAACACTCCACCAACTAAACCAGCGGAATCCTTAAGTAACTTCAACCCATCTACGCCCAATTTATTTAAAAGAGCTTCACCGATAATACCTTTCCAATTTTCACCCTTTTTGGACAGCATTTTTAACATTCGTAGTGATCGGATTTTCCCAAAATCATAAGCTGCGTCAACCGAGGTTTTGATCAACTTAAATCCTGAAAGAATTGCTCCAAAAGTTGCGGATAGTGTTGGCTCAGTAGCACTAGTAAGTACTTGCGCCATGCTTTCTCCATCCGCTGGACCAGCCGCTGCGGCCGAAATATTTCGCGCATTTTCGGCATTTTCATGCAAAGCGTTTCCTCCAACAGCAACTTGTAAACTACCTTGGGTTAATTTATCTCCTGCATCCGCTGCTTTTTGTTTTGCTTTATCCTTTGATTCTTGAATGTTTTGTGCTGCACTGCGAGCACTCTTGACACCTTTAGCTATCTTAGCGAGACCATCAAAAATTAATATTCCAGCAAACGCATTTAAAGCATCATCGCGCTCCAAGTAATTATCTGCTGCAGCCTGATCCGTTTGTTCTTGGTTCAAAGAATTTAACTCAAGAGATTGTGTCTCATGGTCTTTTTTAATATTCTCAACATGAAAAGCTAGGGCAGCAGATACGTTACCACCCACATCATTTGCAAATGTGTCAGTAACCGTCAATGCCTTTTGATCTTTTTTTCTTGTTTTTTCCGCAGCAGCTGCAGCTTTTTTAACTGCCTCAGCTGCTGTTGCTCCGGCCTTATTCGGGGTTACCTTAGCTTTCTCTTGAAGCTCTTTAATTAATTTATCTCCTCGTTCTTCAAATGTTTTACCTATCGAGGAAAGAGTTTTAAACCCTTTTATTATCCTTTTTGAAACTTTGCCTCCGGTGAGCTTATTTTTAAGGCCCTCTAGTATAGATTTATTTTTATTTTGTCTTTCCTCAAAACCACCCAAATCAATTTCAACCCATTGGTCTCCTTTATCATCTGCAGAAACTGATTCACCAACTACAGAATTTTTGCCGCTGGGGATAGGTTTTGGGCTGCCAATATCAATCGTTTCAAGATCACCCAACATTTCCTCTTGTAAAGTGGCTACGGATTTACCTTCTTTTTCTTGAGACTGCGTTTCGGCACTTTGAGGCATGATCGAATGTATGTAAACCAACGTCATGACAGCCACCTTGGCTAGCTGATTTGTGGAAAACTCAAGTATTTGTTAATAAATGGTGCAATTAAAGGGACTGATTTAAGACTTTTGTCGATTTTAATGATTTTACTCTATTATAAGCAACAGCCGAAGATATCATCGAACGGAATCGAATACTTAGGTTAAATCATTGATATACAATACCGAATCCTTGGCAGGTTTTGCACTTAAAATGGCAGTTGCCAAGTTCAATTAAGGAAATACTTTGTGGAGAAATAAGATCACTTTTTATATAAGTCTGCTGCCAGACCTAACTGAATATTGAACGTATTGAACTTTTTTGAAAAGGAATATGTCTCGTAATTACCCGTCGAGTAAAAAGCCTCTGTTCGAGTAAAATCATGATTTGCTGCAAGATAATTTGCCGCAACTGTTAAAT
>JADHMR010000041.1 GCA_016779945.1 Bacteroidia bacterium | reverse complement strand
ATGCACTCGCAGTTGGCCGCCTCAAAATTAGCAGCAGCTAAAGGAAATCCGTAGGTAAAAATTGCTGCCATTCCCAAAATATCATAGCCTTCTGAACGCAAATAATCAACCACCTTAAGACTACTCCCCCCTGTACTGATCAAATCTTCTAGCACTACTATTTTTGCGTCTGGTGCTACCCTACCTTCCAATTGTCTTTTCAATCCGTGAGACTTAGGCTCGGGTCTGCAATATGCGTAGCTAAGGTTGAGTTCGTCCGCTATCAATGCTCCCATGGCTATACCAGCAGTAGCTACACCTATAATGGTATCGGTCTCTGGGTAATGTTGCTTTATTTTTTCAGACAACATCTCCTTAATTTCTTTGCGATAATGTGCAAAAGAGAGCACCGTACGGTTGTCGCAATAAATTGGACTATTCCATCCACTACTCCACTTGAATGGCTGATCGGGCGACAGCTTGATTGCTCTTGTTTCTAATAATATTTTAGCGATTTTTGTTTCAATCATTGAACTCATCATGGTAAGACAAATGTATCATATTTTTCATGGGAAACATCGATTGATTCTTGCTAACAATCAAGATCAAATCAAAACATTCAACCCAGACTTTATCCTTGATCAAACAAATGATGATCCAGTTAAAAATGCACTGCTAATAGTTCAAAAAAATACTTCAGAAAAAACCATCGTTTTACTGGGTAACCCGGAGGAGTTAATGGAAAAAATCCTTGATAAATTTCGGCTAATAAAAGCTGCAGGTGGATTGTTTTTCAATGCCCAAAAAGAACTACTCTTCATCAAACGACTCGGCAAATGGGATCTTCCCAAAGGCAAATTAGAAAAAAATGAAGATATTGAGACATGTGCTACTCGCGAGGTAATGGAAGAAACCGGAGCAAAAAACATAGTCATTGATTATTCTTTGGCAGACACATTTCACACCTATTATCTAAATGACCAATGGATTATCAAACAAACCCATTGGTTTACTATGATTGGAGACGAAGAACAACAGTTTGTCCCTCAAGCAGAAGAAGACATTGAAGAAGTTAAATGGATGGATTTAAATACAATAAATCTACAAGAATTAGACACCTATCCAGCCATTCGACACATTATCAATGAATATCAAAACGACTAAATTTATTGGTTTTTATTGAATTGCCTTGCAAATAGAAGCCGGCAAATACTTTTCGTAATTACCCCCAAACTGAATGAGGTCTCGCACAATAGTACTACTCACAGTAGCATTTGATTGGTGACTCATAAGAAACACACTATTGATTGAAGGAGACATATCTTCATTGACATAGGCGATTTGTTTTTCGTACGTGAAATCTTGAGTGGTACGCAACCCACGCAGTATGAATTGAGCACCGATTTGCTCAGCAAACTTAGCGGTTAACCCTTCGTAAGAAGCAACACTAACACGTGGTTCATTCTCAAATAATTCATTAACCCACTGTTCACGCTGTTCTAGCGAAAACATATGCTTTTTCCCCGTATTTACTCCGATGGCTACCACTACCTCATCAAACATAGTCAACCCCCTGTTCACGATATCTAGGTGCCCAAGTGTGAAAGGATCAAACGTACCTGGAAATAATGCAATTTTACTCATGATCGTTCACAAATTTAAAGAAAGAAAAGGTACTCTGTCCATAATTACGAGATTCCACCAATGCTGGATGGTTGATTTGTGTCATAGCTTGGTGCTCCAAAATAAAAATACCTCCCGGTGTTAAAAAATTCCCTTTGGACAAAAGTTGGATAAGCTCATCAATCTCACGAGTATCGTTATACGGAGGATCTGCAAAAATTACATCAAACTGTTCCGTTGTTTTTTTTAAGTAGATTAAGGACTTGGATAGCTTGATAGATAAGTTGTCAATTTTCAATTTCGATGAAATTTCTTTGATATAGTCTAATGATTTTCGATGATTATCAATAGCCGTTACATACATAGCTCCACGAGAACAGAATTCAAGTGCAACACTACCCATACCGCTGTATAGGTCCAAAACGTGAATATCTTCATAATAAAATCGCTGATCTAAAATATTGAAAAGGGCCTCTTTGGCTCGATCAGTAGTTGGTCTAGCATGAGGCATGTTACGCTGAGGAAAACGAAACCCTTTATGCGTTCCACTTATAATACGCATTGAGCAAAAAAGTGACTAAGAATTTTAGAGCTGTCTTCATTCGATTTCATATCTATAAAATTAGATTGCTGAAACGATGGCAGATAGTTTTTAAATAATGATTTATACTCCTCATACTTATCTTGGGAAGCAATACACTCTACATAAATTTTTTGAATTGGAATTTCTAGTTGTTCAATAACCAACATGACAAAATAAAACAACTCATCTGCATTGGCAATAGAATATCGATTGGATAATACGAACAAATCATCTTTCCAAGCAACTAGGGATAAAACCCCCTGATGTTCATAGAAATAGAGTGCGTGGCTGTGAGTTTTTTTTGAGGTGTACTCAAACAGCAACTCAATGTCCGTTGCAATGATTGTATTTACTAATTTTTGGGTCAATAAATCAAACGATTTAGGTTTTTCATATCCAATTTTAAAAGTGCCATTTTGAGCAGTTAAAAAATCAATGCCTGTACCGTGATTTAACTGAAAAAATAAATCAATTTTTTCTTCAACCAATGGACATAAAGTAAACTTACTATTGACTAATTGTAGATAGGTAGAGCTGAAAATAGCCGCTGACAATTCTTCTGGAAATGAGGAATTATCATAATGATTGAGCTGATATTTTAATTGATTGTCTTTGGAATAAATCTGATAAATTGAAGTATCAGAATCTAAAAATAAGACTAATTTGTCGCTTACAGCATTGTGATAGGTTGACATACCTCATCGAGAACTAGTCCCAGTTTCCACTGTAGTTTGCATCGAAGATAGACCCCACTTTTAACGGATCATTTTTCTTTCTTCTTTCTTTACTAAATGGTTCAGGGTCAGAAATTTCAAAAACAGGGACAGTTACCGCATTTTTCTTGATTTCACCTGAAGCAATATTAAACTGAAGTGTATCCTTGAATGGTACAAATTTGAGATTTGGAATATCCACATCTCCAAAGAGTGAATCTTTTACATTAACAAAATATTCTTCAACTTTATAAACTGTAGTCGAGTCATCTTTATCCCCTTGTTGAATAAGAACTTTTAGTTGACCATTTTGCATGAAATCAAGTAGGTCTGTAAAGTTACCTGCAAACCCACCCTTATTTTCACGATATGCCAATTGACCATCTCTCAAAATAGATAATTTTTCAATAACAGCTTTTTCTTTAATAGCTACTTGCTTTTGATATCGAATGGGCTCTGCAATAGATTCAAAGGTTAAGTATCCTAAAACTGCTATGACAACCAATAATCCAATTCTAATGCTATATTTCATGGTAATATCTCGTATTTTCTTGAATGGCAAACTTACACAAAACCAACAGAATTATTTTTACGACTTGTTAATTTATTCTTAAAACTTGCACTAAGAAACAAAAAAGCCCAATCAAAAAATGATTGGGCTAGAATTTCTATCCAAATATTGCTATCCTTCTAGGGCTGCTGCTCCTCCTACGATTTCTAAAATCTCAGTAGTAATTGCTGCCTGTCTAGCTTGGTTATATTCTAATTTGAGGTCATAAATAAGTTCCCCTGCATTTTCAGTAGCTTTATCCATTGCCACCATTCTACTTCCATGTTCTGATGCTTGAGAGTCGAGCATAGTTTTGTAAAGTTGAGTTTTTACGGCTCTTGGTATAACAGTGAATAACAAATCTTTCTTTGTTGGCTCAAAAGCAAAGTCGGCTAGGTACTTAGATGGTTCTTTTTCTGAAGACCCAAAAGTATCTAATTCTACTGGAAGGATTTTTTCTGCTGTTACGATTTGAGTTGCTGCATTCTTAAACTTATTATAAACAACACGAACTTCGTCATACTTACCATTCAGGAAATCAGCAATAATTTCTCCTCCAAATTTAAATGCATCGTTGGCATTTAAATCTTGGAAAATAGACATTGAAGAAGTATCCATTGAAAATGAATGTCTTTTGAAAAATTCATAAGCTTTTTTACCTAAAAATTTAACCTCAACATTTTTTCCTTGATATGTTTTTTCGATAAGAGAAGTTACCTCTTTGGTTATATTGGAATTGAATCCACCACAGAGCCCTCTATCGCTTGAATTTACAACTAGAAGAACATTTTTAACTTCACGATGCTCAAAGTATCCTTGAATACTTGGCTCATCTTTAGCAGTGTCAGACAAGTTTTGTAAAATCCCGTTAAGCTTTTCAGCATAAGGCCTCATCTGAGTGATCGCTTGTTGAGCTTTACGCAATTTAGTTGCCGAAACCATTTTCATGGCCTTAGTTATTTGTTGCGTAGATTGTGTACTCGCTATTCGTGTTCTAACTTCTTTTAAATTTGCCATAAAGCGTATTTAAGCCTTAAAGTTTTTAGCAATTTCAGCACCTACTTTTTCTATAGTGCTAGTTGATTTATCATCAATTTTACCATCAGTGAGTGCATCCAATACCTTTTTATGATCAGACTCCATCTTCATCAAAAATTCTTCTTCAAATTTTCGAACTTGGTTCACAGGAACATCTCTTAATAGTCCCTTGGTTCCAAGATATATAATGGCAACCTGCTTACCCACAGATAATGGAGAAAATTGAGGTTGTTTTAAAATTTCAACGTTTCTTGATCCTTTATCTAATACTCCTTTAGTAGCAGCGTCAAGATCAGAACCAAACTTTGCAAATGCTTCTAATTCTCGATATTGAGCTTGATCTAATTTAAGTGTACCTGAAGTCTTTTTCATGGATTTTTTCTGTGCCGCTCCACCAACACGAGAAACTGAGATACCTACGTTAATGGCTGGTCTTACTCCTGAGTTAAATAAATCAGACTCCAAGAAAATTTGTCCATCCGTAATAGAAATTACGTTAGTTGGTATATATGCAGAAACATCTCCTGCTTGTGTTTCGATAATCGGAAGTGCAGTTAAAGACCCTCCACCTTTCACAAGGTGTTTAATTGATTCGGGTAAGTCATTCATTCCTTGAGCAATTTCGTCAGATCCATTAACTTTAGCTGCTCTCTCTAATAATCTTGAATGAAGATAAAACACGTCTCCTGGATATGCCTCACGACCTGGAGGTCTTTTTAGTAGAAGCGATACCTCACGATATGCAACTGCTTGTTTACTTAAATCATCATAAACGATAAGTGCAGGTTTTCCAGTATCTCTGAAAAATTCACCGATAGCAGCTCCAGCCATAGGAGCATAAAATTGCATTGGTGCGGGATCCGCAGCAGATGCAGATACAACAACGGTATAGGCCATTGCTCCTTTTTGTTCTAGTGCAGAAACCACTTGTTTTACCGTAGATGATTTTTGACCACAAGCTACATATATACAAAATACAGGTTCTCCCTTATCATAAAATTCTTTTTGGTTGATAATGGTATCAATAGCTACAGCAGTTTTACCCGTTTGTCTGTCACCAATAATTAGCTCACGCTGACCTCTACCAATAGGAATCATTGCATCAACTGCCTTCAAACCTGTTTGCATAGGCTCTGATACAGGCTCTCTGTAGATTACACCTGGTGCTTTTCTTTCCAAAGGCATTTCGTAGGTTTCTCCCTCAATTGGTCCTTTACCATCAATTGGATTTCCAAGAGTATCAACTACTCTACCCAACATACCCTCACCTACTTTTAAAGATGCTATTCTGTTGGTTCTTTTTACAGTGTCACCTTCTTTGATATCTGTAGAACTTCCTAAAAGTACAGCTCCCACGTTGTCCTCTTCAAGGTTCAAAACGATACCTTGTACACCATTTTCAAATTCGATAAGCTCTCCTGACTTAACTTGTGTAAGTCCATAAATACGTGCTATACCGTCTCCTACTTGGAGTACTGTACCTACTTCTTCTAATTGAGCAACTGAGTTTACCCCAGCTAATTGCTCTCTGATAATGTTAGAAACTTCGTCTGGTCTTATTGCAGCCATTTTTTATTTTAATTATAAATTAATTGTTTTCTGATTTCTCTAAGTTCTTTTGATACACTTTTATCCAAAAGTTTATCTTCATATTTTATGATGACACCCCCAATTATGGATTGATCAACCTCATTGTGAAGTTGGATGTCAGATTTGTTTAGTAGTTGTTCTACATAGCTTTGTAGTTGAGCCAATTTATCATCTGATAAAGGAATAGCTGATACAACAGTAGCTTTTGAGATTCCTTTCATTTGATTGTACGTTGCCAAAAATTGAGCGGCAATAAGAGGTAATTCTTCTTCTCTTTTTTTATCAATCAAGAAAGAAACAAAATCTTGAGTAGATTTTTCAGTTTCATGAATCAATTTAAGCATAATTGCTTTTTTACTCTCAGCTTTGACCACTGGATTTTTGAGTAATACTGTTAAGTCTCGCGAAGATTTACAGATCGATTCAATGAAATCCATATCTGCCTTTACTTGCTCAACTTTATTGGCATTTTTGGCTAAATCAAATAAAGATTTCGAATATCGTGATGCAATTCTACTTGATGCCATTATGATTAGTTTGTTTGTTCTTCAAGGTGTGATGCGATTAGTGCCTCATGAGCATTTTTGTCACTTAATTCTTTTCGAATTACCTTTTCAGCAACCTCTAAAGAAATTTCTGCAACTTGCTTTTTGATATCTGCAAGAGCTTGATTTTTTTCTTTGTCAATTTCTGAACGAGCGGTCGAAATTAAACGATTACCTTCTTCAGAGGCCGTTATTTTAGCTTCTGACAAGATTTTCTCTTTTAATTCTTTGGCTTCTTTCAATATCTGTTCACGCTCTTTTCTCGCTTCTATAAGGAGTTTTTCATTATCTGCTTTTAAGTCGCTCATTTGAGCTTTGGCTTCTTCTGCAGATTTGAGCGAACGCTCGATAAATTCTTCTCGGTCGTTAAGTGCTTTGATTATTCCTTCCCATGCAAACTTTTTCAAAAGAAAAAGAACGACTAAAAAAGCAACGGACATCCAAAGGACAAGACCTAATTCTGGCAATAATGGATTCATAATAATATAATTCCTTAAAAAGGTAGTGGCTTTGATACCACTACCTAAATTTATTTCTTAATTATTATTTGGTTAATACTACCAATAGACAAACGATGATACCAAAGAAAGCAGCACCCTCAACAAGGGCAGCAGCAACGATCATATTTGCTCTAATGTCACCTGTGGACTCAGGTTGACGTGCCATTGATTCAAGTGCAGATCCACCGATTCTTCCGATACCGATTCCTGCTCCGATAGCTGCAACTCCTGCTCCGATTCCTGCTCCCATGTAAGCATTTGCCATGTCTAATAAAATTGTTAAAAATTCCATCTCTTAATTGTTAGTTGTTTTATTATATATTTAGTTTAATTATAAACGTGTTTAATGTGCATGATGTTCTTCTACTGCCGACCCAAAATATAAGGCAGATAGTAATGTGAAAACATATGCTTGTAAAAATGCTACTAATAACTCAATAGCAAACATAAATATTGAAAATGCTACAGATAATATAGATACTCCGTATCCACCACCTGCACCATACAAATTATTAAAAATAAATATCAAACTTACGAATGAAAGTATGATAATATGTCCTGCTGTTATGTTTGCAAATAGTCGCAGTGTTAATACAACAGGCTTGGATATGAACCCAATAAACTCGATGACAAACATTAACGGTATAGGAAACTTCAACCACCATGGAACTCCAGGAGTGTTGTAGATATGTTTCCAGTAATCTTTGTTACCATTTACAGAAGTAATTACGAAAGTAAATAAGGCTAAGACCAAGGCAACAGCGATATTACCTGTAACATTGAATCCACCAATGAAAGGGATTAATCCCAACATATTTCCAATCCATATAAAAAAGAATATAGTTAGTAGGTAGGGAAGAAACTTTTGATATTTCTTACCAATCGATGGTTTCGCTATCTCATCTTTCACAAATAGTATAAGTGGCTCGAAGAATGATTGCATCCCTTGTGGAGCCATTCTTTCTCGCTTTTGATACGAATTACTAATTGAAATAAATACAAACAACATTATACCCATTGTTAGTAGCATCCCAAAAACTGATTTCGTGATTGATAAGTCTAGTGGTCTATCAGCAACAACATGTCCATGTTCATCGTGTGTCAACTCACCTTCGGGCCCTACATGATATATTTTTTCATGAACCATTGCATAACCTTTATATGGACTTCCGTGGGTAAGGTTTGATGACATAAAAAAATCAAAGCCTTTTTCTTTCGAATATAGAATAATCGGAAGTGGAATATGTAATGGCCCAATATGAATTTCATGGTTGTCCATGACGTGATGCATGATCACCTCACCAGCATTAAAACCTTTGTCTTCGTGATTATTTTCAGTTGCTTGTTCAGCTGTAGCTGAAAAAGACGTCATAATCAGTATGAATAGTGCTAGAATAGCGGACTTTAATTTTAACGTAAAATGCTGAATATTAGATTGTTGCATTATAGCTGTTGGTGTTTTTTTCGGTCCGCAATTTATGTACTAATTGATATATTTCAAATATTGTAAACAATAAATATAAAAATAAATAATACCCTACAAACAAGTTAGCCTTTATATCGCTGACTATCAAATATATAGCTATGAAAATAATTGAAAATAACATCCGGATTCCTGTTCCAGACATGATGCCCATAAAAAAAGCAGAATTGGAATTATTTTTAATTGCTTTGTGTGAACGTTTTCCAAGAATTAAACCCAAAAGAAGATAGTATAAAAGTGCAGACCAATACCATATTTGTTCTGGCTCATTTGTAAAATAAAAAAGAAGAATATTTAGCACAGCAACTAAAAGCCCTAATATTAATAGTCGTGATATAAATTTAATATCCATTTATTTTAGACGCTTAATCAAAATATACATTACTGCAAATACAGCTATAAAAATTCCAATCAACAAAAAAACAGATTCTAAATTGAGATAAGCATCTAAATACTTACCCGATAAAACAAAAATTAGAGTCAGAAAAACCAGTTGAAAACCAATACCTGCGTATTTCTGCGTTGAATTATCCCGTTGCTTGTTGGACATCCGCTTGGACATTCTCTTTTTTCATCGAAATTGCATTACCCATCGAACATTTTCCATTAAACTCCCCCCCATTTTCAAGCACGAGTTTAGAGGTGTTTATGTCCCCGTCTATTTTACCAGTACTTTTTATAAGCAACAGGTCACTCACATTCACATCTCCAACTGCTTTTCCACTAATGTCGCAGTCTTTTGCTTTAATGGTTCCTACAATCTTACCATTAACACCAATTATACATTTTCCCTCGGTGGTTACATTACCCTCTACCATACAATCTATCCTCAAATCACCTTTTGATTTTAGATCCCCTACTAATTTTGTCCCCTCACTTAATACGTTAATGTTTGCGGTTGTGTTTGCTGATGATTTCTCTTTTTGTCCTAACATTTCTATTTTTAATTTAAAAGTTCAAATAACTAAGTGGATTCACTGCTAAGCCATTTTTCCATAGTTCAAAATGAAGATGTGGTCCAGAGGACAACTCTCCTGTATTTCCTACCAATGCAACAGCATCTCCAGCACTTACGAATGTACCCGTTTTTTTCAAAAGGACGGCATTGTGCTTGTAAACCGATATAAAATTATTTGAATGTTGTATAATAATGGTGTGTCCACCTTTTGAAGTCCAACCGCTATATATTACAGTTCCGTTTTGTATTGCTTTAATTACTTCTTTAGTTTTAGCAGCAATATCAATACCTAGATGACTTCTTTGGATATTAAAACTATCTGTTATGACCCCTTTCACAGGAATGAAAAAACTATAGTATTGTTTTGGTTTAGGGGGTCTTTCAAGGTCAATTTCTGAGGGTTGATTTTCTTCAGCAATACTAATTTGAGTCTCTGCAAGCTCATTATTTGAGATATCCATGGATAATTCATCCCCAGACAAAACTGACTCAAGAACCTCGGATTGTAAATTAATTTGTTCTAAATATATTTCCAATGAATCAATTTTTTGAATCATTTCATATTGCTCTTGACTGGTATATTTGGCACTTTTAGTAGGGAAAATATAATTAAGCGGAGTATATGCTAAAAGAACGTAGACCAGTGATCCAAATAAAAAAAACCCACCGCATACTAGAAGAACTAGATTGAGCGGTTCTAAAACAATCGATACTTTTTCTTCCAAATTATCGTCTTGTCTTAAAATCAAACGATATCGATTTTTGAACTTATTTGCTATTTTTCTGCGGAAAGAACCCAAATTAATTAAATGATTGCGACGTTTTTAAAATATTTTTGTTGCCTAAAGAGTTAGAGCACTACAAATTTAAACAGATTATCAAAAATTGAAGGGAATTAAATACACACTCGTTATTGTTCTTGTATCTATGTTCCTTGATTCTGACGCACAGACTCAAAAGGAATCTTGGATAAAGAAAAGCTGGAATAATATGGTGACTCATTATAATATCTATTTCAATGCTGAACAAAAACTTGAAGCATGCAGGTCTAGATTGGCTGACAAACAAAAAGATGACTTCAATTCTATAATTAATATATTTCCATATGGTTCAGAAAAAGATGCAAAAGGTATAAAAGAACCTCTTGACGCTGCTATGAAAAAGGCATCTAAAGTTATTCAGAATAAACCCAATAGCAAATGGGTTGATGACGCTTACTTTTTAATCGGACAAACCCAGTTTTTTGGAATGGACTATTACTCTTCTATTGAAACATTTCAGTTTGTAAACAACAGCTTTAAAGACGAAAAGGCAAAAGCATTAAGTCAACTCTGGCTAATGAAATCCTATATTCAACAAAAAAAGTATGACGATGCAGAGGCAATATTTGGCTCACTTAAAAATATTTCAATCAACTATCCAGCATTTAAAACACAACTCTATCTAGCTGCTGGAGATTTGATGGTTAAACAAAATAAATTACCTGAGGCTATTGTTTTGTTGAATGCAGGACTTCCAAAACTTAAAGATAAAATACTGAAATATCGAACTCACTTTGTGCTAGGTCAAATCTATCAAGAGTTAAATCAATATGAGAAGGCAAATACTAATTTCGTAAAAGTCCTTAAACTAAACGCCCCATATCAGTATGTTTTTCAGGCTAATCTAGGTATGGCTAAATCTACGGCTAATAGTAATGGTCAAGGTGCACAAAAAACTAGAAAGTACCTAAAAAGAATGCTCGAAGATGATAAGAATACCGATTACTTCGATCAAATTTATTATGAATTAGCCAAGTTAGAATTTAAACTAGACAATACATCTGATGGATTGATGTACATGAAAAAATCAGCTAAAAATTCTACCAATAATCAAATTCAAAAAACAAAAACCTACCTATTTTTAGCAGACTACTATTTCAATAACCGTCAATATCCTGCAGCTCAAGCATACTATGATAGTACAATTGCTGAAATACCAAAAGACTATCTAGAAGTAGAAGGTATAAAGGCTAAGCACGCTGTACTTTCTCAATTGATTGAAAATATTGAAATCATCAAAGAACAAGACAGTCTTCTGGCATTGAGTTATTTAGATCGAGAGGTATTGGACAAAAAAATCAATAGAATGGTTGAAGAACTGAAAGAAAAAGAACTTCTAGCAGCAGAAGAAGAAGCTCTTCGTCAGGATCAGGCTATGCTTAACAATAATTCTGGTGGTTCTTTGCCAATACAAAATAATGCTGGGGGAAGTTGGTATTTCTACAACACCTCCTCTGTAGCCAGAGGCACAAATGAATTCAATCGTTTGTGGGGTCGAAGACCTTACGGAGATTTTTGGAGATATCTTAATAAAAGTTCAATGAGTAATGTCCTCAATGGAAGTAATGAAATGTTAACTGACTCTGACAACGATACTGACATTGATACCTACAATAGTTCGCAAGACGAGGAACAGTCTGAAGCACTAAAAGATATTCCTAGTGATTTGAAAAAATATTATGAAAACATTCCCTTTAGTGCTACTGCTCAAATAGTTTCAAAGAAAAAAATACAAACAGCCTATCTAGATATTGGCAAAGTATATTTCGAGGATTTAAAAGAAAACCAAAAGGCAAAAAACAACTTCTCCTCTCTTATTGAAAAATACCCTAAAACAGAATACAAACCAGAAGTACTTTTCTATCTAACTAAAATAGCCCTTAACTTTGGCGATACGCTTAAAGCAAATCAGTTGTCAAAACAAATCTCTGATGAATTCCCCGAGACTGTTTACAATCAAGTTCTAAATAATAAAGAAATCCCAGAAGATAATAGTGAAACTGAGGTCTTGATGATTTATCAAGACATGTATTTTGCTCTTCAAAACGAAAACTATAATAAAATAATTCAACTCAAAAATAGTATTGATAAAAATCACGCTGGCAATTCGATTCAAGATAAAATAGATTATCTATTTGCCCAAGCAGTTGGAAAAACCAAGGGTAAAGACGCATACATATCCGAATTAGAAAGTATGAAAGAAACATACCAAGGTAGCTCAATCGGTGAACTGTCGTCATATACGCTTAGGTTGCTGCAAAAACCTGATGAAAAATCAAATGCTTTGAAATTATTTGATGATGATCTAGATGATGTTTTTTATTACATAATTACAGGAAAAACTTCTGCAGAAAAACAAGTAGAAATTAAAATAAATGAACACAATAAAAACGCAGTTGGAAATCTACCACTTAGGGTATCAAGCCTAATTTTTGGCAACCGTTCATTGTTTTATATTAAACAATTTAGCACGAAATCCATAGCATTAAAATATCATAAAGAAATCATATCAGACAACCAATTTCTTTTGGATGCAGGCCTTTCAAATATAAAATGCTACCCAATTACTGAGAAGAACTTCAGAAAACTTATTAGCAACAAGAAAGAAGATGAATACATTGATCAATTTAAATCTATATTTATTCAATAAGGTATGCCCAACAAAAAATCAAAAACTGTAAACCTTAAGTTAATTTCGTTTCTATGGAAGGCTTTTGCTAGCTTGCTTATACTCGTATTTCTTTTTTTAACAAGCATTAAAATTGGACTTTGGGGTAAGCTACCTGAGACTATCGAATTAGAAAATCCAAAAACAAAATTAGCCTCCGAAATTTATTCGAATAATGGTGAGATTTTAGGTAAAATATTTTATCAAGAAAACAGAACAAATAGTGAATTTGAAGATATACCCGTTTTTCTCAAGGAGGCACTTATCGCTACCGAAGATGAACGATTTTTCAATCATAGCGGAATAGACGGTAAAGCTCTTGTAAGAGCAATATCAAGACTCGGAAAAGATGGAGGAGGAAGTACCATCACCCAACAACTTGCAAAAAATTTATTTCACCAGCAAGCTAGATCAAAAACCAATCGTATAATTCAAAAATTCAAAGAATGGATACTAGCAATTCAAATCGAAAAAAGATACACAAAAGATGAGATAATTCTTATGTATTTTAACACTGTCCCTTACGGGAATAGCTATGGTATAAAATCTGCTGCTAAAACCTATTTTAATAAAAATACCAAAGACCTAAAAATTGAGGAAGCCGCAGTTCTTGTTGGAATGCTCAAAGCAAATACAACCTATAACCCTATTAGAAATCCAAAAAATTCGCAAAGAAGAAGGAATATCGTTTTATCCCAAATGTTAAAAAACGACTATCTGGATCAAAATCAATACGATAGCCTTAAAAATTTACCACTAATTACGGATTACAATTTTACAGATCATAACACAGGTATTGCTACCTATTTCCGTTCATATTTAAGTCAATGGCTGAAGAATTGGACTAAAACCTATGAAGCAGAAACAGGTGTGAAATACAACATCTATGATGATGGCTTAAAAATATACACTACAATAGATCCAAAGCTTCAAGCATTTGCTGAAAGGGCTGTATCAAATCACATGTCAAAACTTCAGGAGCAATTTTATAAAGAAACAAAACGTAGAAGAAGAGACCCGTGGTACACTGAAAACCAGTTTGGTAATCCAGTCTATGACCCAAAATACCCAGATCGGATGATAAAACGATCGCATCGTTATCGAAGTTTGAAAAAAAAATACTCTGATACTGACTCGATTAATTATTACTTAAACCTCCCTGTTCCAATGAAACTTTTCTCATGGAATGGAGATATTGATACCATGCTTAGTCCGCTTGATTCGGTTAAGTATATCAAGCAAATTCTTCATACTGGATTTATGAGTTTTGAACCTCAAACAGGCCATATTAAAGCCTGGGTTGGTGGTATTAATCACAAACACTTCCAATATGACCATGTCAATAAAAAAGCGACCAGACAGGTAGGTTCTACCTTCAAACCATTGGTATATGCTCGAGGCCTTGATGATGATAAGCTGGAACCCTGCGAAATGGAGAGTACAGGACCTGTTATTGTAGAATACGACAATGGCAAAGAATGGTCACCATCAAACTCGGGTGAAGTTCCAGAAACCGTTACGTTTTATGAAGGTCTTCAGAAATCCATAAACACTGTAACGGCACGTGTTATGAAAAGACTAGGTCCTAACAGTGCTGATATTGTTAAACAAACCGCGAGTAAAATGGGGATCGATGATAGTAAATTTGAACCCTATCCTTCAATATGTTTAGGTACAATGGATATCTCTGTTTTTGAAATGGTAAGTGCATACGGAACTTTCGTGAATGAGGGAACATGGGTCGAACCCATTTTTATAACTAAAATCGAAGATAAAAACGGAAACATACTTGCTGAGTTTACTCCAAAAAAAGACGAAGCTCTAAGAAAGCAAACCGCTTATACTATTTGTAAAATGCTTGAGAAAGTAACTATGGCTGGAGGAACAGGTTCTCGTTTAAGAAGAAATTATAAGCTTCCAAATAATGTTTCCATTGGGGGAAAAACGGGGACTACTCAAAATAACTCAGATGGATGGTTTATGGGAATTACTCCAAACTTAGTTAGCGGGTGTTGGGTTGGAGCTGAGGAACGAAATGTTCATTTTAGCAATACTGCATATGGCCAAGGTGCAAATATGGCTCTGCCCATATTTGGAGAATACATGGAACAAGTATTTTTAGATGAAACTATAAAGTTGGGAAGGGGAGAATTCAAAGCACCTGAAGAGTCTTTTTCTATTCAACTTGACTGTCAAAAATATGACAGCCTTCAAAATTCTCAAAGCAACCCTAATTTTAGCGAAATTCAAGATGAGTTATTTTAAACTCAACTAGGAATTATTACTTAGTTACCTTAAGTATTTTTCTAACAAAATTTCGGTCACCAACAGTTACAGAAACTACATACATATTATCTTCAAAGCCAGCTATATCTATTGTTTTTAAATGCTCAAGATCTGTAGGCGTTGACGTTTGCAAAACTCTTCTACCCAACAAATCAAATACCTCAATATTTGCATCTCCATCATCGAGCATTGGAACTAGAATATTTACTTTCCCAGATGTTGGATTAGGGAATATTTCAAAATCTTCAGAAAAATCTAATGGTGCTTCTTGAACATCCATCTGACCAACAACAAAATTCATCCTAAACTCCTTCCCAAAATCAGAAGCAAGGGCATAAACTCCACCTGATTGCCGAAGAACTCTAAACGAACCGTTAGCTCTAGCAGCCTGACCTGATTGGCGATATACCCACCAATCTAATCCGTCTTGATTATCATCACTAAGAAGTATCTCGTAGCAACCATTAGGAAGAGTTATCTCCTCAATAAAAGTTTTATTTGCTTCAAAATCAGATTTTTGCCAAACGACCTCTCCTTTCTCATTGGTTATTGTTAATTCATTTTCTTGAGGAAAGCCATTTGTTCGTAATAATATTCTGAAAGGCTCCCATCTTGGAGCAAGATCAAATGTACTTATGAAGCGATCATTTTCTTTATTTTGGTCTGAGTACCGTTTATTCGGTGTGATTAACTCTGCAATAAATTGATTAGTCCCCACGGATACTCCATCCCAATATGGTGAGGGAAGAAAAACCGTATCCATTTCCTCATATCCTAAATTGCCTGACCACGATTCTGTTCTCATCTTCCCACCTGAAGCTCCATATCTAATTTTAGTTGAAGTTAATGGTGTATGAGCGTTATTTTTAATGACTACTATTACTTGACCACATGAAGGGTTATAATTAATAAATTCACTAAACGTAGAAGGTGCCATAATTGTATTTATCTCTGCATCAAATGAATAATTATCTGATCCATAAAAAAACACAGTACTTGATATATTATGACTACTATTTCCTCCCCCCTCTTGGTTTACATAAGGTTCAATATCCATATCCAGTTCTATTGAATCAGAATTTAAAAATGGGGTTAATTCCCAACGTTGTTCATGAACCTTATCTCCAGGACACCAGTTTGCTCTTGAATATAAATATGTACCTCCTTGAGGTCTTACCGGAACAGCTCCACAATCATCTCTCCACATTCGATGTGTAAACTTTTGCTCACCATTCACCTTAAAATAATAGTCTTTGTCGCAAAATTCACCACAATTTGTGCCGGAATTATTACCATGACCTGTAACTAAAACTTTCGCTTGAGCTGATTTTGTGCCATTCGGTATTTCCATTTTTCTTGATGGAATAACATCACGTTCAAATTGTTCCGTACCTTGATATCCACCACCACGTGTGTAAAGATTTTTTACTGCAATTACAGAACGTTGAGGTGTCCCCTTGATAAATTCAAAACGGATGTCAGCACTAAATCCAGCTGACCAACCATTATATTTAGCCCTTATTACAACACTATCTTTGAGTAAGCTAGCATAATCTGTAACATCATATCTAAATGTATGATTCCAGCTACTATCAAACCCACTATTTCCATAAGATTGATTTCTAAAGTTCATATAAGAACCATAGGGTGTGATAAATCTTCCGAGTTCATATGGCTCCAAAACATCAAAAACTCTCCAAGTAGTGTCTACAACTAACGGAGCTAATGATATTGTATCCAAATTACTAACAGAACTATCTACAGTTCCTGTATTATGCATGATTTGAGTAAGAACATCATAGTCCCAATCACTACATCCTCCGTCTGCACAACCTAACGTGAAATACATGTAAATCTTTCGATATTCTGAGCCCTCTGTTGGAAAGTAAACCTTGTTATCATAATTACCATGGCGATTCATTTGTGTGCTTTCATGAGCATATACTTGAGTAGTGTCCTCAGCCTGAGATAAAAAAGTCGACACTAAGGTGGTTAGCAAAACGTATAAAAATCTGTTTTTCATGGTATTCAAATTAATTTACAAATATACAAAGGTTTCATGGATGAAATTACCCGTATTTGGACAAAAAAAAGAGTAGAGAAATACGGTAAGATTGACTTAGTGTTCTGCAGTTTTATTTGTTCCTCTGCTAAATATAACAATACCAATGATTCCAAGTAAAACAAAGCTAAATGATATCATTTCGGCTTGAGTAAAGTCCAAACCTAAAAAATGGTAATCTGGATTAACACGGATTTTTTCAATCAAAAAACGTTCAACTCCTGCAAAAATTAAATAGATAC
>JADHMR010000040.1 GCA_016779945.1 Bacteroidia bacterium | reverse complement strand
ATGATATAATAGTCCGTAAAATAAGTTTCAATAATCCGATTGCATCTCAACCATCTCTTCCAATTACGATTCCTGTTGGACAGAAGAAAAAGGTTATTTTTAATATTGATTTATCTTTGATTGATACAATTGGACCTGTTTCTGGTTATGTGACTTTTGAAACTAACGACCGATTTTTTCCAAAAAAGAAAATCCCCTATTCTTTGAATCTATCTACTAATTTTAAAAAATGCTGCACATATCGAATTGGATAGTTCAACTATTCAAATGGGCACGATTAATTCAGGATCTGTGCGAAAAAAATTAATCACTATTAAAAATACAGGAAAAAGCAATTTGAAAATTCGTAAAATTGAGACTGATTGCTCGTGTACAATGTTAAAATTACCAACTAATGAGTTATTGCCTGAGGAATCCTTGAAAACAACTGTAAAATATGATTCATTATTTAAAAAGGGAAAACAATCTAAATTGATTAAAATTTATACAAATGACCCGTCTAATCCAATAAAAGTCCTTTATGTTAAGGCTTTTGTAAAGTAGTTTTCACTTTCTATTTTTGTTAAAATTTATGAAAAAAATTTACTTACTGATTTTATTTTTATTGATGCTTGGTGCTTCTATGTTTGGTGCATATTTATTTAACATTTGGTTTTATAATCCACCTCAAATTACTATAAATCAGCCTTCGGATAATTATCTATACAACACTTCTTCATTAACAAAAAATGATTCAGATGTCAACTTTGTCAAAGCTTCAAAAAAGTGCACACCAAGTGTTATTTTTATTAAAACAGAGTCGCAACAATATAGAAGAAGTTCTTTCTTTTGGGGTTTTGATTTTGATCCATTTGGAAGAATCGGAAAAGTAGCAAGTACAGGTTCAGGTGTAATTTTAAGTGAAGACGGATATATCGTCACCAATCATCATGTTATAAAAAATGCTGACAAAATCCAGGTAGTTGTTAGTGACACTAAAAAAAGTTATATCGCTGAATTAATCGGTGCAGATCCAAGTAGTGATTTGGCTCTTCTCAAAATAAATTGCACTAATCTAACTCCTATTCAGTTTTCAAGTTCAGATGATGTAGAGATTGGAGAGTGGGTGTTAGCAGTGGGTAATCCTTTCAATCTAACCAGCACTGTTACAGCGGGTATTGTGTCTGCAAAAGGGCGTAATATTAATATTGTTAATAATCAATTTCCAATTGAGTCATTTATTCAAACAGATGCTGCTATTAATCCAGGGAATAGCGGTGGAGCTTTGGTTAATTTAAATGGAGATTTAATTGGTGTTAATACAGCAATTGCTTCAAAGACAGGTAGTTATGTAGGATATGGTTTCGCAATACCTAGTAATATCGTTTCAAAAATTATTGAAGATCTGAAACAATATGGTATTATCCAACGTGGTTTTTTAGGAATTGATGTTGAGGATATTGACGGAGATATGGCTGAAAAACTTCAAGTTAATAATGGTGTGCTTATTAAAAGAGTTAATTTCAGAAATGAGGAGTCTAATAAAAAACTTGAAGCAGGAGATATTGTTGTAAAATTTGATGGGAAACTCATTGAAGCAAAATCGAATTTTGATGAATTTTTAGCTTTTAGAAGACCAGGTGATATAATCAATTTAGAAATTTTTAGAGATGGTGAATTAATCAATACAAATATTGTGTTGGTCAATAAAGAAGGAACCACCGAAAAACTTAGAAAACAAAGTTTATTTAGTGAAAATCTAGGTGGTGAATTTGAACCAATTTCTAGGATTGATAAACAAACTTACGGTATAGAATATGGTGTCAAGGTAACGAATATCACTAATGGTAAACTAAGACAGATGAACATTACTGACGGTTTTATCTTCACTCGTATCAATAATAAGGCATATTCTTCAGCTAAAAATCTTATTGATAAATTAGAAAACCATAAAGGTCAGATAAGAATAGAGGGTATTTCAGTTAATGGCTCTAAACAATACTTGAGTTTCACCTTTAGATAGGCATCAACTGACTTTGAACTCACTTGTTTCGTGAAATTCAATATCGGGATTGTTGGTTTTAGCCATTTGTAAAATATATGCTGTTTGTGCCAAAAACACGATATTTTGGTCTTTATCATAAACAATATCTTGTGGCTTATATTTTGTAAATTCTGAAATTTTATCTGCATTACCAGTCATCCAACACGCTTTGTGATAATTCACCGAATCGAATCTTGCTTTTGCATTGTATTCATGTTCTAACCTATATTGAATTACTTCGAATTGGAGTTCACCAACAACACCAATAATTTTTCGATTTCCTGGTTGTTGGGTAAATAATTGAGCTACTCCCTCATCAGTAAGTTGGTTTAATCCCTTTTCTAACTGTTTGCTTTTCATAGGATCAAGGTTTACAACTTCTCTAAATAATTCTGGACTAAAACTAGGTATCCCTTTAAATTCAAGTTTTTCTCCTTCAGTTAGTCCATCACCTATTTTAAAATTTCCAGTATCATATAAACCAACAACGTCACCTGGGTAGGCATATTGAGTAACTTCTTTACTATCAGCTAAAAATGTATAGGGATTACTAAACCTTATTTTCTTTTCGGTTCGTGGATGTATAAAAAATTTATTTCGTTCAAATACTCCAGAACATACCCTCAAGAATGCTATTCGATCTCTATGATTAGGATCTAAGTTTGCATGAATTTTAAAAATAAAACCTGTCATTTTGTTTTCAAGTGGTTCTATTTCTCTAACATTAGTAAGTCGAGGCTTTGGGCTTGGAGCAATATCAACAAACGTGTCTAACATCTCTTGAACGCCAAAATTATTAAGAGCTGAACCAAAGAATACAGGTGCTAACAAACCTTCTTCATACATTTCTTTGTCAAAGGGTTCAAATACACCGTTGATTAGTTCTACATCCTCTCTTAGCTGATTTGCATCGCTCTCCCCAACTATTTGTTCTAATTTTTGATCTTTTAGATCATTAATCTCTATGTATTCAGCGGCTTTTTTTGTTTTATCTGCTTCAAATAAGTTTAGTGTGTTGTCATGTAGTAAATAAACGCCCTTGAATCTTGAGCCCATATTTATGGGCCAACTTAATGGTCTAGTACTTATTTTTAATTCATTTTCTAGTTCTTCAAGGATATCAAATGGACCTTGACCTTCCCTATCCATTTTATTTACAAAAATGATAACAGGAGTATTTCGCATTCTACATACTTGCATCAATTTTCGTGTTTGTGCTTCCACACCTTTCGCTACATCAACCACTAAAATAACACTGTCAACAGCAGTAAGTGTTCGATATGTATCTTCAGCAAAATCCTTGTGTCCTGGAGTATCGAGTATATTGATTTTTTTGTCTTTATACTCAAAGCTCATTACAGAGGTAGCAACAGAAATGCCACGTTGCTTTTCAATTTCCATAAAATCTGAGGTAGCTGTTTTTTTAATTTTATTACTTTTTACAGCTCCTGCAGTTTGAATTGCACCACCAAATAAAAGAAGTTTCTCAGTTAGTGTAGTCTTACCTGCATCTGGGTGGGATATAATTCCAAATGTCTTACGCTTTGCTATTTCTTGTTTTAGGATCATTTTAAGACATTGCAATATTAATCAAAACAAGACTTCAATATTTAGCATGAAACCAATTTAATTGAATAAAATAAAGAGTTATAGTAATTCAACACATTATTTTTGTCGCCAAATGAAACATTTATCCAATTTATTAATAATTATCCTTTTTTCATCCTGCGGCATTTTAAAATCGAATAAGACTTCTATTTTAAATATTAATAGCAAAAAAGTAGCTAATTGCTATGAAGTTAGCACAGATAAGTCACCTGAAGAATGGAATCCATTTTGTGAAACTATTGAGAATTTTAACTTTCAAGAAGGCTTTATATACAAGGTAAAAATCGTTGAACAAAAAGGCGGTAAAAATGATTCTAATACTAAAAAATTTACCTGTGATGAGGTTTTAAGCAAAGTCCCAGTGTTATCAAAACCTGGAATGTATGTTCATATTCAAACTGATATGGGTGATATTGTGGGAGAATTAGAGATGGAAAAAGCACCATTGACAGTTGCTAATTTTGTTGGATTAACTGAGGGAACTATTCAAAATAAAGCATTTCCATTGGGTAAACATTTTTATGATAGTTTGACTTTTCACAGGGTAATTCCTAATTTTATGATTCAAGGTGGTGATCCGGATGGTAACGGCACAGGAGGTCCTGGTTACAAATTCAAAAATGAAATTCATCCTAATCTTAAACATGATAAACCAGGAGTATTTAGTATGGCCAATTCTGGACCTAATACCAATGGTAGTCAGTTTTTTATTACTCATGTAGCAACTCCTTGGCTAGATGGTCAATACAATATTTTCGGTCAAGTTATTATAGGACAAGATGTTGTAAATGCAATTGGAGGAGTTTCTAAAGATCGAAGAAATAAGCCCAATTCTCCCATATACATGAATAAGGTCTCGATTATTCGAATTGGAGAAGCAGCTCAAAAATTTGATGCTTCAAGTACATTTAAATACATGCAATATTGAACGATCTAATCAAAAAAAAGGAGTATAAATTTAAAGGTTCTCTGAAAAGAATCATCAGTGCAGATTTAACATATGCTCACTACAATCATTCGGTTCCGGTTGTTGTTTTTGCTCATGGTTTTAAAGGATTTAAAGATTGGGGGGCTTGGCCGTTAGCTGCTGAAATTTTTGCTAGTAAAGGATTGCCTTTTTTTAAGTTTAATTTTTCTCATAACGGAACCAGTCCAGAAAATCCTACAGAATTTGTTGATCTAGAGGCATTTGGAAACAATAATTTTAAATTGGAGTTTGATGATTTAGGTTTAGTTTTTGATTTTATTGCGAATAAATCCAGTTCATTTGACTTTGATTGGAATGGCGAATTTCATCTTATTGGTCATAGTCGTGGAGGTGCCATATCATTGTTAAGGTCTGCTCATGACGATCGAATTACTAAATGCTCTACATGGTCATCTGTATCAGATTTAGAGAGGTATCTAGAAATGAAAGAGTTTACAGAATGGCAAAAGACGGGCGTACATACAATTGTTAATCAACGAACTAAGCAAGAGATGCCTATTTATTTTCAATTTTTAGAAGCTTTCGCAAAACATGCTAATGAGTTAAGCTTAACTAAACAATTCGAAAATATAAGTTGTCCCCTATTGATAATTCATAGTGAGGATGATCAGACAGTTCCAATATCTGACGCATACACAATTTATGAAAATATACCCCACGCTATTTTATTAGAAATTGAAAATTCAAATCATACATTTAATTGTAAACACCCACTTAAAGAACGAAAAATTACAAGGTCTTTTGCTGAAGTTATTACAGAAACCATAGCCTTTTTTGATTTATAAAATGGCAAAATCAATTGCAATTATTGGAGGTGGTGCTGCTGGTTTTTTTACCGCAATAAATATTGCTATGAAGAATTCCAATTATCCAATCACTGTATTTGAAGCAAGTAACAAGTTGCTATCAAAAGTATTAATTTCAGGAGGTGGTCGTTGCAACGTTACTAACACCATATCAGACCCAAAACTTTTAGCCAATCATTATCCAAGAGGGTTTGATTATTTGGAACCTGTTTTTAATCAATTTACAACTACAGATACACAGAATTGGTTTGAAAATCAAGGTGTTCTTTTGAAAGCCGAATCAGATGGCAGAATGTTTCCAATCAGCGATTCCTCTCAAACAATATATAATTGTTTTCTTCAAAATGCTAAAAAGCTTGGCATTGACATAAAATTAAAATATCGACTAACCGATTTGTTTTTTGATCAAGATAAATGGTATTTAGACTTTAAAAGTAAAAAAGAGAAATTCGATATTGTAATACTAGCCACAGGAATAAATACTGGGGTTTTAAATATTCTCAAAAATTTAGATATTCCAGCAGCAGCACCCGTTCCCTCGTTATTTACGTTTAATTCAAAAAATCACGAACAAAAACCATTATCTGGAATTAGTGTATCTAATGCTCTAGTTTCTATAAATCAAATTCCCGAACGAATTGAAAAAGGTCCTTTATTGATAACACATTGGGGGTATAGTGGCCCATCAGTTTTGAAGCTAAGCTCATGGTTAGCTATAGAAATTGCAGCCTGCAACTATGAATTTACCCTTTCTATCAATTGGAATAATTATAATTATGAGTCTCTAAGCAACCAACTTTTATCATGTGTAGCAAATAATCCAAAGCAAAAAGTTAAAAATTGGGATGGTCATAATCTACCCAAAAGATTATGGTTAGATTTATTTGAATCATTAGGTTTTAAAGCGTATGTAAACTGGTCAGAAATTGGGAAAAAGGGTATTAAAAAACTACTATCTGTGCTGACTAAATATGAAGTGAATATTAGTGGTAAAAGTACATACAAAGAAGAGTTTGTATCTGCTGGCGGAATAGAACTCAATTCGGTAAATATGGACTCCTTCAGAATTAAAAATCATCAAAATTTATATGCTGTTGGGGAGTTATTAAATATTGATGCACTAACAGGAGGATTTAATTTTCAAGCCGCATGGAGTGGTTCGTATGTTATTTCTGAGCACTTGTCAAATAAAATCTAATAAATGTTAGAAAATAAATTTAAGTTATAATGCTTTCAATAAAAAAGCAAGTTAAAATTGCAAAACCATGGACAGCATTATTATAGAAGGAAGATTAGTTCAAATACTATCAGCTCAAGAAGGTCAAAGCACCAGGGGAGCATGGAAAAAGCAAGATTTTATTATAGAAACTACAGAGCAATACCCCAAAAAAGTATGCATTTGTTGTTGGAATGAAAAGACCGATGAATTATCTAAGTATCAATTAAATGATAATCTAAAGGTATCTGTTAATATTGAATCACGTGAGTATAACTCCAAATGGTACACAGACATTAAGGCATGGAGGATAGAACAAGCCAATGCAGAAAATTCAGTCGTATCCAATGACACTAGCCCAAGTGACGATGTTTCAGGGGTAAGTTTTACAAGTGATGAAAACGACGACCTACCATTTTAAGAACTTAACCTTAAATTCTTAATAACTGATTCAAGAAACTCACCCATACATCGGGTTTTAATATTGTTATAAGGATTATTCCTCCAAATGCTCCATAGATGTGAGCTTCGTGTCCGATATTATCGTTTCTGTTTTTTGACATGTAGTATGAATACCATATATACAACACACCAAAAACAATAGCTGGTATTGGAATAAATAAATATAATTCTAGCATACTTAGTGGGTTGATAATAATGTAAGCAAATAAAATCCCAGAGACACCTCCAGAAGCACCAACAGCTTGATAATTATAGTTAGTTTTATGTTTGATATATGATGGAATATGTGAAATTATAACAGATCCTAAAAATAGATATAAATAAAATACGGTGTATTGATCCTCATAGTAAAGTTTTAAATAATACTCTAAGTAGTTGCCAAAACTATACAACACAAAAAGATTTACGAATAAATGCATGTAATCAGCATGAAGCCAAGCACTTGAAATAAATCTGTACCATTCTTTATTTCGGTTTATTGCGTAGGGTTTGAAAAGCAATTTGGAAAATAAATTAAGATTTGAAAACCCTAAAAAACTTACCATAGCTATAGTTGAAATTAAAATTAGATTAATACCCATTTTAACAAATGTCGTCAAATGCGGTAATATATTTTTGTTAAATTAATTCTGTTCTATTTTTACAGCATTAAACGAATACTTTTAATATCTGACACACACTCCTATTTTGGTATGGATATAACAAATAAGTTAACCAATTATGATGAATTGTGGCACGCTGGTGATTGGGGATCTCTAAGTTCATTTAAAACTAGTTTGGATAAAATTGTTGTAAGAGGTGTTTATGGAAATATTGATAATCATGAGATTAGAAATGAATATCCCAAAGAAATTTTTTTTGAATTGGAAGGTATAAAAGTATACGTTACACATATTGGAGGTTATCCAGGTAAATACCAGAAATCGATTAAAACTCGTTTAAAAGATTTAAAACCTGATTTATTTATATGTGGTCATTCACATATTTGTAAAATTATGAAAGATCGTGAATTAAATTTACTTCATTTTAATCCAGGTGCAATAGGTTTTCATGGTTTTCATCAAAAAAGAACCATGATATCTTTTAAAATAAATAATGGAGAAATATCAGACGTTAAAATACATGAATATGATAAATAATAACAAGGCATTAAACTATTTCCTGCTAATTTGGCTTTTGATTGTCTCCTGCTCTACTTCTAAAAATGCAAACGGGCAACAATCAGTCTCCAAAAAAGCCCAAAGTCTGTTTAATGAAGGCTTGAAATTTCAAAGTTATGGTGAGTACGAGCAAGCGATTAATCTTTTTAAGCAAAGCATTAAAAAAGCACCTAAATTTTTAAATGCTTACGATGCACTTGCTAATACATATCAAAAGAATAATCAATTAATAAATTCTAAAAACACGTATTTAAAGTTACTTTCATTAAAATCTGATCATTTTTTTGGATTATATGAGTTGGGAAATATCTATTTTGATTTAGGGAATCTAGATAGTTCTGAGTTCTATTATAGACGATTTTTAAGAATGAATAGTTCAAATGATAAATATGCTCAAAATGCACAATTGAATTTAAGAAATATTAATTTTTCTAGAGATGCTTTTAAAAATCCAGTTAACGTTAATCCTGTTAATATGGGTTCTTCCATCAATTCTGAAAATCAGGAATACTCCCCTGCTTTTGCTATTGATGAGAAAACAATTTACATAACTAAACGAATGGGTAATCTTTCAGACAACAGACCTAATGAAGATTTGTACTTTGCTGAATTAAACGATGAATCTTGGGATAAGGTTAAAGATATTGGACCGCCTATTAATACCATAGAAAATGAAGGAGCATTTAGTATATCTTCCGATGGAAATTATATTTTTTTTACATCATGTAGTCGAAATGGTGGTAAAGGTCAATGCGATATATGGTTGACATCTAAAAAGAATAATCGATGGGATGAACCCAAAAATTTACAATCTCCCATCAATACAAAATATTGGGAATCCCAACCAAGTATATCATCTGACGGAAGAATGCTCTACTTCTCAAGTGATCGACCAGGTGGATATGGAGGAACAGATATTTGGGTATCAGAATTTAGTAATTCTGGATGGTCTGCACCGAAAAACTTAGGTCCAGCTGTAAATACTAGTAAGGATGAGCAATTTCCTTTTATTCATTCTGATAATCGTACGTTGTATTTTAGTTCAAATGGTCATCCAGGTCTAGGTAAAAGTGACCTTTATTTAACTAGAAAAGATGTAAAATTAAATTGGGAAACACCAATAAATATGGGTTATCCAATAAATAGTCGAGGACAAGATTGGAATCTTGTAGTAGCTCGAGATGGAAAAACTGCCTATTTTAGTAGTGATCAACTCAAAGGTTTTGGTGGTTTGGATATTTACACTTTCCAGCTTCCTGAAAAATTGCAAGCCGAAAAGGTTAGTTATTTAAGAGGGTATGTAAGAGATGCAATAACAAAACAACCACTTTCAGCAAATGTAGAGCTCTCACCAATAAATGGTGAGCCCACAACTTTAACTTATGCAAAACCTGGGACTGGAATGTTTTTAGTCCCACTAAAAACAAACATGAAATATGCCTTAACCATTGATAAAGATGGTTATCTGTTTTATACAGAATTTTACAATATGCCAGCTATACAAAGAGATCAACCAATCGAGTTATTTATTGATTTAGAAAAAATTGAGCTAGGCAATAGTGTAGTGTTGAAAAACATATTTTTTGATACTGATAAATCTGACATTAAAGATGAGAGTAAACAAGAGTTGGAAAAACTTATTGATTTTTTAAGTGAAAATAATTCGATAAGAATTGAAATTAGTGGTCATACAGATAATGTTGGTGATTCAAAGCATAATATGGTTCTCTCAGAGAATAGAGCAAAATCTGTGTGTGATTTTTTAACTAATAACGGCATAGAAAAATCTAGACTTACCTACAAAGGGTTTGGAGATACACAACCTATTAAACAAAATAATACAGATGAAAATAGGGCTAAGAATAGAAGAACAGAGTTTAAAATTATTCAGACTTAGCCATAATCCAGCTATGGATTATCGAAGAGAAGTGTTGATGCTCTAATGACTGAATGTTATTTTTAAGATCTTTTATATCATCATTTGAATTCAAAGAAGTTGAAAACTGGGCTATTATTTTACCTTTATCAAATTCCTCATTTACTTCGTGTATTGTAATTCCTGATTGAACTTCTTTGTTATCAATTACTGCTTGATGAACATAATCACCATACATATTTTTACCCCCATATTTGGGAAGTAAACTAGGATGGATATTAACAATTCGACCTTCATATGCTTGAATTACTTCTTTTGGTACAAGTTTCAAAAAACCTGCTAAAACAATAAAGTCTATCTCCCTATTATTGAGCTCTTTAATAATAGTTGAAGGTTCCCAAGATTGTTTATCCCATAAATATGAAGTTATATTATGTTTTTTAGCAATTTTGAAGGCCCCTGCATCCTTCCTATTGCAACCTAAAGAAACTACATTGATATGGGGTATATTCTTAAAATAAGACAAAATTTTGTCGGCATTAGTTCCTCCTCCAGATGCCCATATTTCAATGTTTATCATTTAATCTTTAATGTGTTTATTAGAATGCTTAATTCACGCATGGATGCTGCTTTTGATTCATTTGGGTAGAACAGAAAGCCTTCAACATAGATAATTCTATTTCTGTTTTCGTCAACCACAATTTTCAAATGAGAAGGGCCACCCATAAAGTCACCATAAACATCCCACCAGCCGTGTATATCAGCAGAATATAGTCCATTAAAAGAAGATTTCTTCATTGCAGGTTTAATTGCACTCGCGTATTTCATGTAACTATCGGCTATTTCTCCTGGAATATATTTTTTGGTAAAATAATTTCTAACTTTTAGAATACTATCTAAACTCAAATTCGTGCTATCCGTGTAGGGACTTTCAAACATAATTATACCAAATTGTTGTTCTTTTACACTACTAACTTTCCTTAACCAAACAAACTCATTATTTTCAATTGCAATCCTATATGATTTTGGTTTTTTTATGGCATAATGATTATTATTCAATGAACGTATTGCAAATGCGTCATTTGAAAAGTTAAGATTACCTAATAATTTCTTTTCACCTGTAATAGCCTCCTGCTCCTTTGCTATGCTTAGAAGTTGGTCGCTATTTTTCAATAGTTTAGCCATTAATTTCTTTCTATTTTGAGCTGCTACAAAGAATAGTGATTGATTCTTAGCAAATAAATCAACTTGATTAATACCAATTATATTAGGTTTAGATTGATGGACTTTGACAATAGAATTCAAAATTGATTTATCAATTACTTTTTCTAAATCTGTAAGTTGATCTGTTGTAATTAAAACAAAGATATTATGATGTTTTTTGAAGTATCCTTTAAAGAATGAGGGATCGGTTAAGATTGTCTTAAAATTTTTCTCACCAGGGGGTGGATATCCGTCTAAGGGTTTCTGAAAAATTTGATTTATTAAGCTTTTGTAGGTGGTATCATTGAAATTTGACAAAACAACAATTTCTGCAAGTTTTCCTACAGATTGAGGTTTCAAATTATCGCGTTTTTCCGGTGTGGAGCATGATACTACAACTACTAAAATATATAAAAACGAAAGGTAAAACTTCACAATTTGCTAATTTGAAATTCTTAGACGTTGGTTTGGATAAATTAAGCTACCCTTAATATTATTCCAAGATTTCAAGTTTGAAACACTTATTCCGAATTTTCGAGCAATAATCGGTAGGCAATCTCCTCTTCTTACATAGTAGTATTTTGGCTTTGGTTTTTTTGCCTCCTCTATTCTAATTTGTTCGGCTTTTATTTCGGACTCTTTAATCAGTTCATCTTGACAATTGTAAAACTCGTCGTATTTATCTCTTGGGATATTTAGTATGTATCCATCCAGATCAAAAGGAATTTTCGATGTTTTAATTTCTGGATTTAAATTTAACAGCTCTTGATCACTTATTCCCAATTTATTAGCGATTATTGAGAAGTCAAGACCTTTTTTACAATAAACACTTTCTGTATCAAACTCAATTGAATTTATAGGTGCAGGGATGATTCCATATTCATCATAAAAATTCATAAGGTAAGTCATAGCAATATATTTAGGAACGTAATTTTGAGTTTCACGAGGTAGATAGTCATAAATACCCCAAAAATCTTTTTTGCCCGAATACCTCATTGCTTTTCTTACATTACCTGGACCGCAGTTGTAAGCAGCAAGAGCAACTAACCAATCGCCATATTGTTTATGCATCTGTTTTAGATAAGTACAAGCAGCATGCGTACTTTTTAATACTGATCTTCTTTCATCAATTGATTTATTAATAGTAAGGTCAAAAATACGAGCTGTAGCTGGCATGAATTGCCATGGTCCAATAGCTCCAACATGAGAGCCAGCAAAAGGATTTAATCCAGATTCAATGATAGAAAGATACTTGAGTTCTAAAGGCATTTCATAGCTGCTCAATATCTCTTCATATACTGGGAAGAAATATGCAGACCTTGTAATCATTTGCTTTAATTTAGATTGCCATCTTATCCCAAAGAAATCTATTTGCCTTTTGACATGTTGGTTATAATCCATTTGAACTTCTAGGTCTATCTTATTGATGTGACATTTAAATAGTTTATAATCTACAGGCACTTCATTATGCTCAAATGTCACAATTTCAGTGGAGAAATTACTTTTAGGTAATGGATCAATATTGTTTAATGATATATCTTCAAATTCGATTGGTAAATTTGAGATATTAGATTCTTCTTTAATCGTTTCGGAGGATTTGTTGAATGTACTAAGTGAATCTTTATCAATAGCTACAGACGGAATGCTAGATATAATAAATGTCAGTAGTATTAGATAATATTTAATCATTAATACAAAATAATTCAATAATGAGTGATTTATAAATTTCAATTATTAACATAACGTATGAGTGTTCAATTTTATATAAAATTATATAGCTATATTGCGTAAAAGAAGATTTTAAACAATGAGTTCCGTATCTAATCCTTCATTTGGCGATTTAGCAAGAGAAGCAAGTTTACAACCTCAAGAAAAACTAGTTCGAGTATCAGATGCTATGAATTCCCTTTCTATTGGCATTCCAAAAGAAATTACATACCAAGAAAATCGAGTTCCCTTATCCCCTATGGCTGTTCAATTATTAGTTGATCAAGGTCATTCAATTCAGTTAGAATCTGGCTGTGGAGAAAAAGCCAATTTTACGGATTTAGATTACAGTTCAGCTGGTGGAGAAATATTAGTTGATAAGGAATCAATTTTTAAGAATGATATTATTCTGAAAGTCGCACCCCCAACTGATGACGAAATAGGCTATATGAAACCTAATCAAATATTGATTAGTGCTCTTCAAATGGTCAGAACTAAAGAGTCCATGGTTAAGCAACTGATCTCTAAAAATATAACTGCAATAGGTTACGAATTAATTAGAGATGATGAAGGTGCATTACCCATCATGCGATGTATGAGTGAGATTGCTGGGCGGTCATCCGTTCTTATCGCAGCGGAATACTTAAGTAATTTCAATGAAGGTAAAGGTGAGTTATTTGGGGGTATCCCAGGTGTTCAGCCCACTAAAGTTGTAATTATTGGTGCCGGTGCAGTTGGTGAGTATGCAGCACAAGCTGCTATTGGACTTGGTGCATCAGTTAAATTATTTGATAATAATATCAATAAACTAAGAAGAATTGAGAAGAATCTAGGTTCAAGAATAAGCAGTTCGACGATTATTCCTAAAACACTTGCTAAAGCAATTTCTGAATGTGATGTAGCAATAGGTGCTTTAAGAAGCCCGTTGGGCTATAGTCCATGTGTAGTAACTGAAGAAATGGTCACTCAGATGAGGGATCAGGCTATTATCATAGATGTTAGTATCGATCAAGGTGGATGTTTCGAAACGTCTAATCCTACAGATCATCAAAATCCATTTTTTGAGAAACATAATGTTCTTCATTATTGTGTGCCAAATATCCCATCTCGATATTCAAGAACAGCTAGTTATGCTTTAAGTAACATATTTACCCATCTCTTATCATCCATATCTTCCGATGGAGGTTTCGAAACGTATTTAAAGTATCACGAAGGATTGAGAGCAGGAGTTTATCTCTATAAGGGTAAACTCACAAATAAGTTGATTGCTAATAGATTTAACTTACCAAGCTCAGAGATTGAATTTCTTTTGGCAGGTATATAAATAAGATTTATTTCTTTTTATTCGCTTTCCCTGTGTATGGATCAACTCCTCTTTTTTTAGCCATATTTTCTAATCTTTTTTGAAGGTTAGATTTTTTCATGACTACTTTTTTCTTCTTACTTTCTTGAATTTGTTGGTGAAGCTTATCTTCATCAATCACAAATTTTCGGATAACTACATTTTGAACAATAGTTATACATGTCGATAAAAAGTAGTAAAATGATAGTGCGGCTGCGTAATTGTTGAAGAAGCCCAAAAACATAATAGGCATTACATACATTACCGTTTTCATGGGTCCAACCATTTGACCACTATTTTGGCTATTCATATAAGTAAATAGTATAGTCACTACAGTCATCATTAAAGTAAATAAACTAACATGATCACCATAAAACGGAATTTCAAAACCGTTAGGGAAATCAAAAATACTGTCATAGCTACTCAGATCGTCTGCCCACCAAAGTTCTTTCTGTCTCAATTCTATTGAGGCAGGGAAAAATCGAAACATAGCAAATAAAATAGGCATTTGAATAAGTTGAGGTAAGCACCCACCAAGAGGACTGACACCAGCTTGTTTGTATAATTTCATTTGCTCCTGCTGAGCTTTTTGAGCATCCCCTTTGGTTCGTTCCTTGATTTCATCTAATTCTGGTTTAAGTATACGCATTTTAGCCGATGACTTGTATACTTTATACATTGGGAAGAATAAGCCCAGTTTAATAATCAAAGTTAGCAGGAGAATTATCAATCCATAGTTTGAGAAATAGTTATTTAACCAATTAAAAATGGGAATAACTAACCCTTTATTCACCCAACCAAATATTCCCCAACCTAGTGGTATAATTTTCTGAAGCCCAATATTTTGATCTTTTAATGTAGGATAATGGTTTGGGCCAAAATACCATGCCATGCTTTCAACTACATCATTTGTTTCAATAGGAATAAATAACTTAGCTGATAATTTTTTTACATAAGCTTCACTTTCATCTTCAGGCTCGAGTGATTCTATGAATATCCCTTCTTCTTTAAAATTGTTTTGATTAATTAGCGTGTGATTAAAAAACTTTTGCTTGAATGAAATCCATTGAACATTTGATGTCAAAGTTTCATCATCATTTTTGGTTTCACTCAAATAATCAATATCATCATCAGAGGCATACTTATAATAAACTGAGGTTACTGGACGCTCATCTTTAGCTGTTTTTTCTAACTTTTGAATTTCTGATTTCCAAGTAATTTCAGCATATCTATTATTGGGTGATATTGTATTATTAAAACCATTAAATTTAACAGAATAGTCTAAGTTATAAGACTTTGGTTTTAGTGTGTAGGTTTGAATTATATCTGCACCGTTGTATGAATATTTGTAAGAAACTGAATTTTCTTCCGATTGAATTTGCTCAAATTCAACCTTTGAAGTATTTATAACATTCCCGTTTGAGAGAGGTATAGAATACTCAAATTGAAGTTGGTTGGTATCAATTAGTAGTAGATCAGATGAATCATAGTTTTTGTAATCTAAAAGATTGACCACTTTTGGAATACCACCAATATTTGAAAAATCAACTGAAAGAAGGGAGTTTTTTAGTGTGAAAAGCTTTTCTTCAATTTTGGTTGATTTCTCGAAAGAGTCTTTTATTACTATATCTTCATTATCAGAAAATTGACTTGAATCACGATTACTAGTAGTTATTTCACTTGTGCTATCCTGATTTTCTAACTGTTGAACGTTGTCTTTGTTAAAAAACCAAAACCCTAAGAATAAAAAGAATATTAGTATGTATCCAATTGTTGAACTTCTCTCCATTATTTTTTGATTTTACTGGTTTGCAAATGTATGTCTATTCAACTATTAAGAAATAATATATATAAAATACTCACTCAAAATGGTGAAAAAAGTGTGATTTAGTAATAGCTTGTAATCCTTATTTGGTTAAGTATTTTTTATTTATAAATATGTTTTATCAATTTCTGTACTCCGATGGTGTTGTTGAATTTTTTTTCTAAAAACAGTTTTTTATCAGTGTAATGATTTTCGGTGTAATCTGTTTTTATAAGTGTATTGATATTCTGAATTATGTTTTGAAAATTATTTGATATCGTACAAAGTTTTTCTAATCCCGAACCTTCGACCATAAGCGAGTTTACGATTGAAAATCTGCCTAAATATAAAGCATTCAGAAGTTTTAGTTTGATACCTGTATTTTGATTTGTGTAGAGTACATTGATGTGAGCATTTTTTATTAGTTGATGAATTTCATCTGTTGATAGGTTATACTTTAATTCAACGTTTTGATGCATATTACATAACGTAATCAATTCTTTGGGTGGGTTATTCCCAGCTATGATAGCACGGGTTTTAATTTTTGAAAAAACATTTAGAATGAGTTGTATAGCAGCGTTGTAGTTTTCGGGAACTGATAAATTACCATGATATAAAACAAAGTCTCCTTTGTTGTCAGGTTTACCCAATTTGTTATTGCTATGAAATGCAGGGATATAGATTGTATTTCCAAACTTTTTATTGAAATATGACGTATCATTTGGACTAATAGCCGCAATAATATTGGCGTGTTTTAATATTTCTTGATGCTTTTTTAACTTTTCTGCTTCGATTCTAAAAAAATATTTCTTAAAATATTTTGACTCTGAATTTTCTAGATGTTTGTAGTAATGATGCTCTATATTATGTGTTCTTACAATCTTTACACGATTTTGCAGGCTAGGATGAGCCAAATAATAAGTACAATGTAAACCTTCAAACAAAATGGGTGCTTGATCTTTTTGAAGGTTATTCAATAGATCACTGCTATTCCGAGAATTTACGATGTATGGCAGAGTACCCATAAATGGATTTTTATATATTTTTCGAGAATAGTAATTAATTTCAGAGCAATATTTACTTAATTCAGATTTGCTGAGTTTTCGGCCATAATTATAAACGTGTAATTTTATATCAATACCCTCTTCGTAGATAGCTTTGATTTTATAATAAATATCAATTACTCCGCCATAATTAGCAGGAAAAGGAACATCAAATGCTACGATATGAAGAGTACGTTTATTGGATAAGATCGTCATATGCTCGTATCAATTTATTTTTTTCCGTATTCCAATTGAGATCTTTGGATGCTTTATTACAATTACCCTTTAATCTATTGTATTCCTTGCTATCATTCAAAAGTGAAAGAATTACTTCAGATATGTTATTGGGGATTGCCTCCGTAAAAACGCAGCAATTATAGGTTTTATTTAGGTCATAATATTCAGGAAA
>JADHMR010000039.1 GCA_016779945.1 Bacteroidia bacterium | reverse complement strand
AAAAAATCACTAAGTAACTTTGAACCTTTCATTCCAAGCGGTGTAAACCGATCTCCGTTTTTCCAGTTTCTGATAGTTAGCGGAAACAGATCGGGCGAAATTTGCAGAATTTCTTCGTTCTTATTTGCATTGTAAGTCCATTCTTGAGCGTTTTTGAGCACTAAGGAATAATTAGCATAGGAGTAACTTCCTTCTTTTTTGATTGTTACGGAATCCTGGTTTGAAGTTTTTATTTCTAAAATAATTTGTTCTCGATCTACGATAAGCTGATGGGTATCTGATTTAAATATTTTTCCGGGTATTCCATCGAAACTAGCAATGATTTGTGTGCATTGATCCACATTAAATTGGTACTTGTCTAATATTTGATACAAAATAACAGCAGGGTGTGGAAACTTTAAAAGCGGCTTTTTTTGAATATATAAATTTTCAAAATCATTGCGGGTAATATTTTCTATTTGCTGATTTAATAGGTAATCCAGTGTTTCTTTTTCTGCTTTAAGAATATTAATGCTCTGTGCAGTATTTTCTACAAAATGAGGAATGGATGTTTCGATTGATGGGATGACTTTTTTTCGTAGTACATTTCTCAAATATTTTAAGCTTTGATTTGAGCTATCCTCCCGATATTCGATTTTATGATTTGTAATATAGGCACTAATTTCATGGGTATTTAACGCCAAAAAAGGCCGGATAATGTACCTTCTTTTAACTGGGATACTTTTCAGTCCGTTTATTCCAGATTTGCGATTCAAGTTGATCAGAAACGTTTCAACCATATCATTTTGGTGGTGGGCTGTAATCAATTTGTCAAAGTGCCCCGACTGCTTTAAATCTTCAAAATAGGCATACCTAATTTCTCTTGCAGCCTCCTGAATAGACACCTTTTGCTTGATGGCATAATCTTCGGCATTTGAAATAAGAACCTTTATACCTCTGCAGTAAGGTAAATTTTTGGACAGCTGTTCAACAAATTTTTGATCATTATCGCTTTCTTCTCCCCTCAAATTAAAGTTAACATGTACCATGATAAACGGAATTTCTAAGTCGTTTAGCATGTATGCAGCACACACAGAATCCCTACCACCACTAATAGCAAGACCGATTTGGTCTGATTTATTAAACAGTTTATTTTTTTCTATGAATGATTTTAGCTTAGTGAGCACGATGTTTGCAGGATAAATCAGAACAAACATAACAGCATACGGCTATATTTTGAAACACACATTACTATATGCGTCTCTTTTTTTAATACACCTTCACGTATTTGGTCAGACAAAAATTGAAATTCTGAGTGCGGATGAGTTGATTTATGACCAAAAAATTGGTGATTATCAATTGTGCAAGGGGAATGTCCAGTTTAAGCAAGGGAATATGTTTATGGATTGTGATAGTGCTCGATTTTATGATAAAGTAAATAAAATAGAGGCGTTTGGAGATATTTATATTCGACAGCAAGATACGTTAGACCTACATGGTGAATATTTAGAATACAATGGTGATTCTAGACTTGCTCTTATTCGGAAAGATGTCGTTCTTTCTGACGGTAAGATGATACTTAGTACAGAGCAATTAAATTATGACATGGTTAATAAAATAGGCTACTATGCTTCTGGAGGACACATTGATAATGGCGAAGATCAATTGTACAGCGAACGAGGAACTTATTTTTCGAGAAGTAAGGATGTTTATTTCCGAGACAGCGTGAGGCTTAATAATCCAGATTACACAATGGCGAGTGACACTTTAGCGTACAATACCATTTCTAAAACTGCTACTTTTTTAGGACCTACTTTTATCTACAGCGAGGAAAACACTATTTTCTGCAATTATGGCTGGTACAATACAAATACAGAGACGTCTCAATTCAGTCAAGGGGCTTATATAGAAGGTAAGAGTAATCGGTTATTAGCTGATAGTATGGTTTATCAGCGAGTACTTGGTTTTGGTGAAGCATTTGGCAATATCCATTTTACAGACACCTCTGAAAAGATGTCTATTTATGGTCAGTATGGACGATATCTAAGGCTTGAAAAGGAAACACTTATTACAGGGAATCCAAAAGCAATTAAAAATATAGATGGCGATTCTTTGTATTTCAAGGCAGATACATTCATAGATTACGCAGATACTGCAAATCGTCAAAAAAGACTTCTTGTTGCTTTTCATTCGGTAAGAATGTATAAATCAGATATTCAAGCTTATTCAGATTCATTGGCTTATAATTTTTCGGATAGCTCTATTGGTTTTTTTCAGGAGCCGATTCTTTGGACAGATAGCAATCAGATTACGGGCGATACGATAATCGTTTTTAGAAACAAGTCAGGCATTGATTACATGGATGTAATTAACAAGGGCCTAGTCATTGAAAAAGATCAGAATGCACTTTTTAACCAAATTTCAGGCAGATATATAAAAGCAACGTTTAATGAGGAGAAACTGGATAAAATATATGTTGATGGTAACGCTCAAAGTATCTATTATGCTTTAGAAGATTCTACACAATATTCTGGAGTCAACGAAGTTTTTTGCGGAAACATGGTAATCAATCTTGATTCAAATCGAGTCAGAGCCATCAAGTTTATGGCTCAGCCAAAAGCGATATTTTATCCATTAGAAAAGTTTCCCGAAACAAAAAGTAAAGTACCCGGTTTTATTTGGGTGAATGCTTTGAAGCCAAAAAAGATAGATTTTCAGTAATTAATTACATTTGTTGCAAATAATGAAAAACACTACCCTACCCACATTACCAAAATTTAAATCTGCTGCCGGAAGCAATTTCAGTAGAGAGCTAAGAGCTAATGTTGAAAGTTATTTTAGAAAAGCAGATATTTCAAAGTTTGCAAATGGAGCGTTAAAATTCAAAGCTATCTTATTGCTAGTTAGTTTTTTTGGGGCTTTTGCATTGATATTATTTTCGGGCTGGTCAACATGGTTGATATGGTCGCTTTGCATTTTTCTAGGATTTGTAAAAGCAGGAATTGGAATGGGACTGATGCACGACGCAAATCATGGATCATTTTCAAAAAACAGATTAGTAAACAAAATTTTTGGTTATACGGCTGATTTTTTAGGAGTTAGTTCGAGTAACTGGATAAATCAACACAACAAACTTCACCATACTTACACAAATATCTATGAGCACGATGAAGATGTTAATGGTAAAGGACTTTTCCGTTTTACAAAAGATGCACCTCGAAAAAAGATGCACCGTTTTCAGCACATCTATTGGACATTTTTTTATGGTTTTTTGACGATGGGTTGGTTTTTTGCAGACATTTCAGCATATTCCAAGTACAGAAAAAAGGGATTAAATAAAAAGCAAGGTGTCTATAAAGCAATTGAAGTTGGTACGATAATATTTTTCAAATTAGTATATATTTCATACATGTTTGTATTACCATATTTGGTCCTAGATTTTGCTTTTTGGCAAGTGATTATTGGAATATTTACACTAGAATTTGTAGCCGGAACGATATTGTCAGTGATCTTTCAAATGGCTCATGTAGTAGATAAATTTGACTTATCCAATCATGATAAATTTGATGGAACAACAAAAGACGAATGGACAGTACACCAAATACATAATACATTTGATTTTGCAGTCAAAAACAAACTGTTAACGTGGTATTGCGGCGGGTTAAATTTTCAAGTAATTCACCATTTATTTCCGACTATATCTCACGCTCACTATCCCAAACTATACGAGATTGTTAAGGAAACAGCTCGAAAGCACGGTATAAATTACCAAGAATTTAAAACGTTCAGAGAAGCTTTTATTTCTCATTTGGTCTTTCTTAAGAAGTTGGGAAGCTCCCAATTTGCCTAAATCTACGTAGTTGTACTATTTATAAAACAGATGCGTTTATAAGTTAACGCATTTAAGGCCTCACTATTAAGTATTTGTTACCTCTTTTGTGGGATACTTATTATGCGTTTTAAACTAGTTGATTTGTCAAAGTTTTCATTTTTATTCATAGGATTATTGTTGGCAGCTAAATTATTAGCACCGCCTCACACGAATAATCAAATCCATTCCAAAACGTGGGCAGAAACGGTTTTTGATTCTATGTCTGTTGATGAGAGGTTAGCTCAGCTGTTCATGATTGAGGTCAGACCAACTTATGGACCCAAGCATATAGCAAATGTTGAAAAATCAATTCGTGACCATCAAGTTGGCGGAGTTGTTTTTTTTAAGGGGAATCCAACAGAACAAGTTAAGTTAACCAATAGGTTTCAAGCATTAAGCAAAACAAAAATGCTTGTTGCAATAGATGGGGAGTGGGGACTAGCTATGCGATTGTCCAATACTATATCGTATCCATACCAACTTGGTTTAGGTAGTATTGCTGATAATAAAATTATTTATGAAATGGGCAGGGAGATAGGTCGGCAGTGCAAACGCATGGGAATTCATGTAAATTTTGCTCCAGTAATTGATGTAAATAACAACCCTAACAATCCAGTCATAAATTATCGGTCTTTTGGTGAAGACCCCATGAAAGTAAGCGAAAAAGGTTGGGCTTATGCAAAAGGGATGCAAGACGAGGGCATTATTGCTTGTGCGAAGCATTTTCCAGGCCATGGCGACACAGACGTAGATTCACATAAGGATTTGCCGGTTATAAATCATGATATGGACAGACTTAGATCCATAGAATTTAAACCATTTGAGTATATGATAGATAAAGGTGTAATGTCCGTAATGACGGCTCATTTATTTATTCCGGCTATTGATAGCTCAAAGAATGTAGCGATGAGCATTTCGGATAAAGCAATCAACGGCTTATTGAGAAGAGAATTTGGTTTTAAGGGGCTCTCATTTACCGATGCATTGAATATGCAAGGAGTAGCAAAATACCACCCCGATGGTGAATTGGAATTAAAGGCACTCATGGCAGGTAATGATATTTTATTAGCACCAGGAGACATCCCAAAGGCAAAAATGTTGATTAAAGAAGCAATGGCTGATGGTCGATTAAGCGAGGAATATGTATGGGGTAAGGTTCACAAAATATTAAATTTCAAACATGCTATGGGTTTGAACGAATTCACACCGATTTCAGAACACAATGTTATTAAAGATTTAAACAGTACTTCAGCCCAGCATGTAAATTATCAATTAGTTGAGCAGGAGTTATGCCTCCTAAATGACACTAATTCAATTGTACCAATTAGTAAAACAACTAACAATTCAATATTGTCTATTGCGGTAGGTAATGGTACAATCAATACTTTTCAAAAAGAATTAAAAAAACTTGGAGACGTGGACCTAAAGACGATTAGTAAAAATGCACCATTTAATCAGTTTGATGCTTTAAAAGTTTTGGTAGGTCAATATGATCGAGTTATCATATCGTTACACAATACAAGCAAGTATCCGCCTAATTTTGGTATTACCAATCAGACTTCAAAATTTTTGAATCAAGTTGGTCAAAAATCCAATGTTCTTTTAGTCGATTTTGGTAATCCTTATAACCTAAAAAAATTTAATAATCAAAACGCAGTGCTTGTTGCTTATGAAGATCAGAAAGCTCACCATATAAAAGCAGCACAAGCAATTTTTGGCATCCATGGTATAAATGGTACTCTTCCAGTGACTATAGGTCCAGCCTACAAAGCTTCCATGGGCAAGAAAACAAATCCAATTCAGGAGTTGTCTTTAGGAATACCAGAAGAGGTAGGAATGTCAAGTAGTAAATTAAATCAAATCGATAACATTGTTAGTCAAGCCATAAGAACGAGAGCTATGCCAGGCTGTCAAGTTCTTGTAGTAAAAAATGGTCGAGTTGTATATGACAAGGGTTTTGGAAGTCATACTTTTAGAAATAAGGCTAATGTTAAAAAAACAGATTTATATGATTTAGCATCCATCACAAAAGTAGCTGCAACTACTTTGACACTTATGAAACTACAAGAAGAGGGCGAATTATCTATTAATGACAAAATGGTGAAGTATTTACCAGAGTTGATAGGCTCGAATAAATCGCATATGACGATTAAAATGGTACTAGAGCATAAAGCGGGATTAAAAAGTTGGATACCGTTTTATAAAAGTACAGTTACAGACACATCAGTATTTGACTCCATTTATTCTCAGACTGTTACCGATTCTCATACATATGTAGGCAACGATTTGTACATGTTATCTTCTTATAAAAAGCAGATAAGAAAAGAAATTTTGAATTCGGAATTAGGTACTGTAGGTAAGTATAAATATAGCGATCTTGGAATGATATTAATGAAAGATTTGATTGAGCGGGTAGCTGGTGTGGCATTGGAATATTATGTAGACTCTGTATTTTATCGTCCATTGGGCATCGAAAGAATGACCTATTTGCCGTTAAATAAATTTGACGAATCAGCGATAATTCCAACATCCATTAGTCCAGACATGCGAGATGGTCTTGTGCATGGGTTTGTTCATGACCCAGCAGCAGCTATGCTTGGAGGCGTTTCAGGTCATGCCGGATTATTTAGCGACTCAAAATCGTTGGCAATACTTATGAAAATGTTATTGAATGGAGGTGTGTATAATGGAGTGAGATATTTAAAAAAAGAAACCATAACACAGTTTACATCCAAACAATCACGTGATTCTAGAAGAGGAATTGGTTGGGATAAGCCAGAGTTCAACAGGCGATATGTAAATTTAGCATCCGATTATGCTTCAACTATGTGTTTTGGTCACACAGGTTTTACAGGAACGATGGTTTGGGCCGACCCTAAATATGATTTAATTTATGTGTTTTTAAGTAATCGGGTTTATCCAAGTCAAGAAAATAAAAAATTACTAAGACAAAATATTCGAACAAATATTATGGATGTAATCTACGAAAGTTTTTTGCAGTAGTTTTCATTTATGATATAGATTTGCTGTATTAAATTGATCTCTATGAAAAAATATATTTTACTTTCCTTATTTTCATTCGCTCTTATTTCGTGTGATGAAATTCTAGATGTATTAGCCACGGCAAGCACAACAACATCAGGTATTAGTCAATCTGAAGCCTCCTCTGGCTTGAAACAAGCATTAGAAGTTGGAGTAAATACAGGAACATCGTTTTTAGGTAAGACAGATGGATTTTTAGGAAATAATATCTATAAAATATTAATGCCTGCAGAAGTTCAAAGTGCTGTTTCTAAAATTAGAGGGAATCCAATCACTAATCGTTTAGCAGGACCTTATTTAGATAAATTAGTAACTGCAATGAATAGGGGTGCAGAAAATGCAATGGTAGAGGCAAAGCCCATATTTGTTAATGCAATTAAGTCAATGAGTATTTCAGATGCTATTTCTATTGTAGTAGGTGGAGATGGAGCAGCAACAAAGTATCTACAAAAAACCACTTCTGCCCAGTTGAAGAATAAATTTTATCCTGTAATAAAAACCTCACTAGAGCAGGTAAAAGTTAATGAACCATGGACAAAGGTGAGCTCTGCTTACAATACAGTGATGGGTAAAAAAGTTCAAACAGATTTGAATGAGTATGTAACAAATAAAGCGATGTCAGCCTTATTCACTCAAATTAAAAAAGAAGAGGATAAAATTAGATCAAACCCCATATCAAGAACGACAGATTTATTGAAAAAAGTTTTTGGTTATGCAGATAGTCAAAAATAGTTTGGAGAAGGTTTAACCTTCTATGGCAACAATTCCAGGTAATTTTTTTCCTTCAAAATATTCGAGCAAAGCACCTCCACCTGTCGATACATAACTTACCTGATTCGTATACCCGAATTTTTTAACAGCGGCACTACTATCACCACCACCTATAAGAGAAAAGGCTCCATTATCTGTAGCTAAAGCCACAGCCTTAGCAATTGATTTTGTCCCATTTTCAAATGTGCTCATTTCAAATACCCCCATAGGGCCATTCCATAAAATAGTTTTGGATTGCGTAAGCACATTTGAGAACGTTGATATGGCATCGCCCCCAATATCAAGGCCCATCCATACGTCAGGTATTTGGTCACTTTGGCAATTTTTTGTGTTAGCATTATTGTCAAATTTATCGGCGATTATACTATCTTGAGGAAGGTGAATTTGAACGTTTTTTTTCTTTGCTTCTATGAGAATTTCACGACAAGTTTCAACGCGTTCTTCTTCAAATAAAGAATTACCAATTGTTCCGCCTTGAGCACACTTAAAAGTGTAAGCCATACCACCTCCAATAATAATATGGTCTGCTATATTTAATAGGTTTTGAATAATTAGTATTTTATCACTCACTTTAGCACCTCCAACAATTGCTGTGAATGGTCTTTCGGGATTTTTCAGCAACATTGATGCATTACTAATTTCTTTAGTCATCAAATATCCAAAGCACTTATCAGTGAAGTGCCTAGCTATGACAGCAGTGCTTGCATGAGATCGGTGAGCTGTTCCAAATGCGTCATTCACATAAATATCACCATGTTCTGAAAGTTTTTCAGCAAAATCATTATTCCCACTAGTTTCCTCTGGATAAAAACGTAAATTCTCAAGTAAATGAATCGTACCAATTTCAAGGTTTTTGCTAGTATTGATAGCTTTTTTGGAGACACAATCATCTGAGAAAAGCACCTTTACTCCAGTTAATATTTCCAAGTGAGAGACAAGATGTTTCAATGAAAATTTGTTTTCAGGGCCATTCTTAGGTCTTCCGAGATGTGACATCAAGACAACAGAACCGCCATCATTCAAAATTTTTTTGATAGTAGAAAGTGATTCAGTTATTCTGCTGTCATCTTGGATCACAAAAGATTCATCAAGAGGAACATTGTAATCTACACGTATTAAAGCCCTTTTCTCTTTGAAAGAGAAGGTATCTACTGTTTTCATTATTTCAATTCAGAAAATGTTTTAGCTGCATCAAATTTTTCAGCAGCTTCACCCACTCTCTCTATGTCAATATTATTGATGTAAATAGGGTCTAAAGGCATATCTCTTCCATCTCTAGGAGCATTTGCAATAGCTAAAGCAACGTTCATTCCTTCAACAATATGACCAAAAACAGAGTGTCTACCGTCAAGGTGTGGGGTAGGAGCTACGGTGATAAAAAACTGACTTCCGTTTGTTCCTGGACCAGCATTTGCCATGGATAGAATCCCTGGTTTGTCATGTTTTAGATCTGGATGAAACTCATCTCTGAACGAATAACCTGGACCACCCATACCCATTCCCATTGGATCTCCTCCTTGAATCATAAAATTAGGAATAACTCTGTGAAATGTTATACCATCGTAATAGGGAGTATTTTCTGGTTTTGCATCGTTAGTGATTTTACCTTCAGCTAAACCTACAAAATTAGCAACTGTTAAAGGAGTTTTTTCGAACTCTAATGAGATAACTATTTCTCCTTTTGAAGTATTCATTTTAGCGTATAAACCATTTTCCATTTTTGTATTTTTATTATTGATTGAATTATTATTTGTTAATTGATTAGAATCAACTTTAGTAGTTTTTTCGATAGTTTTAGAATTTTTTTCATTTGCATTACCAGATGACTTAGGGTCACATGCCCAAACCATGAGCAAGGATAATGTTACGTATAGAAGTTTCTTTTTATTCATATTTAAAAGTCTAGAATAAGTATGCAAATTTAAGGCATGTCCCTTCTTGATAAAATTTTTAAAGTGATTTTTGCACAGATATAGTCTTCTTATGCCATTTGCTATATCCATAAATAGACAACAGCGTATAAATTATCATCTGAATAGCAAGAAAGTCTAGTTCTTTAATGTCGTACAACCAAATCGTATAGGCATTTATAACAATCCAAAAACTCCATGAAACCAAGTATTTGTATAGCTCTAGAAATGTGGCAATGACTCCAAAAACACTACTTAGAGCGTCATAATAGGGTTTTGATGCATCTGTTTTAGCCATTAGGTATCCCAAGCCAAAAGAGATAAGTAATCCGGCTAAAATAATGTTAATGATTTTTGACCATTGCATTCTTTTGACTATAAAATCATCGGAACGTTTATTACTCCAATATGAATAACCATATATTCCTATTGAAGCGTAAAATAAGTATAATAATGTTTCGGAATAATAGTTGTTTTTGAAAAGTACGAAAGCCCCTAACAGTGAACCAATTATTCCAAAAACCCAACAAACTTTTTTTTCTTTCGTTAGAAAAACCAGAAACAATATGTTAAACACAACACTTACAAGTTCTATGATTTTTAGATAATCCAACGACCTATTGTTTTTTATATTTAGCTTCGCAAAGCTAATTAATATGTTACGACTAATCAGATATATCCTAGTTATCCCATTTACTTTTTCAACATTTTTGGTATTATCACAAAATGTAACTCAAGCGAATGAAACTGTTCAAATATTATGTTCAGACGAATTTGCTGGCAGAGGTTATGTTGATAGTGGTGATAGAGTTGCGGCTAATTATATAGCAAAACAATTTAAATCCTTATCGCTAAAATCATTTGAAAAGGGCTATGAACAACCCTTTGACCTCTCAGTAAATAACATCAACTCAACAAAACTTCTATTAGATAACAAGCAATTAAAACCCGGTTTTGATTATTTAGTAGCTCCAAATTCTCCAACAATTTCGGGGGATTATCAGGTATTTTACATTTCTCAAAAAATGCTTTATTCCAATCGTATTGTAAAAAAGGTTTGTAAAGCAATCAAACGCGGATATGTCCCGGTTATTTCAAGGTTTGACAAAAAAGATCAAGCTCTCAAAAATACAATTAGTGAAATTCAAAAATTATCAGACAAGGGACCAATAATTTTTTTAAAAGACAAATTAACGTGGAGTGTTTCTACTACGCAGTCAAAGGGCGTTGAAATTTGGATGTTAGATTCTGTATTTAATCGATTTTCAAAAGACATACGTATCAATATTACTTCAACATATATATCTTCTTATGAGTCAAATAATGTCGTAGGATACGTTGAGGGTATTGAATACCCAGATAGTTTTATCATTTTATGTGGGCATTACGACCATTTGGGTAAAATGGGAGATGCAATATTTTATGGAGCCAATGACAATGCTAGTGGCATAGCTATGCTATTGGATTTAGCATCGTATTTTTCTGAACATCCTCAGAAATATAGTGTTGCTTTTATTGCTTTTGGTGGCGAGGAGTTGGGATTACTTGGTTCTTTGAATTATGTTAGAAATCCTTTAATTCCTTTAAATCGTACAAAATTTGTTTTTAATATGGATTTAATGGGCGATGGAAGCAAAGGGGCAACAATTGTTAACGGTAAAATTTATAAATCATATTTTGAACAGTTGACCAAGATAAATTCAGAGGGGAGTTATTTACCAGCTATTCGCTCGAGAGGAAAAGCGGCAAATAGCGATCATTATTTCTTTTCTGAGGCGGGTGTGCCGTCCTTTTTTATCTATCTGATGGGTGATTATGATTTTTATCATATCCCTCAAGATAACGCACGCAATCTAAAGCTTGGAGAGTTTTATAATCAGAGCTTTCTATTGATTAGTAAATTTATAACTGAACTTAACTAATTAATTAGGCATTGATAATAAGTTTTTAAATCTTTGTGCGTTTAAAAAGATAAATATTTAATACCATGAAAAACATTTATATAGCATTTGTTCCTGCGTTTTTATTGTTACTTTTCTCTTGTGGTGCAAAAAACACTGAGAATCGTATTTCTGACGGAGGTAGACTTGACGCAAGCACATTTCAGACAAAAATCGAAACTGAAAAAAAATATATTTTGGTGGATGTTAGAAGTCCAGAAGAGTTTGCATCAAATCATATAAAAGGAGCAGTAAATATCAATATTAATTCTTCTGAGTTTGAGGAAAAAATAAAATTGATTGATAAGTCTAATACAATATTAGTTTACTGTAAATCAGGCGGCAGGAGCTCAAAAGCGTATAACACAATGCAGAACTTTGGTTACAACGTATATGAATTGAGAGGTGGATTATTAAAATGGCAATCTGCAGGCTATCCAATAGAAGTTTCGCCGACCAAAAGTAATTCTGGCTATACATTAAAGTCCTATACTGAAGCCGTTAATTCAAATAGTTTGACTTTGGTCGATTTTTATGCTACATGGTGTGGTCCCTGTAAAAAAATGGCTCCACACATTAAGTCTTTAAAAGCTAAATATGGCGATGCAATTACGATAGTTAAAGTAGATACAGATAAGAGCATGGAGGTTTCTAAACACTTTAAAATTAGTGCAATACCTCTAGTTAAAATATATAAGGATGGTAAGGAGGTTTATAATAAGATAGGCTATCACTCCGAAGAAGAATTAGAGGCCGCTTTTTCCTCGTATCTCTAATTACGAATTATCCGCTTTAAAATTTTCCCATCCTTGGGCTTCAAGAGGTACAACATTACCCGATTTTGTAACTAGTTCTTTACCTTCATGAGCCGCTGTGCAGTAGCCTATAGTTGTAATATCCATGGAGTTTTTGATTTTATCGTAATCCGATTGAGGAATTGTAAATAAAAGTTCGTAGTCTTCACCTCCATTCATAGCACAAGTAGTAGGTGATAAATTAAATTCTAGTGCTGTATCGTAAGTAAGTTGGTCAATTGGCAGTTTATCCTCATAAATTTTTACACCAATATTAGATTGTTTACATAGATGAAATAACTCACTCGAAAGACCATCGGAAATATCAATCATCGCATTTGGAACAACATCTAGCTTTTCAAGCAAATCCACGATGTCTTTTCTAGCCTCTGGTCGGAGTTGTCTGCCTACAATATAGTCTTTGCCTTCCAAGTCTGGTTGCATTTCTTTAGATTCAAGATATACTTGTTTTTCACGTTCTAGAATTTGTAAACCCATGTATGCACCGCCTAAGTCACCTGATACACAAATTAAATCTCCTTCTTTTGCTCCAGACCTTTTGGTGATTTTTTTTTGATCAGCATATCCGATTGCTGTAACAGAAATAACTAGTCCAGTAACAGAACTACTCGTGTCTCCACCAATAAGTTGCACATCAAATTTTTCGCAAGCAGCTCTAATTCCTACATAAAGTTCTTCAACGGCTTGCAGGGTATATTTACTGGATAAAGCGACTGATACTAATACTTGTGAGGTATTTGCATTCATGGCACATATATCGCTTATATTGGAAGAAATTGCCTTATATCCAATGTGAACAAGTGGAGAATACATAATATCAAAATGAATGTTTTCGATTAGCATATCAGTGCTGATGACCTGAAGTTTTCCTTTTGATTCAAGTATAGCTGCGTCATCACCAATACCCAAAACTGTTTCACTTTTTGTAATTTTAAATGGTTCAGTTATATGATCGATTAACTTAAATTCTCCTAGTGAGCTTATTGACGTTTTATCTTTATGTTCAAACATAATATTTTGCAAAGTTCTCTCATTTCAATTAATTTGAGCATGATATGAAAAATTTCTTTGAATCGTTCACTCAATTAATATTCCCTAATTTATGTATTTGTTGTAAAGGCTACTTGAGTAGTCAGGAGAAATATGTCTGTGATTTATGCAATTACAACTTATCGTTATTTGAGCTTAATGAATTGATAAACAACAATTTAAGAGCCAAATTTTGGGGACTTTTGCCACTTTATGATTGCCTTGCATATTTAATTTTTAAAAAAGATAATGAGGTTCAAAAAATTATGCACGAAATCAAGTATAATGGTAATAAAGAGTTGTGTTATGAGATGGGTTTGGTTCTTGGAAAATTTATTTCATCCCACCGAAATACAATAGACGTTGATTTTATTATTCCTGTGCCGCTTCATAAAAATCGAGAAAATCAAAGAGGCTTTAATCAAGCAGAAATTTTAGCTAATGGTGTTTCAAGGATTATTCGTGTTCCTGTTCTTACGGATGGAATTCGTAGGTCAGTCGACAATAAGTCGCAAACGAGTAAAAATAGATTTGAAAGAAATAAAAATACGGATAAAATTTTTTCGTTACCTAATTCCGCAGTATTGGAAGGAAAGCACGTCCTGTTGTTGGATGATGTTATAACAACTGGAGCTACAATTTTAAGCTGTGGTCAAATCTTGTTGACAGTTAAAAATTTAAGGTTAAGCGTAGCAGCTTTGGCTGTAACTAATTAATTATGATCTTTTTAGAGAAAAAACCATCTGAATAAATCATATAAACTCCGCTTGGAATTTCTTTGATATTAATAATCTTCTTGGCTCTTGAATCAATTTTAAAATTAATAATTTTTTGACCAAGAGAATTTATCAATGACAGATTTAATGGTTGACTACTAGAATTAACAAATTTTAATTCAGTATTTGCTGGGTTAGGCCCTATTGTAAGTTTTTCGTTGAGGTTATTTTTATCAATATAATTAGTAACGCCTAGTGTTTCTTCAACTTTAGAGCATACAGTGTTAGTAATATTAGGCTCTTCAAACCAACCATCGGAATATGAAAGATATATCAAAGCCGTATTACAAATTTCTTGTCCTACATTTAGCATTCCTGGTAGGGTATGGATAGTGTAATCTGCAAATGCTTTAGAAGATTCTTCATTAGTATTGTGTGATGCAAGATTAATATTTTTCCATCGAGTAATTAATTTAGTCCTGTACTCCCCATTTATATTTTTTGAATATTCATAGGTAGTAATTGGCTTAGATTCAGAATGACTAGTTGTAATCGCTATTCCTAGTTGACTAACAATAATATTTGGATCTAATTCGTCAACGAGAGTGATTCCAACAACCTCTTGTTCAGTTGTATTTTGAATACCTATCTTATACTTAATCTCATGTTCATTAGGGCTAATATTCTCTCCATTGAAACAATACTTTTCGTTTGGTAATGTTAAACCCTCTTGATACTCTAATTCGGTTGTATTATTAGATAAGTCTTGGTCAATATTTTTATTCAAATGAATAGAAGACTGAACAATTAAATCTTCTAGATTTAAAACGTTACATGTGATTTCAAAAGAAAATGATTCTTTAGTACTTAAATCAATGGAATATGTGACCACATTATTATTGATGTTTTGGTATGGAATCTGACTATTAATTAGATCAAGACTTTGACCCAGATTAATTTTTAATTCTGCATTTGTGATGGGTTGACTTCCTATGTTGTTTACATTTATACTAAGTGTTTTTTTATCTCCTATTCGAGCCGTTAGACTTTGTTTGTCAGAGACATCAACAGCAGCATCTGAAATCCCTACTTTTTGATTAACTCCTAATGCAGTACCGTAGTATGTTTTGTTTTCATCAGCTTGAATAACAACATCTGGACAAGTAGGTGTGTAGTATTGATATTCTTCTGCGTTCAGGTTGTAATTACTCTTATCGACATGGAGATATAATTGACCACTGTTGTCCGTTTGAAAACGCATGTTAATATCATTAATTTTAACTGGATAGTTCGAAAGCCATGGTTCGTCAGACTCTTTTAAACAATTTGAATTTTTATCTTCAAAAACTCTTGCTGTTAGCTGTGCTCTATCAGTAAATACCTCACCGATATAGTTTAATTTTGAATTATCAGTAAAATCTCCAGACAATATTACACTTTCGTCCCATGAGTGTAGACGCTCAATATTGCTTAAATTCAACTTTGTTGGTTGCCACTTTTTGTCAGCATATACGAGTAAATTGTAGTTTTCTTTTACGATTGTATCTGTGAACTTACCTAAGGCAAATAAATTGTCGTTTAATTCTGCAAACTGCTCAACTTCTTCAACTGTGATATTTGTTAGCCCCGAGGAAATATCTTGCCAAACTCCGTTGCTGTTAATTTTAAATTTTGATGTTGTGAAGTTAGATTTACCAAACACAACCACATTGTCATTGAAACGTCCAAGGGTGATGTTTTCTCCTAAAAACGGTGGATAATCCGCTGGCTTCCAAGACGAACCATCCCATGTTGCTAGTGAAATATGAGCTGATGATGGACTATTAAAATTCCCGGTAGCATAAAGTACTTTATCGAGATATACAGCACTTTTAAATGTGTCGTTAAGCGATGTATTTGTAATCGTATTTCCTTCTGGCACCCAATTACCGTCGCTAAGGCTAAGTATGTTATGAATTGTTGTATTTGTTGAGAATTTACCAAGACACTTGACTTCGTTGTCTTCTACAAAAAATTGCTTTAATGATAACGCTTCATTTAGTGTCGGGTTAGAAATATCGGTCCATTTGTTATTTCCCCATTCTAATATTAAGTTTTTGTCTGTTGGATTACTTCTGTTCTCATAACCAATAGCTAAGTATATTTTATCATTGAGCGATATTAAATCAATAATCTTGAACTCACCATCAGTTTTTATCCCTGTTTTTGGTATGTCTGGGGTATTTATTTTATTCCAAAAATGTCCGTTCCAAATTTGCAATTCAATATTACCGTCTCTATCGTCATAGGCTACTACAATACCATCTTCATGTTGTGCTATTTTATCGGGCACAGAGGGCAATCCAAGACCCATCGGGCTCAGTATTTGACCATACATAAGATTTCCGATCAAAATAAATATGATATTTAACACTAACTTATTCATTCTTGAAAATTTTAATATTAGTGATAAGGTTTACACCATAAGTATAAGGTCTGGTTTTAAGTGCAGATGTCTTAGCGTTGTTTAGCGAGTTTATATTGATCGAATAACTGGGCTCAAGTCCAACGTTAAACCTTGGCTTATTGTAATATAATCCAGTCTTAACCGTTGTAGCAATATTGTGTTTGTTAAATTTCAAATCTGATAAATCTTCTAATTGCAAGTTTAAGTAGTTGCCTTTTTTACCATTTAGTTTTGTTAGTGACAAAAATGACACGCCAAATTGAGCTCTAATTTCAAAGTTACTCGAAATCGGTTGTTTGATTCCAAAATTGAGTGGGATCTCAATAAAATGATACAAATTTGACCCAATGTGATTTACATCTACGTACGCAAGTGGGTTAAGCGGTGCATAATCAGTTATTTCACCATTGGTCACAATAGGGAAATCTGTAATTGTATATTTATAGTTTAGATATTCAGCTCGTTGTGTTAAATAAAGTCCACTTGAAATAAATAGCTTTGAATTGATGTGGTATGATAGATTAAACCCAAAGTTACTAGCAAAAGATGATTTTTCTTGTTTTCCAATATACTGGTTATAGTTTTGATTAATCAGCCCAGAAAGAGTACTATTTTTTTGAGTAAATTTATTTGAAATACTTGGAGTAAATGCTATACCGTATTCCCATCTTTTAACAAATGATTCAGGGTTATTTGATTTCTTTGTTATAGGATTTCGTTCTAAGAAAATCTTTTCTAACTTGATTTCTGGTAGAGCTTGATTAAATGTGTTTACTGACTTAGAATTAATAGTTATGATTAACTCATTGTAATCGTTGTTTACTACTTTTTTATCTTCTTTCGTTACTGTAATTTTTTGATTATTACTTTTAACCAGCGGTATTTTGTAATTTTTCTCAAAATCATTGCTTTTGTTGGTTAATTTGGTCTTGCTTGGTGCTTCAATATCTTGAGCTACTGAATTTTCCCTCTCATTATTTATGTTCTCGTACGACACTTCATTGTATCCTAATTCATCGGTTAGCGAGTCTTGGTTAACTATAAGGGTGACTATCGATGTAGTAAACATTAAAGCAATAAAAGACCATAAGACGATTATACGTCTTCTTCTCTTTTTTAATTTATGTTCGATAGCGTCCCAATCAGAGCTTTGTATTGCATCATTAAAATGCATATCACC
>JADHMR010000038.1 GCA_016779945.1 Bacteroidia bacterium | reverse complement strand
ATTTTCTTCAATGATAATTTTACTGCATAGAAACTGCGATGATAAGTCTTGTACTTGAATAGCATTTGTAAGATTTTGATTAAAATTAATTTCCTTTGCACCTGGCAGACCTAATATTCCTTTTTCCAGGTCAGCATGGTCTTTAGCCCAATTGTTAGGTCTAAAATCTTGATTTTTTGGGTGGTTATAATGATTAAATGCTTCCATCAAAAAACCCTCCTCATAGTATTTTAAATCACCAATTATTGAAGAGATATCGCCCCCGTTTTCATGTTCATTTAATTCAATATCCAACGCTAATTCGTCACGAAGCTTCAACCAATCTTGATGACTATCTATATCTAGAGTCAATAAACTAAGCAATAACCCCTCTTTCAAAGAATATGAGCGTAAAGTGACGCCCATTCTGAGGTAATTATAACAAATATCCGTGATGGCCTTTCTATCTTTTGAGCCAAATTTTTTGTGGGTTCTAAAAAATTGTTTTAAAAATAAATGAAATGATGAAGGATATGAATACTCACTGAGAAGTTTGAGTGATGAGAAATATCTTGACCGTAAATACTTCAAATTACTTAATCTCTTCAACCATTAATTGACCATCGACAAGGCGAAATATACCCAGATATTTATTTTGAAGATTGGAAGGTGTTCTACGCATACATAAATTCATATTGGCATAACTAATTTCATTACCTCCAATAAATAACGGGAAATAATTTCCAAACGCATTTAGAATTTCACAAGCAAATAATACGTGATCATAACCCATGTATGAGAACAAGGATGGGTCATCTCTATAATCTGATCGATAATTGATTTTCATAAGATTTGAGCGTGGATTAGGTATTTGCGATTTATTTTCTGACAAAAAGGTAATGTTGAGCTTTTCCCATTGATTATAGTCCACATCATTAAATTCTAATAGCTTGTCTGATCCTATCAATGTTATATTTTCTTGATGTGCTTGAAGACTGGTAACTGTATAATTCAGCTTAATTTTATCTTCAGTAGTGTGAATTACCAGAGATTCACCTTTTATGATATCTAACCAGTTTATTTGAGTAGAATAAGGCACAACTTTGACGGGTATTTTTTGTTGCTCACATTTTCTAATAAGAGCAGCACCAAAGGTTCTATCATAAAAGCCTTTGTCCCGAATAATAATTAACCTTTTAGCCTTGTGATGATTTTTATAATAGGTTAGAAAAACCTCAGCTTTCATGGCTTCCGATGGATTCAGATTGTAGACGTACGGGTTATATTCATTGTTTATCAAATTTGTAATTGGAAGAAATAAAGGGATTTTATTAGACTTACAGTATCTACTCGCTATTCTAACTTGATTTTGATTTGTGGGCCCAATTATGATATCAACATCATTCATTTTTGATGAAGCTAAAATCTTTTTTAATTGATTTGTATCATTATCTGTGTCATAAAAGGATAGTACAAATTTCGAATCCAAACTATCTATTTGTTTTGTCGCTACCTTGATACCCTGATAATATTCCAACATAACATTGGCTCTTTTTTTATCTATGGGGCTATTTTGTGCATCGGAATGAAACGGAAGTATAACGGCTATTTTAAATGATTTTTTATGATTAGGTGCCAGAAATTTTTTGCCTCTAAACGTTATTTCATGCAATGAGTCTTTTATTTCAGTCTGTATATGTTCTTGATTTAAAATCTTAGCCAAAGAACGTATTTGTTTTGACTTATAGTAACCAGAGTCAGATGTAGATGCAATTGCATACGTACAGCATGAAAGAAGAAAAGTCAATAAGAAAAGTCTTACAACTTTACTCCCACTCAATAGTTGCAGGGGGTTTAGAACTAATATCATATACAACACGATTAATACCTTTAACTTGATTTATTATTTTATTACTCACGGATGCTAAAAATGAGTGAGGTAAATCTGCCCAATCAGCAGTCATCCCATCGACAGAGGTTACTGCTCTTAATGCAATTACATTCTCGTATGTACGCTCATCGCCCATAACACCAACGGACTGAATGGGTAGGAATATTGCCCCAGCCTGCCAAATTTTATGATAAAACCCTTGTTCTTTCATTTCATTAATGAAGATAGCATCCGCCTCTTGAAGCGTCGATACATTTTGAGGATTAATTTCACCAATGATACGAATTGCTAAACCAGGACCAGGAAATGGATGCCGTTCAAGTATGAGGTTAGGAACACCAAGTTCTGCACCAATCTTTCGTACTTCGTCTTTGAATAATAATCGAAGTGGTTCTGCTAATTTAAGTTCCATATCGTCAGGTAAACCACCTACATTGTGGTGAGATTTAATGGTAGCTGATGGACCATTCACCGAGACAGATTCAATTACATCAGGATAAATAGTTCCTTGTCCAAGCCATTTTGCGTCTTTTATCTTACCTGCTTCTTTGTCGAAAACCTCAATAAACGTGTTTCCAATAATTTTTCGCTTTGTTTCTGGATCTGAGACACCCTCCAATCGGTTTATAAACATATCAGAGGCATCAACTCCGATGACATTTAAGCCCAATCCTTTGTATGCTTCGAGAACATCCTCATACTCGTTTTTTCTTAAAACCCCATTATTTACAAAGATGCCGACCAAATTATCACCGATTGCTCGGTGAAGTATGTATGCAGCTACGGAACTATCCACACCCCCCGAAAGACCCATAATCACTTTATCAGAACCAATTAATTGTTTGTAATGTTGAACGCTCTCAGAAACAAAATGAGCTGGAGTCCAGTCGCCTACGCATCCACAAATTGATTTTGTAAAATTTGCCAGTAGAAGTTTACCATCTAAACTGTGACTAACCTCTGGATGAAATTGGACGGCATATATTTCTTTTCCAACAAATCGATAAGCTGCTACAGGTATAGTATCTGTTTTAGCTAAGATTTGCGTATTCTCGGGCATTTCTAATATGGTATCTCCGTGACTCATCCAAACTTGACTGCCATTATCTATTCCATGAAAAAGCGAGTCATTTTTGGTTATGGTAATATTTGCTCTTCCATATTCTCGGTGAGTAGATTTTTCAACCTTGCCGCCATTAGACGCAACCAAAAATTGAGCACCATAACACAAACCTAATACCGGAATTTGAAGATTCATCCAATCAATATCAGCAACAGGAGCATTCGGGGCTGTACATGATGAAGGACTACCAGACAGGATAATTCCCTTTGTTTGGTCAGTTATTTCAGGAACTTTATTGTAAGGATGAATCTCACAATAGATATTTAGCTCTCTTATCCTTCTTGCTATAAGTTGTGTAAATTGAGAACCAAAATCAACAATAAGTATTTGCTCGTGCATAGATTTATTGCAAAGATAAAAGAAGCAATAGCATGCAAATACGTGAGATTAGTCAAGTTATAAACAACTAATTTATCAAACTAAGATTATTGCGGGTTCATAAACTTATAACCAACGCCTCTTAGTGATATAAAAAATTTGGGATTTTTTTGGTCATCTTCAAAATACCTACGAAACGCTAGTACAAAATTATCAATGGTACGCGTACTTGGATATACGCTGTATCCCCAAACTGCTTGTAATATTCGTTCGCGACTTACAACCTCTCCCTCATTTTCTATCAATAATTTAAGTAATAGTGATTCTTTGTTTGTTAAAGTAAATTTCCCTTGTTTTCCGATTGCTTCATAACTATCAAAGTCAACAGAATTTTCACCAAAACTATATGTAGTAATTGTATTCGATGTATTGGTTTGATTACGAGCTATCAAATTACTAATTCGTAATATTAGCTCCTCCAAATTAAACGGTTTGGTTAAATAATCATCACCTCCCTTTTTGAGTCCTAATATTCGATCTTCAGATCTACTCTTTGCACTTAAAAACATTATAGGTACACTAGAATCTTGTAGTCTAATATTTTCACAAACCTCAATGCCATTTATAGATGGAATCATAATATCAAGAATTACCAAGTCAAAACTTTGCTCCTTGAAAGCAGAAATTGCATCAAGACCATCGTTCACAACAATTGGATGATAATCCTCTAGCTCCAAATTAAGCTTGATAGTGTCTGCTAAATCTTTTTCATCTTCTACAACTAGGATACGTTTTTTCATATTAGAATATTTTTTAAGGTGATGCGATTAACACAAATATGTATTTTTAAGATCATTTTTTAGTCATATGAATGTCACGGCAATAATATTGTGAAGGTTGAACCTTTATCAGCATTGGCACTCACAAATACTTTACCTGAATGCTTTTCTACTGCTTGCTTCACAATAAATAACCCTAGACCTGTTCCTTTGGAAACTCTAGTTTCCTCATCTTGAACACGATAGAATTTCTTGAATATATTTTTATAATCTTCTTTTTTGAGGCCTATTCCTTGATCTTTAATTGATAATCGTTTCCACTTCTGATCTTTTGTAAGGCTGACTTCAATGGGCTGGTTATTGGAATATTTAAATGCGTTTTCAATAAGATTATTAACAACCATTCGTAGAATAAAATCATCGCCGTCTACAACTATATCTGGTTCAACCTCTGCTGATATCTGGCCTTTAATTTGCTGATTATTTATTACTTTAATGACGAGATTACTATAATCTACTGGCGTTAAATTATACTGATAAGCGTTGCTTTCAATTTGCATAGCCGTGAGCATATTCTCAGCTAATTCTTCTAACCTGTGCGTACTCTGAATGCTGTTATCAACGAGTTCTATTCGTTTTTCATCATTAACTTTTGGATGTTTACTGGTTTGTAACATTAACCTTATTGCGGCTATCGGTGTTTTAAATTCATGGGTAACAGATAACAAAAAATTATTCTGTTGTTTATTGAGCTTGTAAATTTTCTCTATACTACTGAAAACACCATAAATTCCTACCCCCACCAAAAACAACAATAAAATACTTTGATACAACCAAATATTACGTTGCTGATATCGTTCAAACTTTAATTCTTCAATCTTTTTCGGATTTATGGCAAGTCTTATAAATTTTGTGTCATCAGACAGATTAGCATATTCTGCTATGTAATTGCCATTAAAACGTTGATCAATAAATTGACTTAACGAATCTTCATTAATATCAATTTCCAAACGTTTCAATCTGTAAAACACCTTTTCTGAAGTCCCTAGTTCATTATTTTTTGCTTTTTCAATAACCTGAAGCGTACAGGCGTTTAGTCCTGCTTTTAGAACATTATTTTTAAGTTGATAGTCTGTATTAGAATAATTTAACAGCGAGAACGTAAGCCAAACAAATGCTGACAAAATGTAAACAATTACAAAAATTATGAGAACTTTCAATCGCATATGTATAAAATTGATGGCTAAAATACACTTGTGAGTACGAATAATACTAATTTACCTAAAATTTCAAGACGTCAACTTAGCCTTCGAAATGGTCAAGATCATGAACAAATATGGATTTCATATAAAAATAAAGTTTATGATGTAACTGAAAGTAGACTATGGAAAAATGGCAAACACTACGAACACTGGGCAGGTCAAGACCTTACCGAAGAACTAAAAGATGCACCGCATGGGATTATGGTTTTTGATCGGTTTGAATGCATTGGAATACTAGAAAGCAGTGAATTTTCTCCTTGATAATACCCTATTTCATATTCCCCCATTATTTCCCTAAATGAATCGCTAACTTTGCAAACAATGCAAATAGGGAAAACCCACATACTCAAAGCTGCAAGAACCACTGATAATGGATGTTATTTGATTGATGATAAAGGTACAGAAGTTTTATTGCCCAATGCTTACGTTTCGGATAATCTAAAACTTGGTGATGAAATAACAGTGTTTGTATATCTTGATAATGAGGAACGCCCAGTAGCTACCACAATCAAACCATACATAGAATTAGACTCTTTTGCATTTTTAGAAGTCAAAGATGTAAACCGAGCGGGAGCTTTTTTGGATATGGGACTAATCAAACAACTTTTAGTTCCTTTTAGTGAACAACCCGTTAAAATGGAGGTTGGTGAGCGATATGTTGTTTTTTGTTTACTTGATGAGCAAACAGACCGATTAATTGCTTCAGCAATGATTGAAGATTTTGTTTTTACTGAAGGAATTGATTTTGAAGTAGGTGATGAAGTTGAGGCATTATTTTACAAAAAATCTGATTTGGGTATAAATGCTGTGGTTAACAATCAATTCCAAGGATTAGTATTTCAATCGGACATTCACCGAGAGATTTCTATTGGCGAAAAACATAATGTATATGTTAAAAACATAAGACCTGACGGAAAGGTTGATTTAACGCTTACCCCTCAGGGATATCGAAATGTTATTGACCAATCTACACAATCTGTTTTAGATCAACTAAAACAAGACGATGGATTTTTTAGATATACCGATAAAAGTAATCCTGAAGAAATCCGAAATAAATTTGGAATGAGTAAGAAAACGTTTAAAAAAGCAATTGGCAATCTCTACAAACAAAAAATAATTCGTTTAGAGAAAGATGGTACATATCTCGCCAATAAATAGACCTAAAAGAGGTATCGAGCAACTACTCTTCCGATGTGAATGACATCTGAAGTTTCACTAGATCTTCCGTCATAACTAACTGTTATTTGAATATTATTGGACATTGTTTGTTGGTAGTTTAGTTTCCAGGTTAAATTCGCTCCGTTTTGGAGACCTCTTAACAATTCATAGCCAAGTGTTGAATTTGGAGCACCTTCATAATCAACATTAATAAAATTCATCCCAAGATTAAGAGCACCTTTTGATGCTTTTGCATAGCGGTATTCTCCACCAAATTCTATATTTCTTGATTTTTCACCACCATATACATTGGCATTTAAAGCATCGAATATTTTAGATTTTATGTCTATTCGGTGAGACGTGCCTATAACCAACTGAACAACCGGTTGTATTTCAAAATAATCATAATCATAACTCCTATTTCCAAAAAACTCACTCAAATAAATTTTATTACCGAAACTACCTTTAGCACTCACCGTAATTAATCTAGACAACGAATAGCGTCCGTTGAACACATGACTTTGAGACAAACGACTATCAAAACCATTGGTTAATAGTACTTTCGAATTCCCAGATAAAAAGGTATAATCCAAACTGTACTTAGAATTACCTCGATTAAAAAATAATGTAGTTCTAAAATTTTGAGATTGATTGATTAGTGAGGTATCCTCTACGCCTTCATTAAGGGGATTTATTAAAAAAGTAGCTAATCTTGGTAGCACTTTCTTTTCAATCATCAAGGTAGAAAAGCTATTAAATCGTCCAATAAATGCCTTCTTCTTAGCATTTTTCGAAACAAATACAGCAGGGTTTAATTCTAAGGTTTGAGTGACCTTGGTACTATTTGTTGTTATGAATCCTGCATCTGGGGTGTAGATTTTAATATAATCTGCCCTTGCTTTGTCTAATTCCGAGGCCAACTCAAATTCATTCAATGTTTTCAAACCATTCGAATCATAATCATTCCAAATGTATATTCCATTACCAGACTGAACTTGTAAAAATTGAAACTCTCTTCTTTGTTCTTGACCAGTCCCTATTTGATAAAATGTTTTAGACCGAATAAACCGTCTGAATAGCTGAAAGTCCAATTCTATTCTACTCTGCAGCGTATTTTCAATTTCTTTAGAACTCAATGTAGAATCCTTAATTTCTAATTGTCTAAATGTCGTATTGAAGGCAATACGTTGAAATGAATTTTTCGCATATCTGCTATCAAAAGTGACATTACGTCCTATTGTAGCTTTCTTAAAACCATTATTCTTTGGACGATTGTCAATTCGTTGACCAACCTTTAATTGATATTGAATTTTGCTTGTATCAGTAGTCTTGATAAAGGCATCATATGAGCTAAATTTATAGCTTTGAAATAGAATTGTATCGTTGTTATTGAAACTAGAAAGTTCTGAGTTATAATTTAGGCCACTTGTGAACTTATCAAATGATTTATCAATACTTGATCGAAAACTATAAAATTGATTGAGCTGTGTTGATGTATCATTCTCAAAGGATTCTGATTTTAAAACGTCTAGTCCAGATCGGATACTCCAATCTTTCCATAAAAATCCACCTGATAATTTATTAGACAAACCATTAAAATTTCCTTTTCTGTAAAACAGTTCAGTTTGATTGCTTATAAAATCACGTTCTGATTTGTAAAGTTTTAACGATAAATTACCAATATGTTCCAAAGCAGGAATAAGTTGATTAGACGCCGCAGGATTTGATAAGATTTTATTCCAATTTCGATCAAATTCAACATCACGATAACGCTCCACAAAAGCATAATTTTTAGTTATCATCTCGTAGTCAAGATCAGTTTTGAGCGTCCATAGTGAAGAGTCTTTAATTGGTCGTAAAGCGGTTTGGTAAATTTTTAATCCTGAACCAAAATTATCATTATCATCTCGGGTAGAAAAAGTATTCTTATCCAACGAACTGATTACATATTCTAGTCCCATTTTACGGTTCTTTTCAGTAATACTAAATCCAAAATTAGCAGTATTTAAACGCTTAGGTGAGGCTAAAAGCTCAAATGGCTCGTAATCACCAAAGCCAGATCCAACATATTCAAACACCTTCCCATTTGCTCCAGTAACAGATTGAGCATAACTACCATTACCATATCCTACGTTGGAAAAAAACACCTCATAAAAAACCACTTCCTCTGTTGGATCAGAGGCGTAAACAAAAATTTCTTCAGCACCCATAATCTCCTTTTTATACATGATTCGATCAGGATTGTATGATTTCTGTGAACGAACATTTTCATAAATAGCAGATTGGTCTCCAGACATGCGAAGTGCATCGATTTTAGCCGCTGTATCGGATAGTGTTTGAAGAAAAGGTTGAGACTTTAAATCCATTTCATTAAAACCGTTGGCGTAAAAAGAAAACTTACCTTTTGATAATTCTGTTCCAATACTTGAAACTGTTCGTCCATAATTACGATCGGCATACTGAAATTCGACAACAATTCTACTGTAAGCCGTTATCAGAACTTTAGGCGTAAAAGTGACCTCTCCTGTATTATAATTTATCACATAATCGTGCCCCTCTCCTCTGGTTAATTTTTTACCATCAAGATACACAACCTCAGTACCTGCAATTACGATGATAAAGTTTTCGCCGTTATCTCCATTTAATCGATATGGACCACTATTGCCCTCGATACCGTTAATTCTATTTCTGCTAAATCTACCACGGGAAATCGCTACTTCGGCGTTGGTCTTAATTTTCCAATCACCATGATATGAAGCATTTTTAAGTTGTATTCCTCTAGACTTTTTATAATACTTTAGGAAGTAAGAGCTGGATTGACTCTTCATTAAAAAATCACCAAATGTAAGTGCCAAACTATCTTTCTTCAAAGTGATATAAACTTGGTCAAAATCTTGTATTTGTTGGGTGTTACCCTCGGGTTGTATTGGATTGTTTTCATCGCTTATAACTGCAAAAATTTCGACATCTTCAGCTAACTTACCGTCTAATCGTAGATTTAAATTTGAATTTACAACAACATTTTGGGTATTACCCAAACCTATACCCCTTGAGATATTACCCATCGTATTTAATTTACCGTAGGTAGATTTTACTTCGGTTTTGTTAGGAGTATACTTAAATGGGTTATCTCTAAAAATATTATAGATACTTTCCTTGTTTTTATTTGAATAATTTACCGGAAAATATAGCCGCTTATAACTTACATCGATACTGTCTGATGGTGATTCTTTGAGCCATACTAATTTATTATTGATTTGCTTGAAATAAGCTGATTCATAGTTATTTACCTTCATTGAATAATCAACCACAAAACCCGAATCAATCATGATTGTGTCTCCTTGAGATGGAAGAATACGTACTCTTTTATTTACAGATAGTTGAGCGAAACTATTGACCTGAATAAATAGGAGAACTAATGTAAGATACCTGATTATCAAAATAATTAGTCGTATGACAAATTAACGCATAAAAATAAAATTAGGTACAGCATGAAAGGATTAGACTATATTCTATTTTAATGCGAATCAACCTCGTGCTCAATTTCGGCCCCTTTAACGTGCTTTATTAAGCCATAAGTCATGTAAATACTGGTTAGAATAATCACCCATAATAAAACCCCCGGTTGAAATGTTTCTGATAAGAGATCCTTTGGTATGCTATAGAATAATAAAATAGTTATTAGTCCTCTTGGAGCAACATATCCTAAAATTGGAGATCCTTCTTTTTCGAAGACTTTTAATAAAACAATTCTTACAAGATAAATACTAATGAATACCATTAGACTAATTATTAAAACTTCAAAGTTTATGAGTGATAATAAATCAATCGTTAGCCCAAAAACAATAAAAAAGAATGTTCGAAGAACAAAAGCGGTTTCACGACTGATGATATGAAAATCTTTTTCCATTTTTTTAAACTCCATGCGAGTCATTAAATTTTTCAATGGTCCAATAAAGAACAACTTATGATTTTTAAGAATTAACCCAAACATTAATATCATAACCAAAGGACTAAGATGTATCATTTTACCAAGTGCATATATCAATATCAAAATTGAAATGAAAAAGAACAGCTTGACCTTTGCATTCAAAAACTTAAAAAGTAAAACTAAACCAATACCAATCACAAACGAAACAGCTACTGTGATTAAAAACTCTATCCCAAAATCTGATATAGACCCTTGAACTTCTTGCGTTTGCATAATACTGAGTATCAAGTTAAATACCATAATACCAATGATATCCGAAATACAACTTTCATAAATTAATAGTTCTTTATCATACTCGTTGAGACTTACAACACTAGGTAAAACTATTGCACTTGATATAACCGCCAAAGGAGTAGCATATAACAACGACAAACCAATATCCATGTTTAATAAAAAATGAAAAATAGGAGCAATAAACAAGATGCTTCCAATGATCCCCAATACAGCCAATAATGTAGCCTTACCAATTAGTCCACTTTTTTCTTTGGTGAGCTCAAGGTCTAAAGCACCTTCTAGTACAATCATTATTAGACCAATCGTTCCTAAAATCTTTAGACTAGGGAAAAAATCGACATTGTATTCTGGGAAGAACTTAAGTACCTGGCCAAGAATTACCCCTGCTACAATTAGCATTAAAACAGATGGTACATTGGTTCGCTTTGCTATCTCGTTAAAAAGATAAGATAAAACAATACAAATAGAGAGTGATACAATGATGATATTATAGTCCATAGAGCAAATTTAAAATTTAATATTCAGTGAAATTTATTAATCCGTTTTCAATAATGAAATGCCATCCATTTCTTGGGGTTGGTCTATACCAATCAGACTCAAAATAGTTGGAGCTATATCGGCTAGTTTCCCATCCTTTATTTTTTTATCACTGTTCAATAGATAAACTGGTACTAGGTTTGTTGTATGAGCTGTGTTTGGACTTCCATCTGGGTTTATTGCCTTATCCGCATTTCCGTGATCAGCAATGATTAGAATCTGATAATCCATTTTTTTAGCTAATTCCACAAGACTTTCTGTATAGGTATCTACTGTCTCACAAGCTTTTTCAATAGCACTGAACACGCCTGTGTGTCCGACCATGTCAGGATTTGCATAATTAATACATACAAAATCGGGATGATTATTTTTCATATGTTCCATAACTTTATCCGTTAAGTCTGGTGCACTCATTTCGGGTTGCAAATCATAGGTAGCCACTTTTGGTGAGTTTGCCATTACCCTGTCTTCCCCATCAAAAGGTTCTTCTCTTCCCCCATTGAAGAAAAAAGTGACGTGAGGATATTTTTCGGTTTCGGCTGCTCGCAATTGAGTTTTACCATTTACAGATAAAATCTCTCCCAATGTATTGGTTAAGTCATTTGAATTGAATAAAACATTCACATCCTTATATTTTTTATCATATTCCGTCATTGTGAAATAATGAATATTCATTGTTTTCATATTCAAATCTGGCATATCTTCTTGAGTCAAAACTCTACTAATTTGACGCCCTCTATCAGTTCTGAAATTAAAACATAAAACTATGTCATTATCCGAAATTTTACTGGATTGATTGAGTATACTGGGTTTTATGAATTCATCGGTTACTCCTTGCTGATAATTGTGCTGTAATGCTTCTGTGAAATTGTTATGGACATTGCCCGTCCCATGAATTAGTGCATCATAGGCAAGTTTGGTTCTATCCCATCTTTGATCGCGATCCATTGCATAATATCGCCCGATTAATGTGGCCAAAGTTGACTTTCCAAACTTGGGCGATTCTTTTACTGTTTTCAGAAAATCAAGACCACTTTTCGGATCAGTATCCCTTCCATCCATAAAAGCATGGACAAATACCCGATCGTCCAAACCTAGTTCTTGAAATAATTCGGTCAATCCTAAAAGATGTTCAAGTGAACTATGAACTCCCCCATCACTGACCAATCCCATCAAATGAATTTTTCGAGTTTGATCTGATTGTGCGAGTTTGATCAACGACTTCATGGCTTCAAGATTATGAATTGTCTTATCGCCAAATGCTTTATTGATTCGAACTAACATTTGCCAGACAACCCGGCCTGCTCCAATATTCATGTGTCCGACCTCAGAATTTCCCATTTGACCGTCAGGTAACCCCACATTTTCACCAAATGTTTTTAAGGTAGCACTTGTAGCTTTGGACTCGAGAGAATCCATAAATGGTGTATTTGCCGAAAAAATAGCATCGGTTTTATCCTTATTCCCAATACCCCATCCATCTAAAATGAGAAGTAATGCTTTGTTCATTGAGTACAAATCTAATTTTTGTCCAATCAAAAAATAGATTAATCGAATAGAATTCAACTTATTTCAATTTATAAATAAAATTTGTAACTATCTTAAGTTGAAATCGTATAAAGAACTAGAACACAATATGTAAAACTATGAAAAACGCTCTAAAAATTCATTTCATCATTTACCTTTTACTCTTATCCATTCCGGGTTTAGCACAAGATTATTTTGAAGTACGTGGCTATGTTACTAATCCGTCTAACGAACCACTTATTGGAGTTTATGTAAGAGCGATTAACCTGGGCATAGGGGCAGTTACTAACGAGGAAGGACAGTATGAGCTTAGATTAATCGAAGGATTACATCGGTTATCGTTCACACATATAGGGTATGAATCAAAACAGATAAATATACCCACACAAAAAAATCAAGTATTGAATGTTGTTTTAAAACCCACTGAAAACGAATTAGGTGCGGTAGAGGTTTCGAATAAAAGAAAGGATTTGAGCTACGCAATTATTGAAAAAGTAATTCAAAATAAAGAAAAATATACAAATCAATTCACTACCCAAAAAAGGAATATTTATGTTAAAAGTGTAGAGAACAACATCAATAAGTTTCAAATAAAATATGACGATCAACCGGATGTCAAAAAGCTTGATGAATCTCCAATTGAATCCCAAAATGACTCAATTCCATCGCTTAATTTGTTTGAAGCAAATTTTGTTCAACATATAAAATTACCCAAAGGATTTAAAGAAGAGAAAAATGCTGCTAAAAAGTTAGGCTATCAACAATCGCTATTTTATGTGAGTACTACCGATGCCAATTTTGATTTTAATAAGAACCTCATAAAAGTGAAAAAACTAGGCGATAACGCATATGTTTCTCCCATCAGTAATAACGCTTTTTTATCTTACCGCTACAAATTGTTGGGTTCTAGATTTGAAGGTAAAAACAAGATTTACACTATACAAGTGATTCCAAGAAAACTAGGAAATGCTTTGTTCAAAGGGAAAATTGAAATATGGGATTCGCTATTCACAATCAAAAGTGTTGATTTGACCGTTCCTAAACGTTCTTTAATTGAGTATGATCAGTTTTCAATAAAACAACACTATTCATTTCAAGACAGCATTAAAATATTAACAAGTGAAAACTTCAAATGGAAAATAAAAGATAAAATTAATATTGTTCAAGGAAAATGCATCGCTAAATATTCGAATTACACTTTTGATAGTATTTACTCTAAACGATTTTTTAATGCAGAACTTGCAAAAACAGCAAATGATGCTTATCAAAAAGACACCAGTTTTTGGACCAAAATAAGACCGATACCGCTAACCTACCAAGAAAATAAATTCATTCGCATGCAGGATAGTATAAATCGAATTAGAAGCAGTAAAGTTTATCTCGATTCTATTGATTCTGTATTTAATCAAATTACTTTTCTGAAAGTTATTTGGTCTGGTATGGGACACATTAACAGAGCTAAAAAAACAGAATGGAGCTTCGCCTCTGTAGCTGCAATGATTAATCCCATACCTATTGGTGGGTTTAGAATGAGATATGACTTTAGTTATTACAAAAGATTTGAAAACAGAAAAAGCATTTTTATATCACCCAGAATAGATTACGGATTCAGAAATAGTGATGTTAAAGGAGGATTTAGAATTAATACATTATACAATCCCAAAAAATTATCCCATGTTACAATTAGCCACAGTAAGGATTTTAATTTCGTTAATCAGTTTGCTACAATCAATGATGCATTTAACCGACAGAATTTTTTTGAACAAGTCAGCACCAATCTTTATCATAGCACTGAACTATTTAATGGATTTTATATATCTAATAGTATTGGTCGTTCATTACGAAAACCGCTAACCAATTTTAAGTTTAACCCACGTTTTGACTCAACTTTCGTGGATAATGCTCCTCAGAATTTTAATATTAATACTGACGTTAGAATTTCAGTAGGTATCACCTATACCCCAAAGCAACTCTATATCTCTGAACCTAACCAAAAAATTGTATTAGGCTCAAAATACCCTACCTTCAATTTAAACTACCAACAATCCATACCAAATATTGGTGGTTCAATAACAGCTGTGAAAGAAATTGAGCTTAGTATGAGTCAAAAATTCATGATTGGTATTTTTGGAACATCTCAATACTCTGTGAGTTTTGGTAGATTTCTGGATACAACAAATATTCAAATAATGGATTACAAGTATCAGCGAGGTGGAGATCCTTTTTTATTCATGCCGCCTATGGAAGCCTATCAGTTAATAGATAGTACATTTCCCACATTTAAAGGGTATTTAGAAAGCCATTATGTTCATCAATTTAATGGATTCTTGACAAGTAAAGTACCGTTAATAAACAAAACAGGAATCCGAACAATGGCTGGAGGTGGACTATTGTTAGCACCTGAGAGAAATTACCAATATTCCGAATTATTTGCTGGTATCAATCGAATTTTTCGAATTGCAAGAAATCGATTCAGACTTGGTATATATTATGTTGTGGCACAATCAAATACACAAGGGTTCAGTACTGGTTTTAAATTCTCAATTGTCCCCTACAATACCGCATCAAATAGTTGGAGTTTTTAAGAGAAGTACTTTAAGCAATTTGGTTAAATTTGTTTTCATCGCAAAAAAAATGACCATTACCGAAGCCCAAAAAAAGATTGACCAATGGATTAACACCATTGGAGTTCGCTATTTTGATCCACTTACGAATACGGCAGTATTGATGGAAGAAGTTGGAGAAGTCGCAAGAATAATGTCTAGAAAATATGGTGAACAAAGTTTCAAAGAGTCCGACAAAAAAATAGATTTAGGAGATGAAATGGCAGATGTACTGTTTGTTTTGATGTGTCTTGCTAATCAGTGTGAAATTGATTTAGAACAATCACTTTTAAAAAACTTGGACAAAAAAACAAACCGGGATCAAGAGAGGCATCAAAACAATCCAAAACTTAAATAATGGCACAGAAATTGATTTAAATTTAATATGAAAAAGTTAGTTCTACCACTGATATTATTACTCTCTTCAAATTTATACGCACAAAAAAAAGTAAATCAAGGTTCAATTGGATTTGGGTTTCATTTAGCGTGTCCACAAAGTGAGTTGGAAGATATTAACTATGATCATGGCTTTGGGTTAAATATTTCATATTTGAGCAGAAAATTTCCATATAAATCTCCAATTAACTTTCAACTCGGAGCACGAATGGATTTTGCACATATGCAGTCCCGAAAATTTAACTCGATTATTCTGGCACAGGATGAGGGCCCACTTATTATTGGTGATGCCACTATAAAGGCACGAAACCGAATGTATGGACTGTTTGCTGAAGGTCGCATTAATTTTACAGAAGAAACTCAAAAAGTCACACCCTATGCTAGCATTCTAATAGGACATCGAAATTATACCACTTATCAAGTTTTATCATTAAATCAACCGAACTACAATCCAGAACGTGAGGCTGAATCTATCACGGAACGTGTTGTTCATACCCAACGATTTCATTATGGAGGTAGTTTAGGTATTTCATACAAACTCAACGAAAGTATATCACTAGAGTCTAGTATTACCTACACATTTGGAAAAGAAGGTGCTGCTCTCCCGCTGGATGACATCGTAAGAGAGACAGGCAGCAATGAGGTTAAATACGATAATTATCAAACCGTAAAAACTGATATACTTTTAATAAATGCTGGAATACAATTCAACTTATTTAAAAACTATAGCTATAATCCACCATCAAAAAATAGCCCAACAAATAACGCATTGAATAACAAAAAGTATTATGATAATACCATAAGGAATAACTCAAATTCAAGGTCTACTCCTATCCCGAGGACCAATACACCGGTTAGAAAAAAATATCCCGTAAAGGTTAAATCTGATGGTCCAAAACGCGACAAAAATGACAACAGCTAAACTTAATTCAGAATATTGGAACAACCGATATATCCAAAATCAAACAGGCTGGGATATTGGATATGCCAATCCCATTCATATCGATTATGTTTTAGAAAATACCAAAAAATCGGCTCGCATACTCATCCCAGGTGCAGGATCTGGACACGAACTTAGTAAATTGTGGAACATGGGCTATACCAATGTATTTGCTATTGATTTATCCATAACGGCCAAAAAACGATTTCTTGAGACTAATCCAACATTCCCAGATGACCACTATATCATTGGTGACTTTTTCGAACTGGAAGAAAAGTTTGATTTGATCCTCGAACAAACTTTTTTCTGTGCCATTGATCCAAAATTACGAAGCCAATATGTGCAAAAAGTGCACGATATATTGAATACAAACGGTAAATTATTTGGTGTGTTATTCGCCATTAATTTTCATGACGGACCCCCATTTGGTGGCGATTCAGAAGAATATAACGCATTATTTAGTTCACGGTTTTCAATACAAAAACTTGAAAAATCCTACAAATCAATAACACCAAGGCAGGATAAAGAGCTAATCATTGAAATAATGAAAAAATAATCCAATCCGTTGCGAGATAAGAATTGAAGATTATCTTTGCAGCCGCTTAATCAGAAAAGATATGTTCTTTGTATATTAAGCATCACACATCAAGCGAAAGTAGCTCAGCTGGTAGAGCATCACCTTGCCAAGGTGGGGGTCGCGAGTTCGAATCTCGTCTTTCGCTCAAGTAACTTCAATCTATTGAAGGGGTAATATTACCATACTTGATGCTTGGGTGGTGGAATTGGTAGACACGTTGGACTTAAAATCCAATGGCTTCACGGCCGTACGGGTTCAAGTCCCGTCCCGAGTACTAAACCGGAATTTTTCGTTTTCTTACGAAATTTTCCGGTTTTTTTATTGTCTAAATCTTTTGTTATGACTGGGATGTAGGAGAAAAATGAATTAACTCTTAAAGTTCGATATTGGTCAGTTTTA
>JADHMR010000037.1 GCA_016779945.1 Bacteroidia bacterium | reverse complement strand
AATGTTATATTTTGGCTGTCAATAGATATAGCATCGCTATAACTTTGTTTAGAGCTTAATTCTTTTTTAGCTTTCTCAGCAGTAATTCTTAAAAGCTGTTTATCGTTGTCGGATAGATTGGATAACGAGTGGAGCTTTTCCCAATGATTAACAATAGCTTGGTCAAAATCATCCCCACCCAAATAAGTGTCACCATTGGTAGATAACACCTCAAAGACTCCTTGTTGAATATTAAGAATAGAAATATCAAAAGTTCCACCGCCCAAGTCATAAACTGCAACTATTTTGGATTGATCTTTATCAATTCCAAGACCATAAGCCAAACTTGCCGCAGTTGGTTCATTAATTATTCTTAAGACGTCTAAACCAGCGAGCTTTCCAGCATCTCTTGTGGCCTGTCTTTGTGAGTCGTCAAAGTATGCAGGGACTGTAATTACTACTTTTTGTATATCTTTTTTTAATTGGTTTGTCCCTATTTTTTTTAGTTCTTTTAAGATGAATGAAGATAACTCAATGGGCGTATAAAATCGATTATTAACCCTTACTTGAACAAGTTTATCTTCATTATCAATGATTTGATAGTTTAGGGCATTTCCGTGGCTAATAATCTCTTGATAGCTCTTGCCCATTAACCTCTTGACAGAGTATAATGTGTTTTTTGGATCGTCAATTAATCGTTGTTGAGCTTCTTTACCTACGATGATCTCATCATCACCAAAATAGATCGTGCTAGGAACAATACTATCTGCATTTTTTGTAATGCAATAGGGTTGTCGAGAGACGGAGTCGATTGAAGCAATCAGACTATTTGTGGTGCCAAGATCAATACCAATTACAGCAGATTCTTTTTGAACAGTACCCGAATTTAAATCAATGGATATTTTTGCCATTGGAGCAAAGATACCTAATCTATTTTTCAGTGATTTAAAAGAATTCATCACTAAATTTGAACAAACACATAAATCGTTGATTTCCAATAAAATTAATAATATTAATGAGTTAAATGATAACGGACCTATCCTCTTTTTTGATGGTGTTTGTAATCTTTGTAATTGGTCAGTAGATATTGTTTTACGTCTAGAAAAAAATAAAAAGATTCGATTCGCACCATTACAGTCAAGATATGCAGCGTTATTATTTGAAGAATATGACGACCTAAAATCACTAGATAGCATTATTTTTAGGATAAATGGGGAAAACTATGTGGAGTCTGATGCCGTAATTGAGATATCTAAATATTTCAAATCTCCTTTTTCGTATTTTAAATATTTACATTGGATACCTAGGGTTTTTAGAAATAGCGTCTATAGGCTGATTGCAAGAAACCGATATAATTTTTTTGGGAAACGTTCTTCTTGTCGAATACCAACGAGTGATCTGGCTAGTAGATTTTTTAGTTAATCTTATTGGCCAATTGACCACAGGCAGCATCAATATCCTTGCCCCTACTTCTTCTTATATTCACGATTACTTTATTGCGTTCTAGGTAATCGGCAAAACGTTGTATTTTTTCTGTGGAGCTGGATTGAAACTCGGCCAAATCAATAGGATTATATTCGATTAAATTAACCTTACATTTAATTTGACGAGCAAAAGATATAAGTTCTTCAGCTTCTAAGGGATCGTCATTTATGTCATTAATCACACAATATTCAAGAGTGACTCGTGTGTTTGTTTTGTCATAAAAGTAATTAATTGACTCAATTAAATCCTCAAGTGAATTGCTATCGTTAATTGGCATAATAGCACTTCTTTTTTCGTTATTAGCTGAATGCAGTGATAACGCCAGGTTAAATCTTACTTGGTCATCACCAAGTTTCTTTATCATTTTAGCAATTCCTGCTGTTGAAAGGGTGATTCGTTGAGGTGACATTCCAAGTCCGTCAGGAGCTGTGACTTTTTCAATTCCACCAATAACATTAGCGTAGTTTAATAAGGGTTCCCCCATTCCCATGAGCACAATATTACTTAAGTTGATATTGTATTCTCGTTCCGCTTCTTTCTTTAGAATAGCAACTTGGTCATAAATTTCATCAATTCTGAGGTTTCGTTCTCTTTTCATAAACCCGGTTGCACAAAATGTACAGCTGAGACTGCATCCTACTTGAGACGAAATGCAAGCAGTTACACGATTAGAAGTAGGTATCAATACTCCTTCAATCAAAAATCCATCGTTCAGTTTGAACGCATATTTGATGGTTCCATCTGAGCTTTTTTGAGCGTGAGCAATACTTAATGTGTTGAAGGTATATTTATCACTGAGTTTTTGTCTGAAATCTTTTGAGAGATTAGTCATTTCATCAAAAGAACGGGCACTTTTTTGCCACAACCATTCCCACAATTGGTTAGCTCTGAATTTTTTGACGTCAAGCTCTTCACAAGCTTGAACTAATTCCATTTTAGAAAGTGATCGAATGTCTACCACAAGCTAAAATTTAAGAATGATTTAATAGGTAATGTCATTGATAGTTAAAGATTTTTCACTGGCTTCTTCGCATCTTCCAATGACTTTTGCTTCAACATTAAATTGACTCGAAATATTAATGAGTTCTTGGGCGATTTCCTCATCACAATAGATTTCAAGACGATGCCCCATGTTGAATACCTCAAACATTTCTTTCATAGATGTTTCTGTTGTGGATTGAATCATTTGAAACAGCGGGGGGATAGGTAGTAAGTTGTCTTTGATTATATGTAATGGCTTGTCTAAAAATTTCAAGACTTTGGTTTGAGCACCTCCTGTACAGTGAATGATCCCATGTATTGCTTTTTTCAAATCATTATTTTTAAAAATTTGATTCAGTATAGGTGCATAAGTTCGTGTTGGAGACAAAAGTGCTTGCCCAATATTTACCTCAGTACCATTTAAGTTATCTGTTAAAGAAAAAATACCAGAATAGATATATTCTTCATTTGTATTAACATCGAACGATTCAGGATATTTGGTGTAGTAGTCGTGTTTAAGTAAATCGTGTCTTCCAGAAGTAAGCCCGTTGGATCCCATCCCTGCGTTATATGTTTTTTCATAGGTAGCTTGACCGTAAGAAGAAAATCCAACAATAACATCAGTAGGCTTAATGTCTACTTCCATAATAGATGACCGAAGAGGTCTAAGGGCAACCGTACTGTCTATTATGATAGTTTTGACAAGATCGCCAACGTCTGCAGTTTCGCCTCCAGTAAATTTAATATCTGTACCAAAAGAACGCATGGTTTCAATGCATTCTTCAAAACCGTCAATAATTTCTTTAATTACTTCGCCTGGGATAAGGTGTTTATTTCTACCAATTGTATTGGAAAGCAAGAACGGCCCAATTGCACCAGTACAGATAATATCGTCAAGATTCATGACAAGTGCATCTTGAGCAATACCCCTCCACACGCTGACATCTCCAGTTTCCTTCCAATATAAATAAGCTAGTGATGATTTAGTGCCTGCTCCATCTGCATGCATAATATTACAGAAGGAGTCGTCATTACCAATATAGTCTTCTACGATTTTACAAAAAGCATTGGGAAATATTCCCTTATCAACGTTGGAGATAGCATGGTGTACGTCCTCTTTTTGAGCGGAGACACCTCTCATTTCATATCTACTCACTCGATTTTAAAATTAATTTATTCATCAGTGTCTTTTAGCAACCAAAGCTTGTTGTCTTTGATTTCAAAATCAACATATTCTTTATCAAACAAGTTATATCCTAATACGGGATTTTTAGTGTTTGTCATTTTACACTTAACTTTTTCGTATACTTTTCCATTAATTTTAAGTTCTTTTAATGTGAAAGAAGTGCCAAATATTTTAGTACCATCAGAGAGTTTAATTTTTGTCCCTGAGTCTCTGAAATCATTTGGGCTTAACTTGCCAGATTTGATTAGTTGTTCCACTAATTCTTGATTCATAAGTGTTCTTCTGTCTTCTCCAGTGTATTGGAATCTAATTTTCTTTCTTCCAACGTATCCATACACATTGTAAGTTCCTTCAACTTTGGTAGGAGTTAGCGGTAAGAAATCATACTTAGCTAAAAGCTCTTCCTCAGCTTGTCTTGCCAGTGTTATGCTATCTTCAATTGCTTTAGCACGAATGAAACTATCAATGTCACCCTTAGTCTTAGCTAAAAATTCTCGTTGTTTTTCAAGAAGGTACGGACTATAAATAGAACCTTTTCCGTTAAGTGCTTCGTCATTTCTTTGAGAGTAATCCACCCCGATTGACTGAATATCAAAATTACAGTTAACCACTTTCACAGTCGTTCTTCTATTTCTTTGGTGTTCTTCTTCTGTGCAACTGCTGGTAACAGGTCCTTCACAAGGACAATCAGTTACAAGTTGTGATTCTCCATACCCTCTTGCATCAAGTCGGAATGGATTGATGCCCCCTTTTTCGATTAGGTATGATGTTGCGGAGTCTGCTCTTCTTTGAGATAAGTCTCTATTGTATTCAAAAGATGCCCTACAGTCAGTATGTGATCCTAACTCAACTGCCATTTTTGGATATTTTTTCAAAGTCTTGATTAAATCATCTAAAATTGGTTTTGCATCTGTTCTGATGAATGCTTTTGCAAGGTCATAGTATATAGGCAAAACAAATACATCATTACACGTATTTTTCAGACAAAAATCTTTTACATACTGGCAATCGAGAGAGTTTTCTACTCCAACGGTAGTAACATATTGTGGTTTAGCATCATAGTAATAGGCTTGTCTTTTCGAGACAGCTATTGTGTATTCTTTATTGATGCCAATTTTAGTATCATAATATCCTCTTTCATCTGTTCGTAGTCTTATGATGGATGAGTCAACATTATTACTAATTTCAACCAATGCATTACTAATCGCTGTTCCACTATCACAATCAGTAATTTGCCCTTTAAGCGTACATTCAATTGGCTCCATTGTGAATTCAAAAATGTCATCCTGGCTTTTAGTACGATTTGATGTGAAGAAACCAGCTTCTTTTGTTGCATTCAAAATAATACCAAAATCATCTCCAGATGAATTTACAGGGCTTTTCATATTTGTTGGAACTGCCCAATCTGTAGGGCCGTCGTCTGTTTTTACCGTGTAGAAAATATCTAATCCTCCAAGACCAGGATGTCCTTCAGAAGCGAAATAAAGGGAACCATCTTTGTGAGCATATGGAAACATTTCGTTGTATTCGGTATTCACATTTGGTCCTAGATTAATAGGTTCACTCCAGGTTCTTCCTCTTCTAACAAAAGTTACCATCCATATATCCTTGGTTTTTTCTAAGCCTGCAGTATCGCCGTATCCGCCGGGTCGGTCTGAGGCAAAGTACATAACTTTGTCTTTTTTTGCTAATACAGGATGACCGTAATTCCATTTGTTATTTTCTGTACCTGAGCAAAAGCTAAGGGGCTCAGGATTCATTTGCCAGCCTTTTCCTGATTTTCTTGCTTCATAGATTTTACACTTAGGTTCTTTACCAGATTCACCGTTACATTGCGTGAAATACATTTTTGACATTCGGCTATTGAAAGTGACTGTCCCGTCATTGTATTTTGTATTTAGGCCCTCTACTAATTCTGCTTCACTCCATTTTTCAGACTTGCCACGGCTTCTTCCTTTTTTAACTTGCCATACATCAGAGTGTGATCTTAATGTTCTGTCGTAAGGATTCTTTGAGATTCCGCCCTCACGATCGGAAGTAAACATTATCGAATTATTTTTTCGATCTGCCCAAACGGGAGAAAAATCGTCTGCAGAACGATCATTAGCAGGTTTGAAGGGTGTTATCGTATATCTTGTTTTTTCTTCTTTCCATTTCAATGCTGATTCGCATCCTTTAATCATAGCTTCAACACGTTCATCCGAAGGCATTTCTTTTTGGTATGCTTTGAAATTTTCAATGGCATTTTCATATTCATTGAGTTGCTTGTACATCTGTGCAACACGATATAATACAGCAGGATCTTTAGCCCCATATTTCTTGGCTTTTACATAGAGCTTGAGTGCTTTTTTTGGCTGATGGTTATACCGGTAGCTTTCTGCACCACGATATGCAGCAGTTTGACGAACATCCTTGGGTAATTTTGTATTACTTGCTAGTTGATCATACATGTCAGCCGAGATGGCGTAATTTTTAAGCTGCATTGCTTCATCAGCTTTTTTCATCGTTACAGTTTTACAACTAGCAAAAAAGAAAATCATTCCGATTGGGAAGATTATCTTGATGGAATTCATTAATGGATTGCTCATATTGTGATAAGAACGTCAAAAATCAAAAAATCTACGTCCAAAAACAAATAAAAACGAAGATATAATTATGAATTACATCCTCCAAAGGGAGGAGGAGGACATAATTCAAGGTTTTTTTGATTGGGTTATCTCAAAAAAAGCAATTCTCGATACTTAGGTAATTGCCATATTTTGTCGTCTACCAATTGTTCTAATTTATCGATATGATAACGGATGTCATCAAAAGATTCTTTTACGTCAAAATGGTAAGATATAGCTTGTTTTTCGCTATCCTCAAGCGTATTTGCTTTCTTTCGTGCTTCAACCATTTTATCTGTTTTAGATTTGACCATATCAATATGGTTTGCTATAGTTTCGACAAGCTCTTTTTGAGCTTTTCCAACGTTCATTCCAGCTTCTTTTAGAGCTTTAATATTATTTGCAACCACAGTTAAATATTCAATTGCTGGTGGCAGAATATAAGAGTAGGCTATTTCGCCAAGAACTCTACCTTCGATTTGTATTTTCTTCGTGTAATCTTCCAACATTATTTCATATCTAGCATGAAGTTCTTTCTCAGTGAAGATGCCGTTTTTTACAAAGGTTTCCATGGCTTGTGGGCTTATATAAGCTTTGAGCGATTCTGGCGTATTTTTAATATTATTAAGGCCTCTTTTTTTAGCTTCTTTTGCCCATTCTTCACTATAGTTATTCCCTTCAAATAGTATATTTTGAGAGCTTTTTAGCACTTTTTTAAGTTCGAGAACGATTACCTTTTTCAAATCTTTTCCTCCAGCTACACCTTTATCAACATTCGCTTTGAATTGAATTAGTTGATTTGCTACGGCTGTATTCAATGCGGTCATTGGCTGTGCAGAATTTGTAGACGATCCCACTGCTCTTAATTCAAATTTATTTCCTGTAAATGCAAATGGAGATGTTCGATTTCTATCAGTATTATCTCTTAAAATCTCTGGAATTTTATCAATATTAATTGATTTTTTTTCATCGGTATCTTCTGCCGTTGAATCTTTAAGAAATGCATTTAATACTTGAGTTAGCTTTGATCCAATAAATGCAGAAATAATTGCTGGAGGTGCCTCATTTGCCCCTAATCTGTGGTCATTGGACGCAGATGCGATGCTTGCTCTAATTATATCAGAATTATCATGAAGAGCTTTAATGGTGTTTATGAAGATAGTTAGGAAAAGCAAATTTGAATTTGGATCGGATCCAGGTGAAAGTAAATTTACTCCTGTGTTGGTAATTAGTGACCAGTTATTGTGTTTACCTGATCCATTGATGCCAGCAAAAGGTTTTTCGTGAAGTAATACTCTAAAGTGGTGACGTTTTGCAACCTCATCCATTAAATCCATTAATAGTTGATTGTGGTCCACTGCAAGATTTACATCTTCAAACATTGGGGCACATTCGTATTGTCCTGGAGCAACCTCATTATGTCTGGTTTTTAAAGGAATTCCAATTTTAGCGGCTTCCACTTCCAAGTCATACATGTAATTAAAAACGCGGTCTGGAATAGTGCCAAAGTAATGATCATCCATTTGTTGCCCTTTTGCAGGGGCGTGTCCAACGAGTGTTCTGCCACACATAACTAAATCTGGCCTTGCTTGGTACATCGCCTCATCCACTAAAAAGTATTCTTGTTCTATACCTAAAGAAGCAGTACAGGAAGAAACTTTTTTCAAAAAATATTTACATATATCGGTTGCAGCTTTATCAACTAAATTAAGCGATTTCAGCAATGGTGCTTTATAATCTAGTGCCTCACCATTGTATGAAACAAATACAGTTGGTATGCAAAGCGTTTTCCCAGCAGTATTTTCATATATAAATGCAGGTGACGAAGGGTCCCATGCGGTATATCCTCTGGCTTCAAATGTATTTCTGAGTCCACCACTAGGTAAACTAGATGCGTCAGGCTCTTGTTGAACTAGTGCTCCAGCAGTAAATTTTTCAACGGCTTTACCATTTTCGGGTTCAAAAAAAGAATCGTGCTTCTCAGCAGTAGAGCCAGTAAGAGGTTGGAACCAATGTGTGTAGTGCGTTGCACCCTTACTTAATGCCCATCTTTTCATTCCTGAAGCTACATGTTCTGCCATTTTTCTATTAATGGTTATGCCATCTTTAATAGAATTACTAACGGATTCATAAGCTTCTCTGCTTAGGAAATCTCGCATTGCAGAATCATCGAAAACGTTGCTGTTGAAAAGATCAGTAAACGAAATTGACTTGTTTTCTGTAACAAAGTTTTTTCTTGTAGAAAGTGTTTTTAGTGACTCAAATCTCATTTTTGATGTAATTTATGATGCAAAAATATTTTTTTGCATCATAAACAGCAAAAAGTAGGCTTTTTTGTTAATAAATTTATAAAAACTAAACTTATCCCACTTTTAGTTTTTCTGCATTTTCTGCCAATTTAAGGGATTCAATGATTTCGCCAATGTCTCCGTTCATTACACCATTTAGGTTGTAAAGCGTGAGATTTATACGATGATCTGTAACTCTTCCCTGAGGATAGTTGTACGTACGAATTTTTGCACTTCTATCACCAGTTGAAACCATAGTTTTTCTTTGGGCAGCTATGTCACCGTTTCGTTTGACAAGTTCCAAATCATAGAGCTTAGCTCGCAGCATATCCATCGCAATTTCTCGATTGGCAAGTTGGGAGCGTGCTTGGGAGCATACTACTACTATGCCACTCGGTTTGTGGGTTAGTTGGACTTTCGTTTCAACTTTATTTACATTTTGACCACCAGCACCTCCTGATCGCGATGTTTGGAGCGAAATGTCGGCAGGATTTATTTTTAAATCGATTTCCTCAACTTCAGGTAAAACAGCAACAGTGGCTGCGGATGTATGAACTCTACCTTGTGTTTCTGTTTCGGGAACACGTTGTACTCGATGAACGCCTGCTTCAAATTTTAGTGTGCCAAAAATTTCAGTTCCTTCTACTTTTATAATAATTTCCTTGAACCCCCCTGACGTCCCCTCGGTAGCTTCAATAATTTCGTGTTTCCAACTTTGAGAATCAAAAAAACGTGTGTACATCCTAAACAAGTCACCTGCGAAAATACTGGCCTCATCTCCACCCGTACCTGCACGTATTTCTACCATGGCATTTTTGTCATCCTCAGGATCTTTTGGTACCAAAAGCATTTTGATTTTCTCTTCTAATGGAGCTTGTTTGGCCGAGAGTTCTTCAAGCTCCTCTCTAGCCATTTCTTTCATTTCTGGGTCATCACTCTCTTCAATAATTTCACGGGCTTCTGATAGATTTCCAATTAAATTTTTATACTCAAAGTAACGTTCAACAATGAGCTTGAGATCACTGTACTCCTTATTTAATTTTGTAAATTGCTTTATGTCGGATGCCACTTCTGGACTGCTGAGTAGCAACTCTACTTCCTTAAATCTTGCATGTATCCCTTCTAATGTTTCAAGCATGAATGGCAAATGTATTTATTATGAGTGGGCTAATCAATAGAAACTAATTATGGTTGTATTGAAATTATTTTATTGTCAAAATAATAAAAGATATTCTCGTTATGTATCGCCAATTTTGCTTCTTTAGGTATTTTTAAATCAACTTTTGTTGGGATTTTAAGTAGTTTATTATATAGAATGAGTGATCCTTTTTGATTGGTGTAAAAATGCGTGCTATTTCCTGTCACCGACGAGTAGGTATTGATGGGATAAGTTTTGACAAGGGTTGCGTAGATATCAAAGGCAATTATACCGGAAGTGGAATCCGCTACATATACTTGCCCATTTTGCTCCCATATTTTGAAGGGGTTGGTGAGCATTTGATTGATTGAATTTAAAAAATTTGATTCAATCAGTTTTTTACCAGATTTACTAATTTTTAACATCTTATTTTCTGACATATCTACAAGCCAAATTTGGTTGTCATACGATCGTGATATGCACGATACGTTATTCATTTGGAGGTTATTAAGCCTAACTTCACCCCTTATGTTGAGCATATTGTCAAAGAATACAATGATATTTTGATCTTTATAAAATACATATATTTCAAATGGGTTGGAGCAGTCAATGCTCGTTATATTTCCATAGGATTTGTTATTTACATTGGTTGTTAATTTATTGTTGACATTGTATTTGTAAAGTGTATAAGAATCGTCAGATAAGTATTTATTCCCCTTTGCATCTATGCTCAAGCAGGTAATATTTTTCAAGTTCTTAAGTGCCAATGTATCTTGACTTTTGACAAAAAGAGAAGCAAATAAATTAAGGATTAAAAGTATGTAGCTTAACTTCATAATTTTCAAATGTAGCATACGTAAAATGAGATACCCAGTCACCCAGGTTAATCATCTTTGTGGAATCATTTATTGGGTGATTTAATGGCTTATGCCTATGACCAAAAATAAAGAAATCAATGGAATTTGATTTTGAGTATTCATCAGCAAATAGTATTTGATATTCTTTTTCAAGCGGTATCTCAACTTGATCTAAATGGCTATTCTTCTTTCTACTTTTTCTACTTAAATAATGAGCAAACCCAACTCCAACGTTTGGGTGTAAGCGATGAAATAGCCATATAGCGATCTTACTTCTAAAAATTTTTCGGATGAACTTGTAGCTTCTCTCACCTCTCCAAAGAGCATCACCGTGGTGTATGAAGAACTTTTTGCCATCAATTTCACCGATCCATTCTTCATCAATTACGTTCATACCTATCTCTTTTTCTAGGTAGTTGAATGTCCACATATCGTGATTTCCTTTAAAAAAATAGATGGTTGTTCCAGCGTCTGTCATTGAGGCAAGTTTGCCTAATAATCGATTAAAGTATTTCGGAACTGTGGTTTTGTATTCAAACCAAAAGTCAAAGATATCGCCTACTAAAAAAAGTGTTTCACAATCTTTTTCAATGGATGTCAACCATTGGACAATTCTTTTTTCACGGACTAAAGATGTTGCATAATCCGGAGTGCCTAAGTGGAAGTCAGATGCGAAGTATGTCTTTCCCATTTTCTATGCAAAAATAGCTATTAATGAGCTTCTAGCCAGTTGTTCCCATTTCCAGCTTCTGCAATAACGGGCACTTTAAGTGGCATTGCAATTTCCATCTCATATTTTATGATCGATTTCATATTTTCAAGCTCATCTTTTGGAACATCAAATAATAATTCGTCATGAACTTGTAGTATCATTTTTGCTCCTGTTTTCATAGATGATAATCGCCGGTGTATATTTATCATGGCTAGTTTTATCATGTCAGCTGCACTTCCTTGAATCGGGGCATTGATTGCATTTCGCTCGGCAAATCCTACTACTGTCTGGTTGTTAGAATTGATGTCTGGAATGAATCGTTTTCTACCCATAACCGTTTTTACAAAACCATTTTCCCTGCAAAAGCTAATTGTATCTTCCATGTATTTTTTAACCCCACTAAATTGCTCAAAATAGGCATCAATGAGTTCTTTTGCTTCGGTTCGTGATATTTTTAAATTTTGAGCTAGTCCAAAGGCTCCTTGCCCGTATATAAGTCCAAAGTTTACACTTTTAGCCTTGTAACGCTGTTCTTTAGTAACATCTTCCAAATCAATACCAAAAACTTTTGAAGCTGTTGCAGTATGGATATCCATGCCATTATTAAAGGCTTCAATCATACCTTTATCGTCTGCAATAGAGGCAACAATCCTTAGTTCTATTTGAGAGTAATCTACTGCAAGTAATGTATGGTCCTCATTGCGAGGAACAAAAGCTTTTCTAATTTCTTTGCCCAAGTCTGTCCTGATTGGAATATTCTGTAAGTTAGGATTTGTGCTACTTAATCGACCAGTAGCTGCGACAGCTTGAGAAAAATGAGTGTGGACTCTTCCAGTTTCTGGATGAATGAGTTTGGGTAAAGCATCCACATAGGTAGATCGTAGCTTGTTAATTTTTCGATAATTTAAAATATCACTTACAATTTGATGATCAGCAGAGAGTTTTTCTAAGGTAGCTTCGTCTGTTTTGTATTGACCTGTTTTTGTTCTTTTGGCTTTAGCGTCGATTTTTAGATGGTCAAATAAAACTTCTCCTAATTGTTTTGGACTTGCGATATTAAAAGTCATGCCTGACATTTCATAAATGGATCCTTCAATTTTGTTAGACATGTTTTCTAGCTCGATTGAATAGTCGTTTAAGAATTTATCATCCACTTTTATCCCTTCCATTTCAATATCAGAAAGAACAGCTACCAATGGCATTTCTATGCGATTCATCAAATGAGCTAATTGCTTATCCATCAGTTCTTGGTAGATTTTTTGTTTTAACTGAAAGGTGATATCTGCATCTTCACAAGCATATTCTTTGGCTTTTTCAAGGGGTACATCAGAAAAAGATAATTGATTTTTGCCTTTTTTCCCAATCAAACTAGTGATAGCAATGGGCTTATAGTTGAGGTATTTTTCTGCAAGAATATCCATGCTATGGCGTCCATCTGGATTGACTAGGTAATGTGCTAGCATGGTGTCAAATTGTGGTCCAGCTATTTTAATTCCGTATTTCAGTAGTACTTTTAAATCGTATTTTAAGTTTTGTGCAACTTTTTCAATTTTTTCACTTAAAAAAATGGATTGAAACTCATTTAAAATACTTTTTGTTTCCTCAAAATCTGCTGGCAGATTCACATAGAAAGCTACTCCTTTTTCAAACGAAAAAGAAATGCCAAGAACTTTTGCATCTAATTCATTCAATGAAGTAGTTTCAGTATCAAAACAAAATGATTTTGTCTTTTCTAATTCAGATATCAATAATTTTCTTTTTTCTTGGTTATCAATAAGTTGGTAATCGTGATTTGTTGATTCTAAAGTACTAAATTCAGGGTTTTGACTAGGGATATTTGGTTCAGTTGAATTTTTATTTGAACTTGAAAATAAATCACCTTGAACAGTTTTTAATTCACTCATGGTGTCACTAAAAACCCTTTTAGTCAATGTGCGAAATTCTAACTCTTTGAATAGGTTATTGATTTCTTCTTTATTGGGTTTACTTCTTAATAATTGCGGCTCATTAAATTCAACGGGGACATCGGTGATAATTTTAGCGAGATGTTTAGATAGAAATGCTTGGTCTTTATTATCCTCTATTTTTTCTCTTAACTTGCCTTTAATCTTATCTGTATTTTCATATAGATTTTCCATCGAACCATACTCCAATAGTAATTTTGATGCTGTTTTAGCTCCTACTCCTGGAATTCCAGGAATGTTGTCTACTGCATCGCCCATCATTCCGAGGTAGTCTACTATTTGTTTTGTTTCGTTAAGCCCAAATTTTTGGCACACTTCTTTTGGTCCCATAATTTCAGGAGCATTCCCACCTCGTGCAGGTTTAAAAATTAGAGTTTTTTCAGTAACTGCTTGGCCAAAGTCTTTATCGGGTGTCATCATGTAGGTGGTAAAACCCTCTTTTTCTGCTATCGTAGCAAGAGTAACAATCACATCGTCAGCTTCATATCCTGCTTTTTCAATGATTGGGATATTAAATGCTTCAATGATTTTTCGTATAAATGGCTCTGACCTTTTGATATCTTCTGGAGTTTCGTCCCTATTTGCTTTATAAAGGGGGTATTCTTTTTTTCTTATGTTTTCAGATTTATGGTCAAAACAAACGGCAATATGAGTTGGGTCGTGTTTTTCTAGTACTTCCAAGAGTGTAGTGGTAAATCCAAATATGGCATTTGTATTTAACCCATAAGATGTTATTCTAGGGTTCTTAATGAAAGCATAGTAGGCTCTGAAGATTAATGCATAAGCATCCAGCAGGAATAATTTTTTTTCTGTTGACATATTAAGTTGCTCAAAAGTAAATCAATTTTGAATTATACATTGTACCTTAACACTCAATCAAATTTTTACCTTTGTTGTTTTAAAATCGTAAATGGACTTTTCACCAAATTACAACTTAGTTGAGGAATTGAAATGGCGTGGGCTATTCCATCAAGCAGTTCCGGGTACTGAAAACCTTTTATTAGAGGAAATGACTACGGGATATGTCGGTTTTGATCCTACAGCAGATTCACTACACATTGGTAACCTAGTACCTATAATTTTATTGGTTCATCTTCAAAGAGCTGGTCACAAACCTATCGCATTGGTTGGAGGTGCAACTGGAATGGTAGGCGATCCTTCGGGTAAAAAGTCCGAACGTCAACTTTTAGACTCCTCGACAATTACACATAATCTTGAGAGTCAAAAGAAGCAGTTGGAACAATTTTTAGATTTTGATAAAGGATTAAATAGTGCGGAGGTAGTCAATAATTACGATTGGTTTAAAAATATTTCATTTTTAGACTTCATAAGAGATGTGGGTAAACATATTTCTGTAAACTACATGATGGCTAAAGATTCAGTAAAAAATCGTTTAGAGGACGGTATGAGTTTTACAGAGTTTAGCTATCAACTTGTTCAAGGGTATGATTTCTATCATCTTTGGAAAGAGAAGAACGTAAAACTTCAGATGGGCGGTAGTGATCAATGGGGAAATATTGTCACTGGTACTGAACTAATTCGAAGAAAAGGAAATGGTAAGGGATTTTCATTAACTGCTCCATTGATAACTAAATCAGACGGAAGTAAATTTGGTAAAAGTGAAGGCGGTAATGTATGGCTCGATGCAAAGAAAACGAGCCCTTACCAATTTTACCAATTTTGGATGAACACCTCAGATGAGGATGCTGAACGCTATATTAAGATTTTTACGCTTCATGATAAGGCGTATATAGATAATTTGATCCAAGAACACAGGAATGCTCCACACATGCGACTTTTACAAAAAGATCTGTCGGCATATATAACAAAATGGGTGCATGGTGAGTCTGGATATAATACAGCCATAGCGGCTTCTAATATTCTATTTGGCAAGGCTACTTCTGAGAGTCTACGTAATTTAAGTGAGGATGACTTTTTTTCTATATTCGAAGGTGTAAAAAAACATCAAATATTTGAAATTCAAGGAGTTAATATTGTAGAAATTTGTGCTGAGTCGGGTTTTTTAGCAAGTAAAAGTGAGGCAAAACGTGCTTTAAAAGAAAATTCGGTTTCTGTAAATAGTGAGAAGGTCACAGAAGATTTTAATTTTTCAAATACTGATTTGATTAATGATAAATATATTCTCTTACAACGTGGCAAAAAGAATAAGTTTATCTTAATAAAGAAGTAATTATGATATCAATCAATCCTAAGGAAATATCTGTATCTGAACTCCATCGGTATTTATTAGGGAGTGTCGGTCCCCGACCGATAGCATTTGCTAGCACCATCGATAAAAATGGCAATAAAAACTTAGCTCCTTTTAGCTATTTCAATGTATTTAGTGCCAATCCACCGGTGTTAATTTTTTCGCCAGCAAGAAGTGGAAGAACCAATAAACACAAAGACACTTACCTAAACGTGAAAGAGGTCCCAGAAGTTGTAATTAATGTGGTTACTCATGCTATGGTGAATCAAATGAGTTTGGCAAGTTCTCCGTACGAAAAGAATATTGATGAGTTTACGAAGTCAGGATTTACGCCACTAAAATCTGAAACGGTAAAACCATATAGAGTTTTAGAATCGCCTGTTCAATTTGAATGTCAGGTGTACGATGTTAAGGAGTTAGGTTCAGAGGGTGGAGCTGGAAACTTAATTTTTTGTGAAATAACCAGGTTTCATATTGAAGAATCAATAATTAACGAGGAAGGATCAATTGATCAATTAAAAATAGATTTGGTCAGCAGAATGGGAGGAAACTGGTATTTAAGGTCAGACAAAAATTCGATGTTTGAGGTTGATAAACCAATTTCATCGGTGGGGATTGGAGTAGACGCTTTGCCGGATTATATTCGTTTAAGCAGGGATTTAAATGGAAATGACTTAGGCAAACTTGGGGGAATGAAAAAAATACCCAACTCTCAAGATATTGAAGATGTTTTGTCCAATTATGCTGGGAATTTTACGGTTGAAACGGCAAGAGATAAATTAAATGTTAATGATCTAACATTAGCCTATGCCATACTTTATCAATTAAATCTATGAATATTCAAAAATTAGTTTTTAAAATGCTTGTTACGTTAACTTATTTGGTTAGAGTGTGGGCTTTAGTTTTACCAATTTCTCTTGCCATAATATTTATGAAAGAAGAAGGCTGGAGATACGGATTTACATTCATTCAAAGCAACTTCAGTGTAGCATTATTTATATCATTTGCTTTAGGTTTTTTGATTTCTATCTATCATACTTTGAGTTTTGAGGAAGCAGAGGGTGCCCCTCATGAAAACTATTTAAAATCTCACCAAGAAGTGAATGTAAAGAGTGACTATTCAATAAATCAATTAGCAGATTGGCTCCAAAATCATAAAAATTTTAAGGATGTAGAATCATCGAAAAACCGAATAATTGCTTTGAAAAAAGTTTATTTTTTAAAAGCAGACAAGATCGAGGTATCCAAGGAAAATGATATTTATACCATCAAAAGTGCACCACATTTTAAATGGTGGTTTATTGATTTTGCTCGAAATTATAAGACGGTAAAAAGTATTGCAACTGAAATTAAGAAAAAAGTATGAAGGTATGTATATTGTCCGGCTCCGCAAGAAAAAATAACAATACGTTACGTGTTTCGAAAGCACTTTCTAAGCAGTTTAGCGAGTCAGTAATTGTAGATTACCAAGAATATGATCTGCCAAATTTTAATCAAGGCGGTGTTCCCAAAAATAATCAAACAGAATTCCAAGCTAAATTGATAGATTCTATTGAGAAGTCTGACTTACTATTTGTAGTTACACCTGAGTATAATTGGTTCCCAACCGCAGAGATAATTAATACAATTCATCAATTGGCTCAGAATGATTATGCTCATATATTTGATCAAAAAGTAATTGCTACGGTTGGTGTAAGTGCAGGAAAAGGGGGACGTATGCCAGCAGTTCAACTTATTACAGTTCTGAATAAAATTATTAGTTATTTTAACCTTGAGAGTATAACATCATCAAACACTTTTGAAGTTCAAGAGGTCACTAGGTGCATTGATAGCGACGGAGTCTTATTAGATAACGAACGATTCAACAAGGGTTTTTTATCTTTTGTTGATTATTCGTTAAAAGTTGCTGAAAGATGGCATTCAAATAGATGAAAATCATTAAATTGCGGCTGCTTAATCAATAAATTTTATGAAAATATTTTTACCTCTGCTAGGATTCCTTTTTTCAATTCAGGCGTTTTCACAAAACACAAGTTTTGTCAGGCTAATGGTCAATGATTCTTCTGATCACGCACAGTCAGCATTTCAGCTATCCTCTGGAGATTACTTTTTATTATTTAATACCAATAGCTCAGGACAAGGTAAAAAAGATTTTGGTGTTACTCGAACGGATGGACTAGGTAATGTCAAATGGTCATATACGTATGGCAAATCAAATAACGATAGTGCAACACAAATGAAACCAACCAGTGACGGTGGAGCTATCGTTTGTGGATACTCTGAAGGGAGTTTAAATGACAAAGATGGATTTGTGTCTAAAGTTGCTTCTGATGGAACGCTTCAGTGGTCAAGATCATTTAAAACAGATAGCTCGGAGCAGATTTTTGATGTAATTCAGTCATTTGCAGGCGATTATTATGCGTGTGGCTATTCAAAAGTAGATTCTTT
>JADHMR010000036.1 GCA_016779945.1 Bacteroidia bacterium | reverse complement strand
ATCAAATTTGGTATTTGATGCAATTTTGGCTTTCTCATAACTGCAATTTCTAATCGACCATCTTGAATATCTGCCTTGCTTGCAATCTCAAAATCGTTACCCCATTGGTTACCATTTGCAATACTCAAGCTAAAGAATGGAAGTTCAACTCGATTATTATTTAGATAAAGAGTGATTTTCCTTTCTATTTTTTCACCATAGAGTCTGAATATCGTTTTTGCATATCCTAGTATACCTCTAATACCTGCTTTATCAAACGCGTGTGCTACTTCTGCTTCAAATCCTGCACCTGCTAGATTGATGAAAAAATGACCAGAAATATCAGCGGTATCAATTTGAATTTTTTGACCATTCAAAATTGTATTCACGTCTATTGGTATTTGCTTGGTATGGCCTAAAAAGCGTGCTAATCCATCACCAGAACCTCGGGGTATAATGGCTAATATTTTTTTTTCGTTGAATGCTCTTTTTGCGACAGTATTAACAGTTCCATCGCCACCTACAGCAACCAAACATTCATAATTATCAGTATCAAAGGAATCAAACTTTTGAATCTCGATAAAGTCTGATTGAAACTTACTAGGAAGATGTGTTTTTATTTCGTCTAAAAGTGAGGTTTTAAAGGTATTTCCTGCTTTTGTATTATAAACGAATAAAGTATTCACAACAATCTACTTTCTTGCAATAGCTCGTTGTGCAGCTGCGATTACATCTTTTACGCCAAGACCATATTTGTCAAGTAATTCACTAGGTTTCCCACTTTCTCCGAAACTGTCATTTACTGCTACCATCTCAACTGGAGTAGGTAAATTTCTGCTCAATAATTGACAAATACTATCGCCAAGTCCACCATTCATTTGGTGTTCTTCGGCAGTTACAACACATTTTGTACTTGCAACCGCATCTAAAATAGCCTCATTATCTAGGGGTTTTATTGTGTGGATATTTATGACTTCTGCAGAAATTCCTTGCTCCTCTAACGCTTTGGCGGCTTCAAGTGAGTTCCAAACGAGATGCCCAGTGGCAAAAATGGTCACATCTTTGCCTTCTCTCATATGAAGTGCTTTTCCAATTTGAAACGATTTTGTATCTGTAAAAATTGGCCACTTTGGACGACCAAATCTTAGATATACAGGTCCATAGTGTTCAGCAATGGCCATGGTAGCATCTTTTGTCTGATTATAATCACAAGGATTTATGACTACCATTCCAGGGAGCATTTTCATTAGTCCAATATCTTCCAAAATTTGATGCGTAGCTCCGTCCTCACCTAAGGTTAGTCCAGCATGTGATGCACATATTTTAACATTTTTATGAGAATAAGCTATGGATTGGCGTATTTGGTCATACACTCTACCTGTAGAAAAATTAGCAAAAGTTCCTGTAAATGGTATTTTGCCAGCTGTTGCTAATCCTGCTGCCATTCCCATCATATTTGCCTCAGCAATTCCCATTTGAAAAAATCGTTTTGGGAATTCGTCTTGAAAAGCATTCATTTTTAGCGATCCAGTTAAATCAGCACATAGGGCAACTACATCTTTATTTTGAAGTCCTAATTCGTATAATCCAGCTCCAAAGCCTGATCTTGTGTCTTTTTTTTCTATTGTGGGATTGGTCATTGAATGATTTTATTTAAGGTTTATATGTTTCATTTCACCAGATTTGATGGTGAAATCTATTGTTTTGGTTTTTATGGATTCTTTTACAGAGGCTTCTCTGTAAATTAATTGATACTTACCAGGTTGGAGTACTGTAATATCTTGATTTCCCTTTAAGTTTAAATTTTTCACCAGTAGGGTTTCGCCCTTCTTTTTTTGAAAAATTGATATGACAAAATTGTTACGCGTAACGATATTTAATTTTCCAGGTTGTTGAACTTGGAGCGTTGTAGTTCTGTCTTGTACAATATTGATGTTTTCTTGGGTTAATCTAGGAAGTGTAAGTATTTCTATTGTGTAATCGTCCACTAAATATTTTTGCTTGTCATTAAAATCTTGAACATTAATGATCTCGTTAGTTTCGGGGTTCACAACTATAGCTTGAAGATTCTTGTAGTTCGTAATTCCATCGATTTGTAAATTTAGATAACCCTGTGGAGCGTCAACAGCTACGGTATTGTGCTTGCCTGCAGTAAATGTCACGTTCCTTTTGATTATGGGAGGAGTAGTATGGATTTTAATATCATATGTATATGAAGGATCGATATATAAGGTGTCTGGATTTCCTCGATAATCCAACGTATGAATATAATTATAAATGATTTTACCTGTTTTAGCATTGGTAAATGTCATATTTACATCCGTTTCAGTGGGTTTTCCATAACTGTCTAAGAGATTAATTTGAGCTGAAGTGTTATTGATAGCTTGGCTAATTACGACATTAAGCACATCCTCAAAGTCATTTTCTGTTTCAGCCTCAAAATAACGACCTACACATTCAAATTGGGTTTTAAATTCGGCAGTTAGTCCTAAACCTATAATAAATGGCCGAAGTACAACTCCTTGTTTTTGTAGGGCTGTGGAAACCGCACACGGATCTCCGTCACATTCTTCAATACCATCAGTTATCAATATAATGACATTTCGAACATTTGGGTTTTTTGGAAAGTCATAGGCAGCTTCTTGAAGAGAGTATGCAATAAGCGTTGTACCTTTTGGACGAATGGTTTTAATTTTATCCTTAATTATTTGATGGTTGTATGGGCTAAATGGAACTTCTAATCGAGTATCCTTACAATTTCGCTCGGTTTTTAAACTTTGATGACCGTATACTCTTAGAGCAAGTTCAAGTTCATCTTGGTATTTTAGACTATCGACTAACCTAGTTAATAAGCGTTTTGCAACTGTTATGCGGTTATCTGTTCCCATTTTGGCATACATGCTCCCAGATCCGTCTAAAACAAAGAGTATTCTTGTTTTTGGAGTTTGAGCAGAGACATTAAGAGTTATGAACAAGGTCAATAATGACAATATTTTTTGATAAACGTTCATATTTAAATAACTCTTATAAATTAATATTGGTATCAGTAATCACCAATAGTTGATGGATTTTGTGCTAAAGCAGACGCTAATTGTTCGTCGTTTGGTGGGATTCCGTGCCATTTGTGACTACCCATCATAAAATCTACTCCATTTCCCATTTCGGTTTGCATCAAAATACAAATGGGTTTGCCGTTTCCGGAGAGCATACCTGCTTTGTTAAGTGTTTCTTGAACATCATCAATATCATTTCCGTCCATACTAATAACATTCCAATTAAAGGCCTCGAATTTAGACTTTAGTTCAGTGAAACCCATAATATCTTTTGTATCACCGTCAATTTGACGCCCGTTTACATCAACAGTAGCAATTATGTTATCCAACTTATTGTGAGCAGCATACATTACAGCTTCCCATATTTGGCCTTCTTGCAACTCGCCATCACCCATGAGAACATATACTAGTTTATTGTCATCATCGAGTTTTTTTGCTTGCGAGATACCTGCAGCTACTGATAAACCTTGTCCTAAAGAACCCGATGCTATTCTAACACCTGGTAATCCCTCGTGCGTGGTAGGGTGTCCTTGTAGTCTGGTATTTAATTTCCTAAATGTATTCAACTCAGAAACAGGAAAGTAACCACTATGAGCTAAAGCACTATAATAAACTGGGGATATATGCCCATTTGAGAGGATAAAAACATCTTCATTATTGGCAGACATATTAAATTCAACGGAATTGTGGCGAAGTATATTTTGAAAAAGAACGGTAAAGAATTCCGCACAACCTAATGAACCACCAGGATGACCAGATTGTACTTCATGAACCATCCTTACGATGTCTCTACGAGTTTGTTTGACTTGATTTGTAAGTTCTGCAGATGTTTTTTTCATTTTAATTTTTTCAAAGGTGAGTTTAATTGAAGTTTTATAAAATCTTTGTGGAAACTTCTTGGAAAAGTATTGTGCCTGTACACATCGTTGAAATAAGTGTTTCTATTCATGATTATCATACTAATAAAGATAATTTGTATGATTTTTTGGTTGCTAAGTTACATGGCAAATACCCTGATATAAACGCTATAATAACGCTTAAAAAGTCTACAGACGCACGAAAAAAAGCAATAAAACACAATTTAAGATTAGAGGTATTTACTGAAAATGACTTTCCTTTAAAAAAGCCTAAACCTGAATATAAAACGGTTGATACATCAAAATTTGTTCATATCATAGGTTTTGGTCCTGCTGGAATATTTGCAGCTGTAAAATGCCTTGAACTTGGCATGAAACCCATTGTTATTGAACGAGGTAAATCTGTAAAAAATAGAAGGAGGGATGTAGCCCAATTGAACCGTTCTGGTATTATAAATACTGAGTCGAACTATTGCTATGGTGAGGGTGGAGCTGGAACATTTTCAGACGGTAAGTTATATACCCGATCACATAAACGCGGTAAAATTCAGGAAATATTAGATCTTTTTGTCGAACACGGTGCTGATCCAAATATCTTATTTGAGGCACATCCTCATATTGGTACTAATAAATTACCAGAAATTATTCAAAATTTAAGAGAAACTATTCTAGAAAGAGGTGGAGAAATTCGTTTTGATCACAAATTAGAAGATGTTAGATATGCTGAAAATCATGTTTATGAAATAAAAGTAAATGGTGATTGGGAGAAATGTAATCATCTTATTCTAGCAACTGGTCATTCAGCCAGAGATATTTATTCAATTTTAGATAATCGAGCTATTGCCATTGAAGCAAAGCCATTTGCAATGGGTTTCAGAATTGAGCATCCACAATCATTAATCAATAACATTCAATACCATACTCCAGAAAATGTAAAAATACTACCACCCGCAAGCTATAGTTTAGTATGCCAGATTAAACAAAAGGGTGTTTTTTCATTTTGTATGTGTCCAGGCGGGGTAATTGCTCCAGCAGCTACAGCTGATGAAGAAGTGGTTGTTAATGGTTGGAGTCCTAGTAAGCGAAATGGAAAATTTGCAAATAGTGGTTGGGTGACTGAAATAGGACCTGATGAATGGAAAGAATATGCTCATTTTGATGCATTGGCGGGTTTGGAATTTCAAAAAAGTATCGAGAGGAAAGCATATAAGTTGGGGGGTGGAAAATTCAAGGTTCCCGCCCAAAATATTCAAGACTTTCTATCCAATAAAATTAGTGCTAAGTTGAACAATAGTAGCTATTTTCCTGGTATGACAAGTGTTAATTTAAATGAACTTTATCCAACTGAAGTTACCTATCGTTTGAGAGAGGGTTTGAGAGAAATGACTAAAAGATTAAAAGGGTTTAATCATAAAGATGGCGTCATTACAGCTCCCGAAAGCCGGACAAGTTCACCCGTTCGTATTCCCAGAACCAACTCATTATATCACCCTGATTTAATTAATTTGTATCCGTGTGGCGAAGGTGCTGGATATGCTGGTGGAATTATTAGTGCGGCCTTAGATGGATTTAGGGTAGCTCATTCAATTGGTGAGCAGTTATAATCTAACTTTTAATAGCTTTTCTGAGCATATCTAAGGCTTTATTAGAGGTTCTTTCTACAATTTGTTGACGTGTTCCATAAAATTGACATTTTTCAACCATCACAGAACCATCAGGTTTAGCCAAACCGATAAAGACTAGCCCAACAGGTTTTTCATTAGTACCTCCTCCAGGTCCTGCTATGCCAGTTGAAGAAATACAATAATCTACCTCCAATATATCTAGAGCATTTTTTGCCATCATTTCGCAGACTTCTTTGCTTACTGCTCCAACCTCGTTAAGTAAATTTTGGTCAATTTTTGCTAATGATACCTTTGTTTCATAATCGTAAGTTAATAGGCTTCCTTTAAAATAAGCAGAACTGCCGGGTATCTCGGTCAATTTACTAGCTATAAAACCTCCTGTACAACTTTCAATAGTTCCAATTGTTTTCTCGTTGGTTACAAGTGATTCACCTACCACAGCAGACAGACGAGTTTCTCCCTCAAACCACGAATCACCAATAATCATTTTAATTTGATTAAATACCTCTTGAATTTGCGTAGATAACTCTTCTACAGAATGCTCAATTGATTTAGCACTCAATCTAAGCCTGACAAGGTTTAAATGCGGTAGATAAGCTAATTTAATGTAATCTGGAAGACTATTTTCTATATGTTCGATACTGGTAGCAAGATGAGATTCGGGTATTCCTACTACTGTAATTGTATGATGTTCTATAGCATAGGAGCTATTTTTTGATTGAAGTCTTTTAAAAATATCATTTTCCATCATGGCTCTCATCTCGTAAGGAACACCGGGCATACTCACATAAATTGTGTTATTTTCCTCAAAATACATACCAGGAGCGGTTCCTTTTGAGTTTTGTATGGCTATGCATTTTTCAGGAACAAGGGCTTGATCAAGATTAATTTGTAGTATTTCTCTATTCAGTCGTTTTAAAATAGTTTGAATATTGTCTTGGGCAGATTTATCATATACTAAATCACATTCGAAATATTCTGCAAGAACTTTTTTTGTAATATCATCTTTTGTTGGGCCTAATCCTCCAGTTATTAAAACAAGGTCAGCTCTTTTTTCAGCCTCGCCTAAAGCCTTGATAATGCTTGATTTTTTGTCATTAATAGAAGTAATTTGTATTACCTCAATACCATATTCGTTCAACCGATTTCCAAGCCAAGCAGAATTGGTATCAATGGTTTGACCAATTAAAATTTCGTCTCCTATGGTGATTATTTCTGCAAGCATTTAATCTATTAACAATTTTAAAATTATTTTCGCTGCAAATTTTATAAAAAATGAGGGAAGCAAAAGCTAATTTGGCAATTAATAACTTAATGAAGGATGCATCTAAAAAATTTGATGCTGATAAAGTAATTAGTCAACTCCAAGATATTCGAACACTTGCTTTGGAAGAGGAAGATCCTACAATAGTTAAAATATGTAGGCTTGCGAGTGAATATATCAGTGAAAATGGCAACTTTGATTTAGGGTATGTTGCTGATGAAGAAATTGGTGATATGACTGATTTTGAGTACTTGATGGAATTGATGCTAAAAGTTGATCGTCAAGCAAATCGAGAAGAGATCCAAGAGATTCGTGATCGAATTAAAGGAGAATTATACTAATGACAACGGATCAATATAATGATTTAAGGAGCCGCACAGCAAAACTGGCGGGATATCTTTGACGTAGAAAAAAATTTAGCACTTATAGCTGATGAGGAGCAGCAAACGCATGATCCTAGCTTTTGGGAAGATCCTAAAAAAGCTGAAATTCACTTAAAAAATATTAAGAAAAAGAAAGTATGGACTGACTCTTGGACTGAAATTCAATCCGGAGTTGATGATTTATCTGTGCTCCTAGAATTCAAAGACATGGGTGAACCAGTCGATGAAGAAATTGAAGACAAATACAATGCTACATTCCAGAAGTTAGAAGATTTGGAATTCAAAAATATGCTCAGTGGTGAGGAAGACCAATTAGATGCTATTCTTGAAATTAATGCTGGTGCCGGTGGAACAGAAAGCAACGATTGGGCAAGTATGCTCAGTAGAATGTATATTATGTGGGCAGAGAATAGTGGGTATAAAGTTGAGATATTAGATCAGGTGGATGGAGATGTGGCGGGAATAAAATCTATTAGTATGCAGATTTCGGGTGATTTTGCTTTTGGTTACTTAAAAGGTGACAACGGTGTACATCGTTTAGTTCGAATATCCCCATTTGATAGCAGTGCAAGAAGACATACTAGCTTTGCTTCTGCCTACATCTACCCCGTAGTTGATGAAAGTATTGAAATAGATTTAAACTGGGGTGATATTGATATGCAAACATCAAGGAGTGGTGGTGCAGGAGGGCAAAATGTAAATAAGGTTGAAACAAAAGTTCAATTGACCCATAAACCAACAGGTATTATGGTTGTGTGCCAACAGGCTCGTTCTCAACTAGCAAATAAAGAGGAGGCCATGAAAATGTTGAAATCACAACTTTACGATATTGAGTTGAGGAAGAAATCAGATGCTCGTGCGGAGATAGAAAATGGTAAAATGAAAATTGAATGGGGAAGTCAAATAAGAAATTATGTAATGCATCCCTACAAGTTGGTTAAAGACGTAAGAACGGGAGAGGAAACTAGTAATGTGCAAGCGGTCATGGACGGAAACCTTGAAGCTTTTCAAAAAGCGTTTCTTCTTGGAAATAATAAAAAATAAACCAAGCCATAAACTCTGGGGATGGTTAATCCTTAAGAAGTTCCATTATAGAATCTAATTTCGGACTAAGAATAATCTCAATTCTACGATTTTTAGCCCTAGCTTCTTTTGTTTTGGATGAATCTATAGGTAGATATTTACTTCTTCCGCTAGGAATGATTTTAATCGGATCCATTTTGCCCTCAGTGGTTAAGTACCGAACTACTGAAGTTGCTCTAAGAACGCTTAAATCCCAATTGTCTTTAATGGTGCTAGACTTCATGGGAATATTGTCCGTATGTCCTTCAACCATAATATCAAAATCCTCAATATTTTGGAGGCTTTCGGCTACTTTTAGTAGTGCTGTTTTACCCTTCCAGTCGATATCTATTTTACCACTTTGGAATAAAAGGCTATTATCTAGTGACACATAGACTTTACCATCTTTTTCGATGACAGAAATACCACTATTCTTATAACCTATGAGTGAATTCGTTAGTCGATTTTTTAAATTATTAACTGCAGTTTCTTGGGCGGCTAATTTAGATTCTAATTCATTAACACGGTTTTCTCGTTCGCGAAGTGATTCTTCGAGTTTATCCAAATCCTTTTTAAGATCATTAGCTTCTTTTTCCTTTGCCAACAATGATGATTCTTTTGAGAACAGTTCTCTTTTTTTGTCATTTAACTGTTTATCCAAACGCTCCAATTCATACCTCAAATCCTTTTTCGTGTTTTCGTTGCTATTGACCAATTCTTTATAATTCCTGTTGAGTATTTCGTAGGATGCTTTTGTTTTATCAAAATCTTCTCGTTGTTGGTCACATTCGCTTTTTAATTTCTCATAGTCATTTGATAAAGTACCAAAACGGGTTTGTAAATCAGCTAAGCTTTTCTCTCCAAACTCTTTGAGGGTTTTCATCTCTTCAAATTGACTTTTTAAATCGTCATAGGATAGTTGAAGTTCCTCAAGTTTACGAGCCGGTACACAAGAAACAATAACGGAGGAGATGAATATTATTAGGATGAATGAAAACTTCTTCATTGTAATCGAATTTTAAATTAATTCACAAACTTATTGTGTGTGTTTAGACCTCAGAAAGATAAATACACACATATAAACACTAATTCGTTGGAGGATAAATTTATTTAGACAGAATCAGATTATTCTTATTATCACTAATTAATAAAATTTAGTTTAATTTGATTTTAATTTATAAACTATACTACATGAAAAATTCAACTAAAATCACATTAATGTTAATCCTAATCACCAATTCTCTTTTTGGAGCTCAGCCCTATAAAGTTAAAAAGTGTAAACACAAATTGGTACAGTCACCTCGTGTGATTGTAGCCGACAATCAGGGCAAAGTGTTACCGACTGTAAATACAGCAATTGAAATAAAAGAAATTGTAGAATTAGAACCCGAAACGTTGAAACTGGAAAATACTACTCCTAAACTAATAGCTATTTCTGACTTATCTATAAACTCGAGCTGCTACTTGCCCAATATCAAGCAAATTAAAAAAGCTAAAAGGATGAGAAAACGACTAAAAGATTCTTCAGATGAATTTCCAATAACAAACAATCAACTTATAGCAGCTCTATTAGCCTTAATACTTGGTTTATTTGGAATTCATCGATTTTATTTAGGATATATATGGCAAGGAATATTACAACTTGTTATTCTTGGTGGCCTCGCATTAACCTCTTTATTTTGGTTAGCATGGATATGGGTAGTGATTGATTTAGTTCGTATAATTTTAGGAAACTTAAAACCCAAAAAAGGTGATTATGAATTTACCATTTGATAAATTGTAGTCTAATTAAAAGCTCCGATTATCGGGGCTTTTTTTTATGCGAGATAGTATCTTTTGTCCTCTATTTTTCACCCCTGCACTTGCTTGCGGAAGTATGATTTGAATGGCAGACTCAAGCTCAGGAAATAACTCTGGATAACGGTTGCCAATTCGCTCACAAACCGCCATGGAATAGGCTTTAATGGCTATTGGCTCTGTAGAGTTTATGATTAATGCTATGCATATATCATATAATTTTCCTTCAATACTGTTTGGGATTATACAGGTTTGATAGAATCGGGCAATATTTCTTCTAACTCCATCTGGATTTGATTTGTCCTCTAATAGTTTTAAGAGTTTTTGATGGTAAGAATCAAGAAGCTATGGATTTTCTTCCACCAATTGTAGAATTACCCAACTAGCTGTATGTGAAATACGATTACTGCCCTCAAAAAACAAGGTCATTAATTCTTGAAATAAATCATTATCGGTGCCAACAAACTGGACAATTTGAGCTATTCGTTCATCAGTTTTTTGATTATTTAAAAGTTCAAAGAGTTTCACACATTCAAATGAGTTAGGTTTTCATTTTCGTTTTCAAATCGTTCTATTGCTAGTAAAAGTAGTTGAGATATTAACTCAGTATAGTTAATCCCACTGGCTTCCCAAAGCTGAGGATACATACTGATATCGGTAAAACCTGGGAGCGTATTCACTTCATTTACCACAATTTCATCATCTTCAGTAACAAATACATCAACTCTTGCCATTCCTTCACAACATAGGGTTTTAAATGTTTTAAGAGCAATGTTTTGAATACGTTTTTGAAGTTCTTTTGTTAAATCAGCAGGGATAACGGTTTTAGATCCATTTGCATCGATATATTTTGCTTCATAGGAGTAAAAATCATGATTATCACTAACGGTAACTACTTCTCCCACATGAGAAGCTTTCGGACTTGAATTTCCTAATACGGCACATTCGATTTCACGGCCTACAATATTCTTTTCAATGATTATTTTTTGATCAAATAAAAATGCGTGATCAACTGCAATATCAAATTCTTTTTTACTATTTACCTTGCTAATACCTACTGAAGATCCCAGGTTGGGTGGCTTGATGTACATTGGTAAGCCAATACTATCGACAACTTTTTCAAATTTAATTTGATTCCGTTCCGATTTTTGGTAAGATAAGAAGGGTGCATTTGAAATACCTGCTTCATTCATCAATCGTTTGGCTACATCCTTGTCAATACAAAGGGCAGAGCCAATTACATTTGGTCCAACAAATGGTATTTGCATTGTTTTTAGCAAACCTTGAAGCGTACCGTCTTCACCATTGGTTCCATGAACAATTGGAAATGCAATATCTATTTTTCCAATGCTTTTTTGGGTTGATATATTGAGGAATTTTTGATCTTTAGAACCAGGTGTTAGAGCAAGAAGTTGATCATTTTTCATAACAACATCTTCAGCATTCAGTTCATTCATTGTTTTAAGATACCAAGTTCCATCTTTACCAATTCCTATGGGTATGGTTTCAAAAAGAGATGAGTCCATGGCTTTGGCAATGTTTCGAGCTGACCGAATCGAAATTTCATGCTCGGTTGAATTTCCACCATAAATTAATGCAACGTTCTTTTTATCCTTTTTAATCATCAATGAATGATATTATTTAATACGAATAACTTAATTTAACAGTAAAAATTATGCACTAAATAAACTAATAATGTCTTTTTTATTAAGCTATTCTTTGATAAAACTCTTGAATATTATCACCGTAAAGCCAACGGACTATGTTGTTTTCCCAAATTTCCTGGTGTTGTTGAGAAGAAATTATCTCTCTTTCTACGGCAAGGTCTAATAATTTTCCGGGATAACTACTTTGAGCTTCACTTTCCATTTCTCCAAGTGGGTAGGGGTCGTCTAATCCCAAAATAATCTGATCTGTTGTTTTGAGGCGTTTTATCATTACTTCAAATGACATGGTATCGTGCACGAGGGTATCAAAATAAATATTGGGATGACCAATGGCTTTACTCGGACGATTTTTCCCTTCAAAAAGATCAGGTCTTCCATCGAATCCTTGTGTTCTTCTACCTAAGTTTATGTGATTAAGTTGGCCACCATGAGCAAAGCACGTTCTGATGTTAGGATATTTGTCATAATACCCGTTGAGGGTATAAAAGTGGTAGGAATCTGCACATTGAGCGAGCATCCAAACCAAGTGAAACCGCCAAGATATATTTTCTAATTTTATGAATTTTTCCCCATCGTAGGGATGAACTTCAATGGCTAGGTTGTATTTATTGACTAATTCTAAAATAGGTTCGATCTCAGGATTAAATATTCCTTTCCAGTTACCAGCAGTATCCAAGTAATGGGTCGGAAGACAGAGAACCTTAAGATTTAATTTTTCAACACATCGTTCAATTTCCCAGAGGGCTCCATCAATAAAACCTGCATGAATCACGAACCCAGATGTAAACTTTTTGGGATGATTTGCCTGTATTTCAGCATTAAAATCATTTTGAAATCGCAGGGCTTGTTTCATATCACTCTGAGTTAGTCCATTTCCATAAAGTTGAGATAAGTTCAAAATAACTGCGTGGTCGATGTTATTGTTATTCATCCAATCAAGTTTTTCATTCAAGAAAAAGCTTGCTGAAGTTATGGGTCTTTGCCAATTTTTTTGCCTCATGAATGAACGGTCATCATCAATCCAAAAGATTTCTTTGTCTTTCATAAACGAGGGAATCTGGTTGGGGTAAGGAAGTAAGTGCGAGTGACCGTTAATCTTCATATAGATTTTAATGTTGTGTGACAAAAGTATAACAAAATAGATAGTTGTTATAAACTGTCTGTTTTAGATTTTCATCTAAAAAATAAAATTCATATACTCATTTCTATAATCTCTATATTTGCCGATATCTTGAAAAGATTAATATCCATATTACTGATTTTGCTTCTTGCTTTCGCAGGTGGCATGGGTATTTTTCACGATCATGATCACGAGGAGGATGCTTGTCATGAAACTTCACTCCATTTTTGTGAAGATTCTGCTCACATGGATTGCTCGCTTTGTGATGTAGTTGTTCATCCGAATGATTTTTCTCAATTCTATGAACTAACCGTTTTAACTTTTGGACAAGATGATTATAAATCGGTGTTCAAAGCCAATCTTTTTTCTGCTCAGAAAAAATCTAGCTCGGATCGAGCACCCCCAATTGTTTAAGTTGACACTCCGCTTCTAACTTTTTACAATAATTAATCAAAAATCAAATAATATTTAAATGCGAAAATTACTCGCAATGCTTGTATTTTTATATACATGCAAACTTGCTTTATCTCAGGTTACCTTATCAGGTGTTGTATTAGACAGTGCTACTCGTGAGCCATTGTCAAATACACTCATTGCCCTGAAAAGTAATCATGTAATTGCCAACGAAAAGGGGAGGTTTATGTTCCCCAATTTATCGGAAGGCAACCATCACCTCATGATTAGTCATGTGGGGTGTGATGATGTGCATTTAGAAATTTTACTTGTAAAGGATACGTTTATTAATCTATTCATTCCTCACCACTTACATAGTTTAACTGAAATTGTTAAGCGAGCAAGTTCTAGCGTTGATGCTGGTGCACAGCTTATTGAGGGTGTAAGTAGAAAAAAATTAGAGCATCTTGCTGCAGTATCGATTTCGGATGCATTACAAGAAGTTAGTGGTGTACGTTTTCTTAGAACGGGTGCTTCAATTGCTAAACCCCTTATTAATGGAATGCATAGCAATAGGGTGTCTATCATAAATGATGATAGTAAGCAAGAGGGACAACAATGGGGAAGAGAACATGCTCCAGAAATTGATCCATTAAGTGCGGGTAGTTTGGAAGTCATTAAAGGTGCCTCAACCCTAAGATTTGGTGGGGATGCAATGGGTGGAGTTATCCGATTATTGCCTGCGAAATTTGATGATACAAGTTATAACCGTTTAACATTTTTAACCAAATTAGAGTCTAATCCGAGAGGTGGACTAGTCGGTTTAAAATATGATAATTACAACGTAAAAACAGCCCTTGGTCAACGATTTGTGTTCAATGCTAAACGAAATGGTGATAGTCGTTCTTCTAAACATTATTTGAGTAACACCGGCTTTTATCAACTAAGTGGTTCTTATTTTGGACTGCTAAAAAGAAACAATAATGAGTGGTCTTTGAATGCTTCTTATTTTGGTCAAAAATTAGGAATATTATCTTCATCGCACATTGGTAATTTAACAGACCTTAATAGAGCATTGGCAAGTGATACCCCGCTCATCATTAATCCATTTACTTACGAAATTGGACTTCCATCACAAGTTATTCATCATTTCACAGGAAAATTGAAATGGAAGTATGCCTCTGAGAAAATAGGTGAACTTACTGCGTCTTATACCGTTCAAAACAATCAAAGACAAGAGTTTGATAGCCATAGAGGTTCAAAAGGTGCCGCATTAGATTTAAACCTATGGACTCAACAACTGAATTTATGGGTAGTAAAACCTATAAATCAGTTTAAATTACAATATGGTGCCATGGGTGAATCGCAACAGAATAAATTTCAAGGAAGGTATTTTATACCGAATTACCTGAGGTATAAATCTGGAGCATTTGCCATTTTAACTGCAGAAAAATCTCGTTCGCTTATAGAAGCGGGGTTGAGGTACGATTACCAGTATGTAAGTACATTTAGATATCAAAAGGAAATATTGCTCAATGAGAAGTTTAATTATAGCGGATTGTCTGCTAATTTAAGTGGCAGGTTGAAAGTTAATGAAGACATTATAACTTATTTTTCTCTATCAACTAGGATGAGAAATCCGGATATAAATGAGCTGTTCAGTGACGGACTCCATCATGGTTCAGCACAGTTAGAATTTGGGAGTCTAGACATGACTAAAGAACGTGCATATTCATTGAGTTCAGCAATTCATTATGTACATAATAAACTTCGATTTCGTGTTGAGCCATTTTATCATTATTTCCAGAATTTTATTTATTTAAAACCCAGTGGTGAAACCCAATTGAGTATTCGTGGTGCTTTTCCAGTTTTCAATTATGTGCAAACCAACGCTCGGTTTTTAGGAAGTGATATAGATTTACAATACCAATTAAATAACCATTGGTTTACCCAAATTGATGCTTCATTTTTATGGGTGAAGGATATCAAGAATAACCGATATATTTTCGGAATACCATCCCAGCGAATTAAAGGTGAGCTTAAGTATGCTATCATAGATAGACTGGGGCTAAGAAATGGCCATTTTAGGTTTGGTGCACAATACGTTGCACGACAAAATAGAGTAGAGGATGATGAAGACTTTGCAGTGAGCCCATCAGATTATTTCTTATTGCATTCAGAGATAGGTGTTCATTATAAGGAAACACCTCTACATTTTAGTTTAGGAATAAACAATTTATTAAATACATCATACAGAGACTATATGAATCGATATAGATACTATGCAGATGATTTAGGAAGAAACTTTTATATAATTATTAACTACACAATTTAAAAATTAAAATCAAATGAAAAAAATCCAATTAAACACCGTTTTATTTTTAGTATTATCAACTCTGATTACGTTCACTTTTCAGGCATGTGATGACGATCCCGTTGACAATCCTCCTCAAATGAATGAAGAAGAATTAATTACCACAGTTGAGATGACTTTTACCAATGCTGATGATGCTGAAGATGTTCGCACTTTCAGATTTAGTGATCCTGACGGAGAAGGAGGAAATGCACCTGAAACCACAGATACGATAGAATTGAATGCGTCAAGTACGTATGATTTAGCTATCCGATTTTTGGATGAAAGTGATCCGAATTCGGTTGAGGACATTACTGAAGAAGTTGAGGAAGAGGCAGATGAACACTTAGTTTGCTACACAACACCTGGAGACTTAACTGTTACAATTACAGATAAAGATGCAAACGAGTTAAATCTTGGTTTGGCCGCAACTGTTACAACATCAGAGGCTGAGAACACAAGCTTATTGGTTCAATTAAAGCACCAGCCAGATGTCAAAGATGGAAGTTGCGAACCTGGTGATACTGATGTTGAAGTGTTATTTCAGACAGTTGTCAAATAACATAGCATAAGTTTTATTTTAGCTTTAAAAAAAGAAACACTCCGAGATAATTCGGAGTGTTTTTTTTATAGTGATTTTATCAAACCGACTAATCGTAAATATTTTAAAAGATAATTATTTCAGGTGTGAAACATTTTTAAAAGTGTGAAACAAAATTAACGAATAATACTCAAAATTGTGCTTTTTTGGCTTCGAGATTTTTGCAAAAGTCCTATAAAAACAAAGCACACTCAACAGGTTGTTAAATGTGCTTTGTTTATTGGTGACCTCCACTGGTCAGAGTTCAAACTTTTTAGAGGATTTGAAGAAACTGATTTAATAACGATATGTGTATGAGTAGTTACATCCCGCAGGGTGTTATTGCTTATACACCTTGTTGGCGGTAGTTTTAGTTTTAATATAATAAAAGCCCGAATTAAGATTGGATAAATCTATGATGACCAGATTATTATTAACCTTGCTTACGTTAGTATGCTTCGTGATGTTTTGACCTAAATTATTGTAAATGCTGATATCTCCTGAAAATTCAATTTTTCCGACTAATCTAACGGTGTTACTTGTTGGATTCGGATATATCGAAACCTTATAATTTGAATAATTACTTGTAGATAGAGTAATTGTATTAACTGTATTAGATGGATAAGATTCGTTAAATGAACGATCTAGAACGGTGACGTAATACTGATAATCTACACCATTAACAATTGTTGAATCTTCGTATGTATTTGTGTAAATTAACGAATCAAGTTTTGTGAACTGACCACCATTTTCGGACCTGTAAACAGTATAAGATTCGTAATTGTCTGTTGGGTGAGTGTCCCAATTTAAAACGAAACTATTTGCTAATGGCGTTAATGTTAAATTAGTTGGTTCATCTGGCGTTATATTATCCACTATCGTGTAAAAATAATCTTGACCTAGGGTTGAGTTTCCAGAATAAACTTCATAGCCTGCCGAAACTTTTTTTACCCATAAGTTTGGGTTTGCAACTTTTTGATTGGCAAGGTTTAATTCTGCCGCTGGAAGATTAACATACTGTAAATAGTCTACAGTAGCGTCAACAAATCTTTTTAAAGGGTGATCCAATTCGGATGGAATGTGGTTATTATCAATCGGAATGAACTTAATATGAACTTTATTATTTTTGTGTGAATTAGGATTGCCAGCTCCATAATTGAAAAATTTATATCTGATGGCCCACTGATATTCAACACCTTCAATCATTAAACTAAATGGCTCAATGACGCCATTGGAATCACGAGCAAACCACCAATATGCACCCCCAGTATTAGGGTTGTCTGTTAGAGCATCTTGTTCATAGCGTTGAAATTGAATAACAATATCAAAATCTCTTTCAGTTCCAACAGGAAAGAGGTTTGAGTCTCCAATGTCAAAAATTACATTTATAGTAGCCCACCATTTATCATCAACATCATCAGCATTTATTTGAAAAGTTTTCCATTTTAATCTGAAATCATGTTCTAAACTTTGCAATTGTACAGGCATTCCGCATGCGGAATAATTTCCAGGATAATATACCCCCGATTTTCTTACCCCACCGATGCTGCCAGATGGATAACCATCAAAACTAGTACCTCCGTCTTGATTGATATAATCTATCGAGAATGCTGCTCCGTTTAAATTAATCATAGCAGAGCTACTATCATAAGTCATATGTGATCCTTCATCATATAAAGCATTCTCCAAGCTAATATTATGATTTGGTTTAATTACAGTAGTAAAACTAGTAACGGTATCAATTTGAGATTTACCTGTACTTACTATGAATAGAGTAATTATAATTGGTAGAATAGCTTTCATTTTTAAATTTTATTTATTGATTTAATGTGTTCGTTTTAATATTCAGGTAATTTTTTTAAATTTAAATTCCTGATTTTTACAAATGATTGATCTTTACTGTTTGTAATTTGGGTTATGACTATCAGTTATTTGCTTTGCGATTTGGTGCAAGTCTGTATTGAACCCTGTATCATAGGTGTTCTCATTTAAATTAACACTATAAATACTATTAAGCCATATTAAGCCACCTGTGTTTTTAACAATTTCACCTTGATGCCC